>JAVVFC010000009.1:0-31575 GCA_032250975.1 Longimicrobiales bacterium | reverse complement strand
ATACGGGCGCACCCGGGCCAGTCAGGGCGGCGGGTCGGAACCCAGTGTCCACGCGGTGAGCCGGGGGATCAGGGGGGGGCGGGCCCGTGCCCGCCCTCCGGCGAGGACCGCGAGGATCGGTTCGACCACCTCGGAGTCGAGCCCGCGCAGGGCCCGGGCGACGCCGCCCCCGCCCTCGAGCCCCGCGCGGAGACGGTCCTGGACCTCCCGCGCGACCTCGGGCGCGAGGCCGCGCAGGACCGGAGGCAGGGTGGCGTCGCCCGCCCAACCGGTGATCTGACAGGGCCACAGGTCACCGAGCGGGTAGCACGGTGCGAGCGGCACCCTCCCCAGCAGCAGCATGGCCTTGTTGGCGGGGTGCACCAGCAGCCGGTCGTGCCGGATCGCGTGCACGCCGCCCACCGCCATCCACGCCGCCGCCTCGCACTCCAGCGCGGCGCGCACGGGCGCCACCGTCTCGGGCGCAGGCGTCGTCAGCGACGGCCCACCCCGGCACCAGCGCTCGAGCAGGGCCCGTTCGGGGCCGGGCGCGGCCCCGATGACCAGGCCGGTCCGGCCACCCTCCCGCAGGGCCGACGCCAGCACTTCACGCACGATGCCGGAGACGCGCGCCTCCTCGGCGGCGGATGCGGCCCCGCTCACGTCGCCTCACCGCCTTCCAGCAGGGCCTGGAGTTCGCGCACCACCAGGGCGGCGTCCTCGTCACGCAGGTGGGAGTACGCGGCGCGAGCCGCCCGCAGTCGGTCCGGGTCCAGCATCACCTCCAGGACGTCCTCCCCTTCGTGGCTCGCTTCGGCCACGATCTCGCCGTCGGGAGTGACCACCAGCGATCCTCCCGCGAAGACGGTGCCCCCCTCCACTCCGACGCGGTTCGCCAGGGCGACGTAGACGCCGTGCGTCAGTGCCGCGCTGCGCGCCAGCAGCCGCCACGCGCCATGCGACCGGAAGCGCGGACCCTCGTTCTTCGGGTCGTGGGGTCGCCCTCGGCCCGGAGCGGCGGCCGTCACCACCAGCAGTCGGGCGCCGCGCATCGCCGCCAGGTACACGAGCGCCGGATGCCAGAACTCCTCGCAGATCAGCAGTGCGGCGGGCCAGTCCGGGTGGGGGTGGAAGAGGCGCGGGCCGGTGGTTCCGGGAGCGAAGATCCGCCCCTCGTCGAACATGCCGTACGTGGGAAGGTAGCGTTTGCGGTGGCGCGCCACCCAGCCGCTCCGGTCCACCACGGCCGCGGTGTTGTAGAGCCGGCCGTCCGCTGCCTCCTCGGGGAAGCCGAACACGACATGGACCCTGTCCCGGGAGGGACGGAGGGGGGGCGGAGCGGCTTCCGAAATCGCCAGTTCCCGGGCCCGCATGCCCAGATCGTACCCGGTGAGCGACAGCTCCGGAAACACCACCAGGCTTCCCGACGGAGCAGCCTCCACACGAGCCGTGGTGGCGCGGAGGTTCCCCGCGTACGCACCCAGTGTGGGGGCGGTCTGATGGAGATGGAGGCGCAGGGTCATGGGGACTCCGGCGCGCGCGTGCCCGTCCGATCGGGGGCGTGGTCCGCGGCGCCGCGCGGATCGCGCTCCCCGCCCGCACCGCTCCGCAGCAGCCTGGTGGTCAGGAACGGCCCCACCAGGTCCGAGATCACCACTCCGACGATGACGGTGGCGAAGAGGAGATCGGCGGCGTCCACCCCCGCCATCCGGGCGTCGGAGGAGCGCAGGGTGAGGGACAGAGAGATGGCCATGGCGATCGAGATCCCTCCCTGCGGGACGAGTCCCATTCCCAGACTCAGGGGAGTGGGGAAGGGGAGCGGCAGGACACGGACCAGGAACCCGGTTGCGAGCACTTTGGCCAGCGCACGCGTGACGGCGTATCCGAGGGCGAGGGGCAGCACCCACCAGGCCGGAATGCGGAGCGCGGCTCCCGCCAGGAGCAGCAGGATCAGGTAGATGGGCTTCTCCCAGCGCTCCATGATCCGGAATGCGCGGTGCCACTGTGGGTTCAGATTGGTGATGATCACGCCCGTCACCGTGCCCACGAAGAGCGGGGAGAGCTGGAGCTGGAGCGCCGCGCCGGCGGCGAGCGCCGAGATCCCCAGCAGGTAGAGGACCAGTTCCTCCCGGCTGGGGCGCAGGCGGGCGAGCCAGAGGAAGATGACCGCGCAGACCACCCCGAGGCCGACCCCCGCCAGCACCCAGAACCAGACGGGTTCGTCGCCGCGGGCGGCCATGACCGGCGTGCCGTGCATGGCGGCGTAGGCCACGTGCAGGACGGTGATGCCGACGATGGCATCCAGCGAGGCCACGAAGTAGAGCAGATCCTTGACCTGCCCCTTCACCCGGAAGTTGGCCGCCACGATGGCCACCGCCGCCGGCGTGGAAATGCAGGCGGTGGCGGCGGCGCCCGCCAGCACCAGCATCGTGGCCTCCCCCGCCAGCGAGAGCCGGGAGGCGAGCAGGAGACCTCCCGCGAGCAGCAACGCGCAGACCAGGGTGGCCTGGCCCAGGGCGAGGACCAGGAACACCCGGGGAAAGTGACGCAGGGCCCCGCGTTCCAGTTGCAGGCCGAAGAGCAGGCCGATCCACCCCAGTGCCAGACCCAGCAGGGGCGAGAGCTGGCCGACCGCCTCCCGGCTCAGGAGGCCCAGCGCAGTCGGACCGAGCAGGAATCCGAGCAGCAGGAAGTGGGTGCCGGTGCGGAGCAGGAGCTGGGATCCGGCGGAGACCTGCCGGGTCGCGAAGGAGAAGCGACTTCCCAGGAGCGCGATCAGGATGAGCGCCAGGGTTGCGATCAGGGGGTCCATGGCGGCCCGCTCAGGTGTCGTCACCCCCCAACTCGGGCGCCAGCCCCACCACCCGGTCGAGCGGAATGGAGAAGGCGATCCCCGTTGCCGGCGCGGCCAGGTTCCCGCACACGTCCTGCAGGAGCGCGAAGGCCGGCGCGACCTTCTCCTCGGACACCACCGAGAAGATCGTGCGGTTGCGCGGGCGCGAGCCGGCGATCAGCGACTGCAGCCCCGCGAAGATGGGGATGTCGTGGGTCAGCAGGCGGCCCATCCCCTCACTTCCGATCACGGTCGCCCCCGTGATGCCGAGTTCCAGGAAGCCCGACAGGATCTCGTCCAGCTTGTCCGGGTCGTTGACGACCGCTACCAGGAGTTGCACGGAGTCCTCAGACGTGCTGTTCGTCCACGGACCGCACCAACGCCAGCGCCCGATCCGGGTCCGGGCTGCCCATCAGATCATCCACGAAGCCCGGGTGGCGGACCAGCCGGCAGATGCGTGCCAGGATCTTGATGTGCTCTCCCTCGAACCCCGGAGGCGATAGGAGCGTGAAGAAGATCCGGACCGGCTCCGTGCCCGCGGGGCCGAAGGGAACGGGCTCCGGTGCGAGCGCCAGCAGGATCAGGGGCTGGTGCAGGCCGGGCAGCGTGGCGTGGGGCAGGGCCATGCCGTGCCCGAGCACCGTGGTGTGCGTCTCCTCTCGGGCCGCGAGCGCCGCCAGGGTCTCCTGGCGTGAGTCCACCGCTCCGGCCTCGGCCAGGCGGTCGGCGATGGCTTCCAGCGCGGAGGCGGTGTCGCGCGCGCGCAGGGGAGAAAGGACGAGGTCGGGACGCAGATAGTCGCGCAGGCGCATGGCTCGGGGTGGGAAGGGGTGCGTGCCGATGGTAGACGACCGGACCCGGCGCGGCAAGGCGGCATGGAATCTGCACTCCCGGACTTCGGGTCGGGGCGGGAGGAACGGACAATCATGGCTGAGGGGGTTGGCATGGGCGGGTTCGCAACGACGGCGGAGGCGCGGTATCTTCACGCGACCGTGGAGCGGCAGGCACCCCGCCGCCGACCGACCGATTCCTCAGCAGCGGAAACGATGTCGACCTTCATCGTGGAAGGGGGACGGGCCCTTTCGGGCCGCATCCGTCCGGCCGGCAACAAGAACGCCGCCCTCCCCTGCCTGGCGGCGGCGCTCCTCACCGACGAGCCCGTGACGCTGGAGAACGTGCCCCGCATCCGGGACGTGCTCACCCTGGTGGAGATCCTGGAATCGCTGGGCGCGCGCTGCGTCTGGTCGGACGGGAACACCGTCACCGTGGACACCTCCGGGGTGTCGGTGGGGCGGGTGGACCGCCGGATGGCGGCGCGCATCCGCGCCTCGCTCCTGCTGGCTGGACCCCTGCTGGCGCGTTTCGGCGATGTGGAGCTCCCGCCCCCCGGAGGGGACGTCATCGGTCGGAGGCGCATGGACACCCACTTCCTCGCCTTCCGGGGATTGGGCGCTTCGGTGGAGCTGAACGGGGACTTCCGCATTCGCGCACCCGGACTGCGCGGCGGAGACATCTTCCTGGACGAGCCCTCCGTCACCGGAACCGAGAACGCGGTCATGGCCGCTGCCCTGGCGCGAGGCACCACGGTGCTTCGAAACGCGGCAGCGGAGCCGCATGTCCAGGATCTCTGCCACCTGATCAACGGCATGGGGGGGCAGGTGGAGGGGATCGGGACGGGCCGCCTGCACATCACGGGAACGCCCCGGCTGGGGGGTACCCGCTATCGGCTTCAGGCCGACCACATCGAGACCGGTTCGTTCATCGGCCTGGCCGCGGTCACGGGCAGCGACCTGGTCATCGAGGGGGCACCGGTCGAGCACCTTGATTCGACCCTGCTGGGCTTCGACCGGCTCGGCATCGACTTCCGTCTGCAGGACGGCAACCTGCACGTCGGGGGCTCCGGCGAGCACCACGTCCGGTACGACGCCTTCGGGGCGGTGGCCAAGATCGACGATGGCCCCTGGCCGGCGTTTCCGGCCGATCTGACCTCGATCGCGCTCGTGACCGCGACCCAGTGCCACGGAACCATCCTGGTCCACGAGAAGATGTTCGAGTCCCGCATGTTCTTCACGGACAAGCTGGTCGGGATGGGGGCCCGCATCATTCTCTGCGACCCCCACCGTGCCGTGGTCGTGGGTCCGGCGCCGCTCCGGGGCGGGACGGTGGAGAGCCCCGACATCCGCGCGGGCATGGCGCTGCTCATCGCGGCGTTGGGGGCCGAAGGCACCAGCGAGATCCACAACATCGGCCAGATCGAGCGCGGATACGAGAACATCGACGGGCGTCTGCGCGCGCTCGGCGCGCGGATCGAGCGCACCGGGACCTCCTGAGACGGAGGCGCGCGGGGCTGGGGGCTCCTTGAGGGCAGGGTGGATTCCGCTTATCTTCCGACCGAACGCGGACGCACCGCCAGCACGGCGGTCCTTCCAGTGGGGGAGCAGGCAGCCCCCGCTTTTTTATTCTCCGTCATTTTGAATTGCAAGGGTCGGACCCGCGGGGTCCGGTGCCCGGGAGCCATGAGATGGCCAGGGTGATCCCGGAGGTTGAGGGCGAACTCGAGGCGCGCGTCGAGGCGCTGGGCTTCGAGCTGGTCGAGGTGGAGTGGGCGGGCAGCGCCCGTCGCCCGGTGATCCGCGTGCGGGTGGACCGTCCGGACGCGGTGCCGGGGCAGACGGGGATCACGGTGGACGAATGTGCGCGGGTTAGCCGGGCGCTCGAGGCCTGGATGGACGGGCACCCGGCCCTTCCCGAGCGGTATGTGCTGGAGGTCTCCTCTCCGGGGGTCGAGCGGCCCCTGCTGCGGGAGCGGGACTTCAGGCGTTTCCGCGGAAATCGGATCGCGGTACGGGGTGAGGCCCCGCTGGCGGGGCGGTCCCGCCGGCTGGAAGGGGAGTTGATGGACATCGATCCGGCGGAGGGTGGCCGGGTGAGGATGAGGCTGGACGACGGGGACGAGGTGGTGATCCCCCGGGAGGCGATCTCCCGGGCCCACCTGGTCTTCAGCTGGGACTGACACAGGGACAACGAGGAAAGCCATGGCCAACGCCGCCCAGATCGTTGCGGCTCTGCGCGACATCGGTGCCACCAAGGATCTTTCGCCCGACGAGGTCAACGACCTCATGAAGGACGGGATCCTGGCGGCGCTCATGCGTCTGTACGGTCCCGAAGTCGAGGCCGAGATCGACATCAACGACGTCAGTGGTGACTTCGAGATCGTGGTGCTCAAGCGGGTCGTGGAGACGGTGGAGGACGAGGCCACCGAGATCTCGCTGACGGATGCCCGCTGGGACGACCCCACCTACGAGGTGGGTGACGTGATGGAGATCGCGGTGGACTTCGCCCAGTTCGGGCGCAACGCCGTGATGGCCATGAAGCAGCGCATCGTGCAGCGGGTGCGGGAGGGCGAGCGGGACCGGATCCGCGACGAGTTCAACGACCGGGTCGGGGAACTGCTGTCCGGCGAGATTCAGCAGGTGGAGCGGGGCAAGATGGTGGTCCTGCTCAACCGGGCGCGGGACGCGGACGCCATCATCCCGTGGAAGGAGCAGAATCCGCGCGAGCGCTTCCGCCAGGGCGAGTCGATCCGGGCGGTGCTCAAGAAGGTGGACGAGACGCCGCGCGGACCGCGCCTGATCCTCTCGCGTGCCGATCCCCTGTTCGTGGCGGCGCTCTTCCGGCTCGAGGTGCCCGAGATCGCGCAGGGCATCGTCGAGATCCGCGAGATCGCCCGCGAGGTGGGGGGGCGTACCAAGATCGCGGTGCACAGCCTGGACGAGTCCATCGATCCGGTCGGCGCCTGCGTGGGGCTCAAGGGCTCGAGGGTGCAGGCGGTGGTGTCGGAGTTGGGTGGAGAGCGGATCGATATCGTGCCCTGGCACCCGGAGCCGGACGTGTTCGCCCGGAGGGCGCTGGCACCGGCCCGGGTGGCGAAGGTCATGTCCGATCCGCAGCGCCAGGTCGTCACCGCGGTCGTGGACGAGGATCAGCTTTCGCTGGCCATCGGTCGCAACGGACAGAACGTCCGGCTCGCCTCCCAGCTGATCGGCTGGCAGATCGACCTGTACGGCTCCCGTGAGTGGCTGGAGCGGGGCGCCGACTTCCCGCTCTTCCCCGCTGGCGAGGAGCCGTACGAGACCGCGGACTTCTCGCTGGAGGAACTCGAGCTCCCCGCGGCCACCCTGGCGGCTCTCAATGCCGCTGGGTACAATACTTTTCTCGATATCATCGACCTTGAGAAAGCGGACTTTCTCGGGATCGAGGGTCTGAACGAGGAAGAGGCGGACCGCCTGCTGGGGATCATCGATCAGCTCACGGTCGTCGAGGGAGAGGCCTCCCCCGACGAGGCGGAGGGCGAGACCCCGGACGAGGCGGACGCCGGAAAGGCAGGGGACAGCGACGAGGACTCCGGTGAGCCCGGGGAATCCGAGGACTGAGCTCCTCCGGTTCCTCGGGCTCGCTCACCGAGCGGGGTCGGTGGTGGTCGGCACCGACGCCGTTCGGCGAGCCGTGCGGGAGGGTCGGGCACGGGTCGTGCTCCTCGCGGAGGACGCCTCGGACACACAACTGAAGAAGATCAAAGCCCTCCTGGAACACAGGGGGCTTCCCAGCGCGGTGCTGGGGACGCGGGAGGAGTTGGGCGCGGCCCTCGGCCGTGGCCGGCTCTCCGCCGCGGCTCTCACACTGCCGGCCTTTGCCGAAGGCTTCCTGGCGAAGCTGAGGGCGGACGTGGGTGCCGCGATGCGCCCGGGTACAGAACAGGAAGACGAAACGCATGCGGGTTGAAGAGTTAGCGCAGGACCTCAAGATGGCGGTGGACGTGCTCCTTCCCCTTCTGCGGGGCATGGGCATCCACGTCGCGCGCCCCGGGGACGAGATGGGTGACGCCGAGGCGGCACTCGTGCTCGCCCGGGTGGAGCGTGCCCGCCGGGCTGGCAAGAGCGATGCGCGGGCGGCGTTGGAGGCGGCGGTGGAGGAGTCCGCCCCGGCCACCCGCCGCCGCCGGCGGCGGCGCACCCCCGAGCCCGAGCCAGAGCCCGAGGTTTCCGGACCGGAGGCGGAGGAGGCGGCGGAGGAGGAGGTGGAGACGGAGGAGCCGGCCGCGGCGGAGGTTTCCGAGGCCGAGGTCACCGGGAAGGTCGCGTCCAAGGAGATGGAGGAGGGCGCCAGGGCGGACGCTGCCGGGGACGCCGAGGCTGCCGCGGATGCCCGCGAGGAGGCCGCGGATGCCCGCGAGGAGGCCGAGGACGCCGCGAGCGGGGAGTCCACCGAGGAGGTCGTCGCCGAGGCCGAGGGTGGGGAGGCTCCCGATCGGGTGGCCGCCGCCGAGGCGGCCGGGGAAGGGCAGGCCGCGACTCCCGAGCCGGAGGCGGGCGTCGCTCCCGATTCGGACGGACCCGCGCCCACGCCGGTGCGGGACGCGGCGGGCAGCCCGGAGCCGGTCCGTCGTTTCCGCAAGCCACGCCCTGCCGCGCAGGGTGGACCCACCGGGCCGGCCGCGTCGGCCGGGCCGGGCGGCACGGTGCGCATCCAGGCCGAGGGATACACCGCAGACGGTCAGCGCAAGCGCAAGGACCGCAAGAAGCGCCGCGTGGACCAGGACGAGGTGCAGGAGAACCTGCAGCGCGTCATGGCCCAGATGAAGGGCGGGGGCAAGAAGAAGCGCAAGAAGACGCAGCGGCCCACGCGCGAGGAGATCGAACTGCAGGAAATGGAGCGTGAGGAGGAGCGGGAGCGGGAGCGCAAGACGGTCCGGGTGAACGAGTTCCTCACAGTAGCCGAGCTGGCCGAGCTGGTGGACGAGTCTCCCACCGCCATCGTCGGGTCCGCGTTCAAGAATCTGGGGCTGATGGTGACCATCAATCAGCGCTTGGATTTCGATCAGATCGAGCTGCTCCTGGACGAGTTCGGATACACGGCGGTGCGCGAGGAGGAGTACGAGGCCCTGGGCACCGAGGAGGTCGAGGAGGAGGATCCCGAGTCCCTGCGCCCGCGGCCCCCGGTGGTGACCGTCATGGGGCACGTGGACCACGGCAAGACGCTGCTGCTGGACCGGATCCGCAGCACCAACGTGGTGGCCGGCGAGAGCGGTGGCATCACGCAGCACATCGGCGCGTACCACGTGGAGCTCCCGGACGGGCGCTCGATCTCCTTCCTGGACACACCCGGGCACGCCGCCTTCACGGCCATGCGCGCCCGCGGCGCCGACCTCACGGACGTGGTGATCCTCATCGTCGCGGCGGACGACTCGGTCATGCCCCAGACCGTCGAAGCCATTTCGCACGCCAAGAACGCCGACGTCCCCATGGTGGTCGCCATCAACAAGGTGGACCTTCCGGCCGCCGACCCCATGCGGGTCAAGCAGGAGCTTCTGCAGCACGACGTGCAGGTGGAGGATTTCGGGGGAGACGTGCTCTGCGCGGAGATCTCCGCCAAGACCGGGGCGGGGATCGATGACCTGCTGGAGAAGGTTCTGCTGCAGGCCGAGATGCTCGAGCTCCAGGCCAACCCGGATCGTCCGGCACAGGGCGTGGTGGTGGAGGCCCAGCTCGACGTCGGGAAGGGCCCCGTGGTGACCATCATGGTCCAGAAGGGGACGCTGCGGGTGGGTGACTCCTTCGTCTGCGGGCTCTACGACGGGCGGGTACGGGCGCTGCTCGACGAACGCGGCAAAAGTGTGTCGTCGGTGGGACCCGCGGTGCCCGCCCAGGTGCTGGGCGCTGCCGGCGTCCCCCAGGCCGGGGACACCTTCCAGGCGATGGGCGCGGACGAGGCCGGCGAGGTGGCGACTTCGCGGCAGCGCCTCGACCGCGAGAAGCAGCTGCGCATCCGCGACCGCGGCCTCAAGCTCGGCGACTTCGGCCACATGCTGGCCAAGGGCCAGATTTCCCGGCTGCCGCTCATCATCAAGGGCGACGTGGACGGCTCCGTTCAGGCCGTGGCCGACGCCCTCGAACAGCTCTCCACGGGAGAGGTTCAGGTCGAGGTGGTGCACCGGGCCGTGGGGGCCGTCAATGAATCCGACGTGCTGCTGGCGGAGACGGCGGGCGCCGTCATCATCGGCTTCCGGGTCCGCCCGGATGCCAACGCCCGCCACCTGGCGGAAGAGAAGGGCGTGGAGATCAAGACCTACGAGGTCATCTACCACGCCGTGGACGACGTGCGCGCCGCGCTGGAGGGGATGCTCTCACCCGAGCAGCGGGAGGAGATCCTGGGCGCCGCCGAGGTCCGCGAGATCTTCCGCATTTCCCGCGTCGGGACCATCGCCGGCTGTTACGTAACCGAGGGGCTGATCAACCGTAAGGGCCGCGCCCGCCTCATCCGCGACGGCATCGTCCAGTACGATGGGGAGCTTTCGTCCCTGAAGCGCTTCAAGGACGACGTGCGCGAGGTGCGCGAGGGATTCGAGTGCGGCATCGGGATCCAGAACTTCAACGACCTCAAGGTGGGCGATGTCATCGAGTGCTACCGCGTCGAGGAGATCGCCCGTACCCTTGCCGAGAGCGCCCAGGCGGGGGCCTGAGCGGGCGGCCCGGCCGGAGGCCGCGCTCCGGGCGCCGCCTCCCCACCCCACCGGCGACGCCATGCATCTTGCCGTGCACACCTTTCAGCTCAGCCTTCCCGGGTGCGGATCCCGCAAGGAGAAGCGGATGGTGGTGAAGTCGCTGCGCGCGCGCATCCGGAACCGCTTCAACGTCGCGGTCGCGGAGACTGGGGCGCTGGAGGCCCTGGTGCGGGCTGAGCTCTCGGTCGCGGCCCTGGGGCCCGACCGCGGCGCGGTGGAGCGGGTGCTGGACCAGGTGGACCGCTTCGTGGAGTCGGACGGGCGCTGCCTGATCGCATCGGTCCGGCGGGAGTTCCGGTGACCGGGGCGCGCTCGTGAGCCGGCGCGTCGACCGCCTGGGGGCGCAGCTGCGGCGTGAGTTGGCCGGGCTCCTGCTCACCCGCGTCAAGGACCCGCGCGTGTCCGGGGTCACGCTCACGCACGTGCGGGTGGACCGGGACCTGACGCACGCCCGCGTCTTCGTGCGGGTGACCGGCTCCGAGGGGGAGCGTGAGCGGGCGCTGGAGGGTCTGGCCGCGGCGGCCCCCTTCCTGCGCCGGGAACTGGGGGCGGCGCTCAAGATCCGCCGGGCACCCGAACTGGTGTTCCAGCAGGACGAAACGCTCGACCATGCTCTCCGCATCGAGACGCTGCTGGACGAGGTTCGGCCCGTTCAGGGCTGGGGCGAGGCGGGCGAAGGGGAGGACGCCGAGCCCGGTACCGACACCGACACCGACACCGACACCGGGGACGACGACCGGGGGGATGGGTGACGGCTTCGCCCGCCGCGGGCGTGCTCCTGGTCGACAAGCCGGTCGGGCCCACGTCGCACGATGTGGTGGTGCGGGCGCGGCGGGCGCTCGGGGAGCGTCGCATCGGCCACACGGGAACGTTGGATCCCTTCGCCTCGGGCCTGCTGGTGCTCTGTGTCGGTCCGGCCACCCGCCTCTCCCCCTATCTGACCGGCCTGGACAAGGAGTACATGGCGCGCGCGCGCCTGGGCGTGTCTACCGACACCCTCGATCGGGAGGGCGAGGTGACGGCCACCGATGAGGGGTGGCGGAGCCTGGACCGGCGGGCGGTCGAGGAGGCGCTGGTCGGGCTCCGCGGCACCATCCGGCAGCAGCCGCCACGGTACTCGGCCAAGAAGGTGGGCGGGACCGCGGCCCATCGCCGGGCGCGGCGCGGAGAGACGGTCGAGCTGGAGCCTGTCACCGTGACGGTGCACGCCCTGGAGCTCACCGAGGTGGCGCTGCCCGAGGTGGCGTTCCGGGTGGTCTGTTCCAGCGGGACCTACATCCGGGCGCTCGCCCGCGACCTGGGCACGGCGCTGGGCGTGGGGGCGCACCTGCGGGAGCTGCGGCGCACGGCGGTGGGCGGCTTTCGGGTGGAGGAGGCGGTGGCCGGGGACTTTTCGGACCCGGTTCCGGACGCTGCCTGGCGGACGCCGCTGCAGGCGCTCGCGCACCTGCCGGAGGTGGCGCTGGACGACGCCGCGGCCCGGCGTCTGACGTGGGGACAGGCGATTCCGCTGCCCGAGCGGCTTGCGGACCCGGGCGGGGTGGGGGAGGTCCGCGTGGCGGTCCGGCACGGCGACCGCCTGCTGGCGGTGGGCCGGGTGCGGGACGGGGTGCTCCGGCCGGAGAGGGTGCTTCCGCCGGATGGGGGGAGGGCGGGGTGATCGCCCAGCCCGGCATTCCCCGCGACCGCGGGACTGTGGTCACGGTGGGCACCTTCGACGGCGTCCATCGGGGACACTGGGCAGTGCTGAAGGAGATCCGGGCCCGCGCGCGCGCCGCCGACCGGCGCAGCGTCCTGGTGACGTTCCATCCGCACCCGCTCACCATCGTGCGCCCCCAGGACGCGCCCCCGCTGCTGACCACACCGGTGGAGAAGAAGGAGATCCTGGCCGAGAGCGGGCTGGACTACGCGGTGTTCCTGGCGTTCACGCCGGAGCTCGCCCGCTACGAGCCGGATCGCTTCGTGCGCGAGATCCTGGTCGGGCGGCTGGGCGTGGCGGAGCTGGTGATCGGCTACGACCACGGCTTCGGCCGCGGGCGTAGCGGGGACGCCGAGGCGCTGCGGGCCATGGGGCGCACGCTGGGGTTCGCGGTGGACGTAGTGCCCCCGGTGCAGGCGGGTAGCGGTGCGGTGTCCTCCACCCGCATCCGGCGGTGGGTGGCTGCGGGGCAGATGGTGCAGGCCCGCGCGGGGCTGGGCCGCCCCTACTCGATCCGGGGCGCGGTGGTGCGCGGCGAGGGGCGTGGGAAGGAGCTGGGCTTCCCCACCGCGAACCTGTCGGGCTTCCCCCCCGACAAGCTGCTGCCCCCGCCGGGCATCTACGCCGTGCGCGGCGTGACTCGCAGCGGGATCCACGACGGGGCGCTCCACCTCGGTCCGCGGCCGACCTTTCCCGGCTCTCCTCCCTCCGTCGAGCTGCACCTGCTGGACTTCCGCGGAGATCTGTACGGAGAGGAGGTGCGCATCGACTTCATCTACCGATTGCGGGGGGTGCGGCCCTTCGACACTCCGCAGGCCCTGGTGGAGCAGATGCGCGAAGACGTGGCGCGGGCGCGGGCCATACTCGCCCGCGATGATCCGGGACCTCTGACGTTGCCGGACGACACCTGATCCGTTATCCATATAGGCTGCGGCCGGACTTTCGACCGGCGTGCGGCAGGCTTCCCTTGCAGCAGACGACTCCTGAGGAGGCTCAACAGATGAGCATCGACAAGCAGACCATCATCGAGAAGTACCGGCTCCATGAGCAGGACGTGGGCAGCGCCCCCGTCCAGGTCGCGCTCCTGACCGAGCGCATCAACGACCTGCGGGCGCACTTCGACGCCCACAAGCACGACCACCACAGCCGGCGCGGCCTGCTGAAGATGGTGGGACGCCGTCGCCGACTCCTGGAGTATCTGAAGCAGTCGGACCTCGAGCGGTATCGCGAACTGATCGCGGACCTCGGGCTCCGGCACTGAGCACGCGGGGAAGGGCGGTGGCCGCAGTGGCCGCCGCCCTTCGCTGCTTTCCTCACCCGGAACGCTTCCGGCGGAGGACGTCACCCGGCCCGGGGAATGTGACCCGGCGCCCATCGCAAACCAGCGCGGGGAGTGGTTCCCCGCAGCGAAGCGGAAGAGAAGAAACGCATGATCCAGCGCATCGAGCGCCAGTTCGCAGGACGCCCCCTGACCCTGGAGATTGGCCGCATGGCCCGTCTCGCCGGGGGTTCGTGCCTCGTCCAGTACGGAGACACCGTCGTCCTCTGTGCCGCCACCGTGGACTCGAGGCCCACGCACCTCCCGTTCTTCCCCCTCACGGTGGAATACCGGGAGAAGACCTATGCCGCCGGCAAGATCCCGGGCGGCTTCTTCAAGCGTGAGGGCCGGCCCGGGGAGAAGGAGATTCTCTCGGCCCGCCTCACCGATCGTGCCCTCCGGCCGCTGTTCCCGGACGGGTTCATGCACGAGACGCAGGTCGCCTGCTTCATCCTGAGCGCCGACCAGGAGAACGACGCGGACGTGCTCGCGCTCCTGGGCGCCAGCGTCGCCCTGAACCTGTCCAACGTCCCCTTCCACGACCACGTGGCCTCGGTCCGTGTGGGCCGCGTGCAGGGCAACTGGATCTGGAACCCGACCTTCCAGCAGCTGGAGTATTCCGACCTGGACATCATCGTCTCCGGGACCCAGGACGCCATTTTGATGGTGGAGGGTGGCTCGCTCGAGGTGCCCGAGGCGGACATCCTGGAGGCGATCCAGTTCGGCCACGAGGGGATCCGCGAACTCATCTCCATCCAGAAGGAACTCCTGGACGGCCACAGCATCCCGGACATGGACTGGACCCCGGTCACGCCGGACGAGGCGCTCCGGAACCGTGTGGAGCAGCTGGCCGGCGCCAAGGTGGTCGAGGCGCTCAACCTGCAGGACAAGCAGGAGCGCCAGCAGGCCATGGCCACCGTCAAGGAGGACGTGATCGCCAGCCTGCAAGCCGAGGACGAGGCGTGGGCGGAGCACGAGAAGGACGTCGGTGAGGTGCTGCGCGGCATCGAGAAGCGCACCATGCGGGAGCAGATCCTCAGCAAGGGAGAGCGGGCCGACGGCCGCACCCTCGACGAGATCCGCCCCATCACCTGCGACGTGGGGGTGCTGCCGCGCGTGCACGGCACCGCCCTCTTCACCCGGGGCCAGACCCAGGCCCTGGTGGCCGCCACGCTGGGGACGGCGCGTGACGAGCAGCGCATCGACTCCATCGACGTGCGCGAGGAGGTCACCAAGTCCTTCATGCTGCACTACAACTTCCCGCCCTTCTGCGTGGGCGAGGCCCGGCCCTACCGCGGCACCTCGCGGCGCGAGATCGGGCACGGAAACCTGGCCGAGCGGGCGATCCAGCCGCTGCTGCCCGCGTACGACGATTTCCCCTACACGCTGCGCGTGGTGTCCGACATTCTGGAGTCCAACGGCTCCTCGTCCATGGCGTCGGTCTGCGGCGCGTCCCTGGCCCTCATGGACGCCGGCGTGCCCCTCAAGTCCGCCTGTGCCGGTGTGGCCATGGGGCTCATCAAGGAGGGAGACCGGGTCGCCGTCCTCACCGACATCCTGGGGCTCGAGGACGCTCTGGGCGACATGGACTTCAAGGTGGCGGGCACGCGCGCCGGGGTCACCTCGATCCAGATGGACATCAAGGTGAAGGGACTCACGGTCGGGATTCTGCAGGACGCGCTCGAGCGGGCCCACAAGGGCCGCCTGCACATCCTGGACGTCATGGATCAGGCGCTCAGCGAGCCCCGCAGCGAGATCTCGCCCTGGGCGCCCCGCATCACCACCATCCAGGTGCGCCCCGACAAGATCGGGGAGATCATCGGGCCCAAGGGCAAGACCATCCGGGCCATCCAGGACGAGTCCGGCGCCACCATCGAGATCGACGACAGCGGGCTGGTCAAGATCGCGGCGGTGAGCGGTGAGGCCGCGTCGCGGGCGCGGGAGATGATCGAGGCCATCGTGCAGGAGCCCGAGGTGGGCCGGATCTACGAGGGTCCGGTCAAGAACACCACCACCTTCGGCGCCTTCGTGGAGATCATCCCCGGCGTCGAGGGCCTCTGCCACATCTCCGAGCTGGCCGACGGCCGGGTGGAGAAGACGGAGGACGTCCTCAAGAAGGGCGACGTCACGCGGGTCAAGCTCCTCTCGATCGACGAGAAGGGCCGTCTGCGCCTCTCGCGCCGGGCGGCGTTGGCCGAGGAGTCGGGTGCGGACGCCGGGAGCGACCAGGATTCGTAACCGGTGAACCGGTCCGGTCCCGACGGGGGGCGCGGCTCACGGGCCGCGTCCCCCGACGTGTTTCCCCTGGCGCCCCCGCCGGTGGGGCCGGGGGTGGATGCGCGCGTCACCCGGCTGTCCAACGGGCTGCTGCTGCTGACCGAGCGGGTCCCCACCGTGCGCTCGGTGGCCGCGGGCGTCTGGGTGCGCCAGGGCCCGGTGCACGAGGCGCCGGCCGTCATGGGGGTGAGTCACCTGCTCGAGCACATGGTGTTCAAGGGGACGCACACGCGGTCCGCCCGCGATATCGCCCTCTCGCTGGAGGCGCTGGGGGGATCGCTGGACGCCTACACCTCACGCGAGCACACCTCCTACCAGGCCCGGGTGCTGGACCGGCACCTGTCCGAGGCGCTGGACGTGCTGGCCGACCTCACGCGGAATCCCCGGCTCCGTGACGAGGACCTCCGGTTGGAGCGGGAGGTGGTGCTGGAGGAGATCGCCACCGTGGAGGACATGCCGGACGACCTGGTGTTCGACCGGCACGGGGAGGCGTTCTGGAGCGGCCACCCCTACGGGCGGCCCATCCTGGGTACCCGGGAGACGGTGGCGGGCCTGACGGCGGCTGATCTGGCGGCCGTGCACGCGCGGGCGTACACGGCGGGGAACATGGTGGTGGCGGTGGCCGGGAACCTGGACCACGAAGACGTGGCCACCGAGATCGACGCGCGGTTCGGCACGCTGGACGCCGGCCGGGCGCCGACCGCCGTGCCGCCGCCGGAGGGCACCGCCCGCGGACACCGGCGGGTGGTGCGCGGTTCGGCCCAGTCCCACGTCGTCTTCGGTGGACGGGGCGTCACCCACCGCGATCCACTCCGCTTCGCGCTCACCCTCCTGGTGCAGGGCTTCGGGGGCGGGATGAGTTCCCGGCTCTTCCAGCGCGTGCGCGAGGAGCTGGGACTGGCCTACACGGTCTACGCCTACCAGGCGTCCTACAGCGCCGCGGGCACCGTGGGCGTGTATCTGGGCACCCGTCCCGAGACCGAGGGGGCGGCGGTGGAGGTGGTGCTGGACGAGATGGACCGTCTGCGGGAGAGCGGGCTCTCCGCCGAGGAGCTGGCGGTGGTGCGCGAGCAGGCGAAGGGCCACCTCACCCTCTCCATGGAGTCCATGGGCGCGCGCATGCATCGCCTGGCCGCGGCCGCCCTTCAGGGAGAGCCGGTGCTGGGGCTGGACGCCCTCCTGGAACGCTACGATGGCGTGACCCGCGAGCAGGTCGCGGAGCTGGCCGCGGTCCACTTCCGCCCCGCCGAACAGCTGGTGCTCACGCTCGGTCCCGATGCCGGTGACGCGCCCCCGGGTTTTGAATAGAATCGGGGGCTCGCCGGGGCCGCTCCGGCCCGGCGGCGCCAACCCTGAGACGAGACGTTGCCATCATGCTGATCGGCGTTCCCAGAGAGATCAAGCGGGAGGAGTACCGGGTCGCACTCACGCCCGCGGGGGCTGAAGCCCTCACCCACGCCGGCCACCAGGTCGTGGTGGAGCGGGGCGCGGGGCTTCACAGCGGCTTCACCGACGACTTCTACCAGAATGCCGGCGCCGAGGTGGTCGACACGGCGGAGGAGGTCTGGGCGCGCACCGAGATGATCATGAAGGTGAAGGAGCCCATCGAGCCCGAGTGGCCGCGCATGCGCCCGGGCCAGCTCCTGTTCACCTACTTCCACTTCGCCGCGTCCGAGTCCCTGACCCGCGCCGTCATGGACTCCGGGGCGGTGGCCCTCGCCTACGAGACGGTCGAGCTCCCCAGCGGTGAGCTCCCCCTGCTCACGCCCATGTCCGAGGTCGCGGGCCGCATGGCGGTGCAGGAGGGCGCCAAGTACCTGGAGCGCCACTCCGGGGGGGCGGGGGTTCTGCTGGGCGGGGTTCCGGGCGTACTCCCGGGCAAGGTGCTGATCCTGGGGGGAGGCGTGGTGGGCGTGAACGCGGCCAAGATGGCCGCGGGGCTGGGTGCGCGCGTGTCCATCATGGACGTCTCGCTGCCGCGCCTGCGTTACCTCTCCGACGTGATGCCCGCCAACGTCAACCTGCTCTACTCCACCCGCTACGCCATCCGCAAGCAGATCGAGGACGCGGACCTCGTGGTGGGCGCCGTGCTCATCCCGGGCAAGAAGGCGCCCAGCCTGGTGACGCGCGAGGACCTCAGGAGCATGAAGCCGGGCGCCGTGATCGTGGACGTGGCCGTGGACCAGGGGGGGTGTGTGGAGACCATCCGTCCCACGACCCACGACGACCCCATCTACACGGTGGAGGGCGTGATCCACTACGCGGTGGCGAACATGCCGGGAGGCGTTCCCCGGACCAGCACGCTGGCACTGACCAACGCCACCCTCCCGTACGCCCTCACTCTGGCGGGGCGGGGCTGGAAGGCGGCGTGCGCGGCGGATCGCGCGCTCGCGCTCGGCCTCAACGTGGTCGATGGCCGGATCACCTACGCGGGTGTGGCAGAGGCGTTCGGCCTCGAGTCGCTCCCCGTGGAGCACTTCCTGGACTGACCGCCGCGCCATGACGCTCACGGTCCGATTCCGACGCCTGGCCTCCAATCCCGATCTGCCGCTCCCCTCGCGGGCGACGCCGCACGCGGCCGGCTACGACGTGCGGTCGGCGGAGGAGGACTTCCGGCTGGAGCCGGGGGAGATCCGGGTGGTGGGGACCGGGCTGGTCATGGAACTCCCGGACGGGGTCGAATGTCAGGTTCGGCCCCGTTCCGGGCTGGCCGTGCGACACGGGGTCACCCTCCCCAACACGCCGGGCACCATCGATCCGGACTATCGGGGCGAGGTGCGGGTGCCGCTCATCAACCTGGGACGCGAGCCGGTGCGCATCGGGCGGGGCGATCGTATCGCACAGATGGTTTTCGCGCGCTTCGAGACCCCCGGGATCGCGGTCGCCGACGCGCTCTCGGAGACGGTGCGCGGCGAGGGGGGGTTCGGGTCCACGGGGCGGGAGTGAGGTCCTTGCCGGGAGCCGTGCGCGCGCGTGAGGAAACATCTGGCGGCCGGGGCCGTGGAAAACCCCGCAACGTCATTGCCCCCCGGGAAGATGCGCTGTAGCTTCGGGCCTTCCACCCGGGATCCCGACGGGGCGGGGCCCGGCCCCGCCTCCCCTCCTCAACCGCACAGCTCGTGTCAGAACTACGCCGCTGGCTGAACTCGGGCCGCCTGATTCCCGTAAACGACATCGCCGTGGACCTGGGGACGGCCAATACCCTCGTCTACGTGAAGGGGGAGGGGATCGTCCTCAACGAGCCCTCGGTGGTGGCGGTGGAGAAGGCGACCGGGCGCATTGTGGGTATCGGGCTCGAGGCCAAGCGCATGCTGGGCCGCACACCCGAGGGCATCGAGGCAGTGCGGCCGCTCAAGGACGGGGTCATCGCCGACGTGGACGTCACCGAGGGGATGCTGCGGCACTTCCTCAAGCAGGTCACGGCCAAGCGGATCTTCCGCATCAAGCCGCGGGTGGTGGTGGGCGTGCCCTCCGGCATCACCGAGCTGGAGCGGCGTGCGGTGCGTTCGTCGGCCATGGCGGCGGGGGCCAAGGCGGTCTACATGGTGGACGAGCCCATGGCGGCGGCCATCGGAGTGGGGCTCCCGGTCGAGACGCCCACCGGCAACATGGTCATCGACATCGGCGGTGGGACCACCGAGATCGCCGTCATCGCACTCTCCGGCATCGTTTCCAACACCTCCATCCGGGTGGGGGGAGACGAGCTGGACGCCTCGATCGTCACCTTCCTCCGCAAGAACTACAATCTGCTGATCGGCGAGCCCACCGCCGAGGCCATCAAGGTCCAGATCGGCTCCGCCTTCGACTTCGGTGAGGAGCGCGAGATGGAGGTGAAGGGCAGGGACCTGGTGAGCGGGATTCCCAAGACGGTGACGGTGCACTCCCAGGAGATCCGCGAGTGCATCCAGGAGCCCATCCAGGCGATCGTGGAGGCGGTGCGGCGCGCGCTCGAGATCACGCCCCCCGAACTCTCCTCCGACATCGTGGACCGCGGGATCGTCATGACGGGTGGGGGCGCGCTCATCCGCGGCCTCGACCGGCTGCTGGAGCACGAGACCAACCTGCCGATCCACGTGGACGAGGATCCCCTCACGTGCGTGGTGCGGGGGTGCGGGCGCGTCCTGGACGACCTGAACAGGTTCCGCGCGGTCCTGGCCACCTGAGGGGACGGTGCCCGGGCTCGCCACCTCGGACCCCGCGGATCAGGCCGGCCGCTCCCGGTTCCGGGTCACCCTGGGCGTGCTGCTGCTCGCCCTGGTGCTGGCGAACCTGCCCCCGACCGCTCAGGAACCGCTCGCCGGAGCGATCCGGGGGTCCGTGCTCCGGCCCTTCCTGCGCCTGCAGGAGGTGGTGGTGGCCGCGCGGGCACGGGCCGTCGAGGCCTCCGTCCTGCAGGCCCGGGTCGACTCGCTCACCGCGGTGGCGGTGGACCGCTCGCCGCTCGCCGAGGAGAACCGCCGGCTGCGGGGGCTGCTGCGGCTGTCCGAGCGGGTCGGTCCCCGATGGATGGCCGTGCAGGTGCTGCGCCCCGGGACCCAGGCCTCGGAGAGCATCCTGCTGGTGGACGCCGGCGAGGACCTGGGGCTGGCGCCCCGCTCTCCGGTCATCACGCCCGACGGGCTGGCCGGGGTGATCCGCGAGGCGTACCGCCACTACGCGGTGGGGATGGACTGGAGCCACCCCGACTTCCGGGCCAGCGCCATGACGGCGGACGGCGAGTACTACGGCATGGTTCTGAGCGCGCGGGGACGCTTCGCCGAGGACGCACGCATGCGCTTCGAAGGGCTGCCCTACCATGCCCGCATCGAGCCCGGGACGCTGGTGGTGTCCAGCGGACTGGGCGGCGTCTTCCCGCGCGGGATTCCCATCGGGCGGGTGGGGGATGTGGCCGAGGAGGAGCCCCAGTGGCGCAAGAGCTACTGGCTCGAGCCCCGGGTGGCGGTCGGAAGCGTGACCGCAGCCCTGGTGGCGCGCCAGAGCGGTGACCCGCTGGGGGACGTGGGGCTCGCCTGGGAGGAGGAGGCGGCGCCCGCATCGGACTCCACCGGGGCCGGGGTGGACGCGCCCCCTTCAGCGGGGGGCGGCGCATGAGGACGGGTGATCTGCTGGTGGCCGGTGCACTGGTGCTGCTGCACCTGCTCCTGCACCTCGGCCTGGGCGTGGGCGCGGGCGTCCCGGATCTCTTCACCTTGGCGGTGCTGGTCGTCGCCCGCGAGTGTCACGAGGCGGCGGCGGCCTTCTTCGGTCTGTTGCTGGGCCTGCTGGAGGACGCCCAGGGGCTGCTCTCCTTCGGGTCGCACGGGCTGGCGCTCGCGCTGGTGGGCGCGCTGGCGGCGCGCACGCGCGACCTCTTCGTGGGGGATTCGCTCCTCTTCGCGGCCAGCTACCTCTTTCTGGGAAAGCTGCTGCGCGATCTGATCCACTGGGTGGCGGTGGGACCGGGGGGGCGCCTGCAACCCCTCGGAGGGCTGCTGCTCGAGTCCGCCATGGCCGCGGCCTACATGACCGTGGTGGGCCTGATCCTGATCGCGACCACCGGGGTGCTGCGACGCCAGGGAGCGGTGCGGTGAGCCTCGACCACCCCCTCGTGCGGCAGGCGCGCAGCCGCGTGGCCCTGATCGGGCTGGGCGTTGTCTTCGTGCTGCTGGGCGGAGCCTTCTTCCGGCTCCAGGTGCTGCAGGCCACCGACTTCGTCATGACCGCCCGCGAGAACCGGCTGCGCCGGATCGACCTCCCCGCTCCGCGCGGAACCATCTACGACCGTTACGGGCGCATCATCGCGGACAACGTCCCCGGATACGCGGTCAGCCTCCTGCCCGCCCCGCAGGATTCCATCCGCGCCAGCCTGGAGCGGCTCGCACCCGTCCTGGGGCTGGACCCGGCGCAGCGGGAGCGGTTGCTGGTGCGGGCACGTCGCGATCGCGGTCTTCCCCTGCTGGTGGACGGTGACGCCGCGTTGGAGGCGATTGCGGTGCTGGAGGAGAACCGGGTCGACTTCCCGGAGGTCGTCATCGATGCCCGTCCCCGGCGCCGCTACTTCGGCGGAGCGGCCGTGGGTCACGTCCTGGGCTACATCGGGGAGATCGACGAGGAGGAGCTCGCAGAGCCGGACTACCGGGACCGGTCCCGGTACGACCGGGGCGTGGTGGTGGGCAAGACCGGGATCGAGCGCGAGTACGAGTCGCTGCTGCAGGGGACGCCCGGTACCCGCTACGTGGAGGTGGACGCGCGCGGTCGCATCGTGGGCGATTTCCTGGGGACCTCCGACAATGTGCCCGCACTTCCCGGTGAGGACATCCGGCTCTCCCTCGACCTGGAGCTGCAGGAGTTCATTCACCGGATCTTTCCCGACACGCTGAATGGCGCCGTGGTGGCGCTGGACCCGGCCGATGGCAGCGTGCTGGCGCTCTACTCGGCGCCCTCCTTCGACTCCAACGAGTTCGTGGGCGGCATCGACGAGGCGCGCTGGGCTGAGCTCAATGATCCGGAGCGCACGCCGCTCTACAACCGGGCCGTGCTGGGGCGGTTCGCGCCCGCCTCCACCTGGAAGCTGGCTTCGGCGGCCATCGCACTCGACCTGGGCGTGGTGCGACCCGACGAGCGCATGGAGGTGCCCTGTCGAGGGACCTACACGTTCGGGAACCGGGTCTGGCGCTGCTGGAAGCGGGACGGCCACGGGAGCGTGGACCTGCTGGAGGCCATCCAGCACTCCTGCGACGTGTACTTCTACCAGCTGGGGCTGCGCGTGGGGCTACAGCGCCTGCTGGACGAGGCGACCAGGATCGGCTTCTCGCGACCCTGCGGCATCGACCTGCCCCAGGAGAACCCGGGCATCTTTCCGCAGGGGCCGGATTACTGGGAGCGCGTCTTCGGTTACACGCCCCGCGAGGGAGAGGTGCTCAGTCTCGCCATCGGACAGGGCCCCAACCAGCAGACCCCGCTCAAGATGGCGCAG
This sequence comes from Longimicrobiales bacterium, assembly GCA_032250975.1. Taxonomy (GTDB): domain Bacteria; phylum Gemmatimonadota; class Gemmatimonadetes; order Longimicrobiales; family Gaopeijiaceae; genus Gaopeijia. Next base: position 8,953 of record JAVVFC010000009.1, on the reverse strand, counting down.
TTCTACGTGGCCATTGCGCGGGACGGGTCGGCGCCCGCACCCCGCATCTTTCCGGACGGTCCCGCACCGCCGGCGGAAGGGTGGGAGCTGAACCTCTCGCAGGAAGCCCTGGCCACCATGCGCGAAGGGCTGCGGAGGGTGACCGCGCCCGGAGGTACGGCGTACCTCTCGTCCCTGGAACTATGGGACCTCTTCGGCAAGACCGGCACGGGGCAGAATCCCCTCAGCGTGCGGGGGCTGGCGGAGGACGACGCCTGGTTCGCGGGCATGGCGGGGCCGCGCGGAGGTGATCCGGAGGTGGTGGTGGTGGCGCTCGTCCAGCACGGGGGCGGGGGATCAGCGGTGGCGGCGCCCATCGTGGCCAAGGCGGCCGACTTCTATCTGCGACGCAAGCACCTGATTCCGGTCACGTCCACCCAGACGCTGCGCGAGCACATCATGACGGGGCCGTGGCCGGCGTGGGCGCCGCGGCCCGCGCCGCCACCGAGTGGCTCCCCCTCGGGCGGGGGCGTGCGGTGAGGCGGCTGCTGCGGGTCTGGGTGGTCGACCCCCCCCTCGTGCTCCTGGTCCTGGGGCTCACCCTTTTCGGGGTGGCCATGATCTACTCCGCCGGGCAGACCAACGTCCCCGAGCCCGCGGTGGTGGGGGCGTGGCGCCGGCAGCTGGTCTGGCTGGTCCTCGCTCTGGTAGCCTTCACCGCGGTCAGCCGGATCCCCCTGCGCTGGGTCGAGTGGGGCGCAGTTCCAGCCTACGCCGTGGGTCTGGTGCTGCTGGTTGCCACCCTGGTGGTGGGCACCGGGGCGGGAACGGCGGCGGGGACCCGGAGCTGGATCGTCCTGGGTCCGCTCCGTTTCCAGCCCGCGGAGGCGGCCAAGCTGGGCACCATCCTGATGCTGGCCCGGTACCTGGCGCGCAGGGACATGGCCCCCGCCACCCTGCGCGAGCTGGTGGTACCGGGGGTGCTGGTGGCGCTCCCCCTGGGGCTGGTGCTGCTCCAGCCCGATCTGGGTACGGCCCAGGCCTTCGTGGGCATCCTCTTCGCGGCGCTCTTCTGGGCCGGGACACCGCTCTTCCTGCTGGCGCTGCTGGCCTCGCCGCTGCCGGCGCTCATCCTGGCCTTCGACAACCGCATCTGGGGGGTGTACATCGTCCTGGTGCTCGGGGCCCTCTACCTGTGGCGGTACCGCCTCTTCTTCTCGGAGTCGATCGCGGTGGTGGTGGCGAACTTCGCCGCCGGCACCGTCTCCCGCCCGCTCTGGGATTCGCTGGCCAGCTACCAGCAGAACCGCATCCTGGTGTTCCTGGATCCCCAGGTCGATCCCCGCGGGGCCGGCTACCACCTGATCCAGTCGATGGTTGCGGTAGGAAGCGGCGGGCTGTGGGGAAAGGGCTTCCTGGAGGGAACCCAGAAGCGCTACGACTTCCTGCCCGAGCAGCACACCGACTTCATCTTCAGTGTGGTGGGTGAGGAACTGGGCTATCTGGGGGTGCTCGCCGCCCTGCTGTTCTTCGGGTTGCTGCTCGCACGCCTGGTGAGGCTGGCGGAGCGCGTTGCCGATCCCTTTGCCGGCCTGATCCTCCTGGGTATCTTCGGCGCCTGGATGGTACATATCTTCGTGAACATCGGGATGACGGTGGGTCTGGTCCCCGTCACGGGAATCCCGCTGCCCTTCGTGAGCTATGGCGGGTCGTTCCTGCTCATGTCGTGGGTGGCCGTGGGGCTGGCGGTACGGGCGGCCCACGACGACGAACGTTCCCTGGGTTGACGGGGTGAGGCCGAAGGCGAACGAAACGCCCCGGCCCGCGACCCGTTCTGCGCGTCCCCTCCTGGAGGCTCCATGGCCTGGTTCCGGAAGGACAAGAAGCCGCTCAAGGCGTCGGATCGGCGCGACGTCGCTCCCGACGTCTTCGAGAAGTGCGACGGCTGCGGCGAGATCCTCTATCGAGAGCGGCTGACGCAGAACCTCAACGTCTGCGACGGCTGCGGGTTCCACTTCCGGGTGGATGCGGACCGCTACCTGGAGGTCCTTCTGGACCCGGACAGCTTCCGGGAGATGGATCCGCACCTGCGCAGCGCGGACCCCCTCGGCTTCTCCGATCTCAAGCCCTATCCCGACCGGGTGCGGGCGGCCGAGCGCAAGGTGGGGCGTAACGATGCGGTCCTCACCGGCGAGGGCTCGGTCGAGGGGATGCCGGTCTGCGTCGCCATCATGGACTTCCGCTTCATCGGCGGCTCCATGGGCTCGGTGGTGGGCGAGAAGATCGCACGGGCGGGGCGTCGGGCGCTGGAGGCCCGCTGCCCGCTCATTGTGGTCAGCGCCTCCGGGGGCGCACGCATGATGGAGGGCATCTACTCCCTCATGCAGATGGCCAAGACGTCGGCCGTGCTCGCCCGTCTGCACGAGGCGGGTATCCCCTTCGTGTCCATCCTCACCGACCCCACCACGGGCGGTGTGACGGCCTCCTACGCCATGCTGGGCGACGTGAACCTTGCCGAGCCCGGCGCCCTGGTGGGATTCGCCGGGCCCCGTGTGATCGAGGAGACCATCAAGCAGGAGCTTCCCAAGGGCTTCCAGCGCGCCGAGTTCCTGCTGGAGCACGGGATGGTGGATCAGGTGGTGGACCGCCGCGAACTGCGGGCCACCCTGGCGCGGCTGCTGCGCCACATGCTGGGTGCGGAGGTGGGGAGTCCCGGGCGTTGAGTTCCCATTCACTCCTCTCGCCGCCGATGCCGCCCGCCATCCCCGGGCGGCTGGAGCGTCCCTTCCTGGATCCGCTCTTCGACCGGCTCTTCCCCCCGTTGCCCTCCGGGGTGCACTTCGGTCTGGAGCGCGTGCGTGCCGCCCTGGCGGAACTGGGAGACCCGCACCGGACCGCGCCCGCGCTCCACGTCGGGGGTACCAACGGCAAGGGGTCGGTGGCGTCCACCCTTGCGAGCGTGCTGGCGGCCTCCGGACACCGCGTGGGGCTCTATACGTCGCCGCACCTCTGTTCGGTCACGGAGCGCTTCCAATTGGACGGCCGGCCTGTGAGCGAGCCCGTGCTGGTCTCGGCCGCGGACGAGATCCGCGACGTGGTGGTGGCGTGCGGCCTCACCTTCTTCGAGGCGGCCACCGTGCTCGCCTTCCATCTCTTCGCCCGCGCTGGGGTGACGTGGCAGGTGGTGGAGGTCGGGCTGGGCGGGCGCCTGGACGCCACCAACGTCCTCGATCCCCGGGTGGCCGTTCTCACCAACGTCGCACTGGATCACGCCGACTTCCTGGGCCCGACGCTCGGGGCGATCGCCCACGAAAAGGCGGGCATCCTCAAATCCGGCGTCCCCGCCGTGACGGCCGAAGCTGGGGGGGAGGCGCTCGCCGTGTTCCGGGCGCGGGCCGAGGAGGTGGGGGCGCCGCTGTCCGTCCTGGACTCCGTGGGGGACGTCCGGGACGTGGACGTTCGCGAGGACCGGACCCGCTTCTCGATCGAGGCCCCGCCCTGGGGGCTCCTGCGCCTTGAGACGCCCCTGGTGGGTGCGCACCAGGCGGTCAACGCGGCGCTCGCGGTGCGGGCCCTTGCCCTGCTCCCCCCCCCGGAACGCCCGCGCCGGGAGGCCGTTGCGGCGGGGGTCGCGGCGGTGCGCTGGCCCGGGCGGGACCAGATCCACCGGCGCGACGGGGTGCGCTGGCTCTTCGACGTCGCGCACAACACCGCCGGCGTGCATTCGCTGGCGGACGTGCTGGACCGCCTGGAACTGCCGGGTCCCGTCAGCGCGCTGGTCGGGGTGCTTGGAGACAAGGAGTGGGACCTCATGCTGCCCCCCCTGCTCGCACGGGTGGACGCGGCCGTGCTCACCCAGCCCCCCTCGGCTCCCGAGAGCCGGCGGTGGGACCCGGCCGAGGCCGCGGCGCGCGCCCGGGAGGCTCTGGCCGATTCCGGATCGTCCGCCCTCCCTCCGCTGCAGGTGGAGCCGGACTTCGATCTGGCTCTGGCGGCGGCGGCGCGCGGGGCTTCCGGCGGGACGGTGCTGGTGACCGGGTCATGCCATACCGTCGGGGACGCCATGCGCCTCCTGGGGGTGGATCCGTACCCGTAGCCACCGACGCCCGGTTCCATTCCCCATTGCCGAGGCGTAGATTCGCCGCCATGTCCAACACCGAACTCGCCCGCCTGCCGGGCTTCCGGGATTTTCCCCCGGAGGAGCTGGCGGTGCGGTCGCACGTCTTCGACGCATGGCGCCGGGTCTCCCGGCGCTACGGCTTTCAGGAGTACGACGGTCCGCCCCTGGAGCCCCTGGGCCTCTACGTGGAGAAGAGCGGAGAGGAGATCGTCGGCCAGCTCTACGCCTTCACCGACAAGGGGGGGCGTGAGGTGGCACTGCGCCCCGAGATGACCCCCTCGCTGGCACGCATTCTGGCCGAGCGCTCGCGCGCCCTTCCCAAGCCCATCCGCTGGTTCTCCATCCCCCAGCTCTTCCGCTACGAGCGTCAGCAGCGGGGACGCCTGCGCGAGCACTTCCAGTGGAACGTGGACGTCGTGGGAGAGGCCGGCGAAGGAGCCGATGCCGAGGTCCTGGCCGTGGCGCTGGACGCGCTGCGGGCGCTCGGGCTCACGGCCGAGGACGTGCGCGCCCGGGTTTCGGACCGGCGTCTGCTGAGCGCGCTCCTCTCGGCTGCGGGCGTCGCGCCGGACCGGCTGCTGGCTGCCTTCGCGGTGATCGACAAGGTCGAGCGGGAGGCGCGGGAGCGCACCCGGGTGCGCCTGCGGGAGGAGGCGGGCCTCGCGGAGGCGCAGGCCGACGCGGTGCTCTCCCTCTTCGACGACCCCTCACTTGACGCGGTGCGGACCCGGTTCGGAGACGACCCCGAGGTCGCCGATGCGGTGGCGCGCCTGGAGGCGTACCTCGCTACCCTGCGGGCGATGGGTCTCGGCCCCTTCGTGGCGTTCGACCTCTCCATCGTGCGGGGGCTGGCCTACTACACCGGAGTGGTGTTCGAGGTGTTCGACCGGCGGGGCGAGTTCCGGGCCGTGTGCGGTGGCGGCCGCTACGACCGCCTGCTCGAGCGCGTAGGGGGTGAGGCGCTCCCAGCCGTCGGCTTCGGGATGGGGGACGTGGTGCTCACCGAGCTGCTGCGCGCCCGCGGTCTCCTGCCCGACACCGCCCGCTCCCTGGACTACTTCCTGGTCTGGGTGGGCGCCGAGGCGCGCGCCCGCGCCCTGGCCCTTGCGCACCGGCTGCGTGACCGGGGCGCGGCGGTCGGCTACGCCCTGCGCGAGACCGGGGTACGGCGCCAGTTCAAGAACGCCGAATCCGAAGGGGCCCGTGCCGTGATCGTGCTGGGGCCGGACGAGTTGGAGCGGGGCGTGGCCAGAGTGCGCGACATGACCAGCGGCCAGGAGCGGGAGGTTCCGCTCGCGGAGCTGGAGGAGGGTGCGTGAGCCGGGACGCGCAGGAGGGAAGGGAGGTGGTGGAGCGCGCCATCTGGCGCCTGGGGGTGCTGGAGCACCTCTTCATCGGGCTCGCGGCGGTGGCCGCCCTCGTCGCCGGACTGCTGGTGGCGTGGCTGCTTAGGCAGGCATTCGGGCTCCCGTTCCGACCCACCTGGGCCGTCTCCGCGCTGGTTCTCTTCCTGCTCCCGGGCGGGATCTCCTACTGGAAGGTGCGGCGCCAGGACCGGGCGTCCCGGACGGCCGCCCACGAAACCCGATCGGGGTACGATGCATGAGTGACGAGCGACGGCTCACGCCGCAGGGTGAGGACTTCTCCGCCTGGTACAACGAGGTGGTGCTGAGGGCCGAGCTGGCGGACTACTCGCCGGTGCGCGGCAGCATGGTCATCCGCCCCTGGGGCTACGGCATATGGGAGCGCATGCAGCGCGCCCTGGACGACAGGTTCAAGGAGACGGGGCACGAGAACGCTTACTTCCCGCTCCTCATCCCCATGTCGTACATCGAAAAGGAGAAGGAGCACATCGCCGGCTTCGCGCCGGAACTCGCGGTGGTGACCCACGCGGGCGGGAAGGAGCTGGAGGAGCCGCTGGTGATCCGGCCGACGTCCGAGACGGTGATCCTGGAGATGTACGCCCGCTGGGTCCAGTCCTACCGGGACCTCCCCATCCTGATCAACCAGTGGGCCAACGTCATGCGTTGGGAGATGCGCACCCGCCTCTTCCTGCGCACCTCCGAGTTCCTCTGGCAGGAGGGGCACACCGCCCACGCCACCGAGGCCGAGGCGCGTGAGCACACGCTGCTCATGCTCGGGGTCTACCGGACCTTCATGGAGGAGTGGATCGCCATGCCGCCCCTCACCGGTCGCAAGACCGATTCGGAGCGCTTCGCCGGAGCGGTGGACACCTACGGATGCGAGGCGCTCATGAAGGACGGGAAGGCGCTGCAGGCGGGCACCTCCCACTTCCTCGGGCAGAACTTCGCGCGCGCTTCCGGGCTCACCTTCCAGTCGGAGGCCGGGCACGAGGAGTTCGCGTGGAGCACTTCCTGGGGGGTGTCCACCCGGCTGGTGGGCGGCATGGTGATGACCCACGGCGACGACGACGGCGTCGTCGTGCCACCGCGGCTGGCGCCCGTGCAGGTGGTGATCGTGCCCATCTACCGGACCGACGAGGAGCGATCCGCCACCGAAGCCAAGGCGCGTGAGGTGGAGGCGCGCCTGAAGGACGCGGGAGTGCGGGTGCGGCTCGACGCGCGCGCGCACCTGAACCCCGGGGCCAAGTACTACGAATGGGAGCGCAAGGGGGTGCCGCTCCGCATCGAGGTGGGCCCCCGGGACCTGGAGAAGGGTTCGCTGGCGCTGGCGCGTCGGTTCTTCCCCGAGGGGGAGAAGCGCAAGCTCTTCCTGCCCGAGGGGGAGGCCGTCGCCACCATCCCCGCCCGCCTGGAGGCGATGCAGCGGTCGCTCCTGGAGATGGCGGTCGCCCGCCGCGAGGCGATGTCGCACCGCGGCGTCCGTGACTGGGGCGAGATGAAGGAGATCCTGGGGACGCGGGGCGGCTTCGTCTACACCGGCTGGAACGGCGACCCCGCCGTGGAGGCGCGCGCCAAGGAGGAGATGAAGGCCACCATCCGCTGCATTCCGGACGTCGAGTTCCGCTCGCCGACGGCCCCTGCGCGCTGCATCTCGGGGGAGGGGGACGCCCGCCACGAAGTGGTCTGGGCCCGCGCCTACTGAAGCGCACCCGGGCGGCTACCGCACGGCGTCCGCCTCGATCTCGATCAGCATCCCGGGCCGGATCAGCGCCCGGACCTCCACCATGGTGGTGGCGGGCGGGTGCCCCCGGAACGCCTCCGCGTGCGCCCGGCCGTACTCCTCCCACCGCGAGATGTCGGTGACGAACATGCGCGTGCGTGCGACCCGGTCCAGGCCGACCCCGAGCTTCGCCAGGCTCTCCCGGATGATCTCCAGGCAGCGCACCGTCTGGGCGTAGGCGTCCCCCGGGGCGTACACCCCCTTCCCGTCGCGCGTGACCGGCGCCGTGCCGGTGACGAACAGGCGCCCGTCCGCCTCCAGCACCCGGCAGTAGCCGACCGCCTCCTCCCAGGGGGCCCCGCTGAACACGCGCCGGAAGGGCCGGCCGGCCCCTTCCGCTCCACCAGGGCCAGCGTCACCCATCGTCTTCGCTCCCTGCGGGCTCAGCGCGCCGCCGCGGCCGAATCCGCCTCCGGAGTCACGGTCAGGCGGTCCTCGATCTCGACCCAGACGGCGGCCATGAACTCCGGGTCGGAACCGCGCACCTCCGCGAAGCGCAGCAGCGCCTCGGGGGTCACGCCGTGGGTCGCCAGGATGCTGTCCCGCGCGGCCTCCGGGAGGACGGCTCCGTCGCGCCCGAGCGCGGTGACGCGCAACTCCACCCAGACCTCGATGAAGGTCTCCCGGTCGGGCAGGCCGTCCGGCTCGTTCCGGCACGCCGAGGCGGCGCCCACCCAGAGGGCGGCGAGCAGCGGCAGGAGGGGGCGCGGGAGCGTCATGGATGGGGGTCCGGGGCCGGGGAACGTCCCAAGCTCGGGCGGCGGGGCAAAGCATGTCAACACCGTCGGTCGCGCTCCGGGGCTGGATCCGTCCCGGGGGCGGCGTGTATTCTCAGAGTATGAGCCGAATGCGTCCCACTCCCCGGATCCTGCCCTCCCTGAGGGTCTTCGCCCCCCTCCTCGCCCTCGTGCTGGCGGCCTGCGCGGTCAACCCCGCCACCGGACGGCGCGAACTCTCGCTGGTGAGCGAGAGCCAGGAGATCGCCATGGGTCGGGAGGCGGACCCCCAGATCGTCGCCGAGATGGGGCTCCACCCCGACTCCGCCGTCCAGCGCTACGTGCGCGACCTGGGCATGGCGCTGGCGGCCCGGTCCGAGCGCCCCGACCTGCCCTGGACCTTCCGGGTGCTCGACGACCCCACGGTGAACGCCTTCGCACTCCCGGGCGGCTTCGTCTACGTGACGCGCGGGATCCTCACCCACCTCACGTCCGAGGCGCAGCTGGCCGGCGTGCTCGGGCACGAGATCGCCCACGTCACCGCCCGCCATGGCGCCTCGCGCATGAGCCGCGCCCAGCTGGCGCAGATCGGGCTGGGGGTGGGGATGATCGTCTCGCCCGAGGTGCGCCGCTTCGGCGACGTGGCGCAGCAGGCGGTGGGGCTCCTCTTCCTGAGTTTCGGGCGCGAGGACGAGTTGCAGGCCGACGAGTTCGGACTCCGCTACATGACGCGCATGGGCTACGATCCGGATGAGATGGCCGGCGTGATGCGCATGCTGGACCAGAACTCCCAGCTCTCGGCCGGGAGCGGTCGGATCCCCGAGTGGCTCTCCACCCACCCCGACCCGGGCAACCGGGTGGAGCGCATCCACGAGCACATTGCCGCCAATCCTCCCTACTTGGAGGCGCGCCGGGTGGAGCAGGACGCCCTCATGGCCCAGTTGGACGGCATGATGTTCGGGCCCAACCCGCGCGAGGGCTTCGTGCGCGAAGG
>JAVVFC010000099.1:0-10259 GCA_032250975.1 Longimicrobiales bacterium | reverse complement strand
CGGGTGGCGGAGCCCACTCTGGTGACGTTCCGCTGGCGCATCGCCGAGGAGGGGGTGCGCTTCTCGGGGCAGGGGGTGGCGCGGTCCGAGCCGCCCTACCGGGCGCGGCTGGACCTCTTCCTGGACAACGGCGAGGCGGCGGCGGTGGCGGTGCTGGTCGAGGACGAGCTTCGCCTGCCGGTGGCGTTCCCCGGGGGGATCGTGCCCCCGCCCCCGCTGCTCTGGGGGAGCCTGGGGGTGTTCCGGCTGCCGCCGGAGAGTGAGCTGCTGGGGGGCGACGAGTTGGAGGGCGGCGGGCGCAGGCTGCGTGCCCGGCTCGCCTCGGGAGAAGTGGTGCGCTACCGTTTCCGCGGCGAGCTGCTGGAGGCGGTGGAGGTGGAGGAACGGGGCCGGGTCGTGCAGCGTTTGGAGTTGGAGCGGGACGGCGGCGCCGTGCCGGTGGAAGCGGTCTACCGGGACCTGACGGCGTTCCGTGAACTGGTGATCACACGGGAGAGCGTGGAACATGTGGGACCGTTTCCCCCCCACATCTGGCGGCCGTAGGCGCGACGCGGCCCGCACCCCCGCGCGGGGGCGGCGGGCGGCGGGCGCGGCGCTGCTTCTCGCCGGTGCGGCCTCCGGGTGCCTGTACGGCTTCAACGCGGGCACCGGGCTCGACCTGCGCACCGTGGCCATCCTCCCCTTCGAGAACCAGACCACCCGCCTGGAGCTCACCCAGGAGGTGCACGAGATCCTCCTGGACCAGCTGCCCCGCGCGCTCGGGCTCAATCTGGCGGGCGAGGAGGTGGCGGACGCCGTGGTGCGCGGCACCATCCGCGACTACTCCCTGCGGGCGCCCAACTTCCGCCCCGGCGCGCAGCAGGGCGCGCGCCCCGAGGTGCTCCAGCGCCAGGTCACGCTGGTGGTTTCGGTCGAGGTGGTCGACGTGGCCCGCAATCTGATCCTGTGGGACAACGCCTCGGTCCGCACCGAGGGGCAGTTCCTGGAGGCGTCCGAGGACGAGGACGTCGGCAAGTTCGAGGCGCTCGAGCTGCTGGTGCAGCGCATCGTGGACGGGCTCCAGTCCAACTGGTGACGCCCGCCGAACCGGGGCGGCCGCCCCTCCCATCGCACACCTTTTCCATTTCCAAGAGGACGACGCTACGGTGAGTTCAGCCAGCAAGCGGGGTTTCACGGGGTTGGGCCGGGGATTCCGGATCGTACTGGTGCTCGCGCTCGGCGCCGTCTGGTTCTTGAGCGGACCGGGCCTGGGCGCGGGGGACGCGGTCACGCCGGCGGCGGTGGCCGCCGCCGAGGGGCCCGCACCCGCGACGACCGGTATGGCCGCCGACGAGGCGCTCACGCCGGCGCCGCAGCAGGCGGGCGCGGATGCCGAACACGCGGCCGAGGAGGCGCACGACGAGGAGGGCGGCCACCTCACGCCCTCGGGCTTCTTCCTCATCCTCATCTCCATCCTGATCTTCGCCAAGGTCTTCGGCGAGTTGGCCGAGCGCATCGGGCAGCCCGCCGTGCTGGGCGAGCTGGTGGCCGGGCTGGTCCTGGGCGGCAGCGTGCTCGGCATCGTCCCGACCGGCACCGAGGCCGGGGCCGAGGTCATCCACCTGCTGGCCGAGGTGGGCGTGGCCATCCTCCTCTTCGAGATCGGGCTGGAGACCGATCTCAAGGAGATGTTCCGCGTGGGCGCCTCCTCCGCCTCGGTCGCGGTCGTCGGAGTCGCGCTCCCCTTCCTGCTGGGCTTCGCCTACTGGTTCTTCGCCGATCCCGCCATCGGTGCGCACCTGGAGGGGGTGAGCCTGGCCATGATCGCCGTCTTCGTGGGCGCCACGCTCACCGCCACCTCGGTGGGGATCACCGCGCGCGTGCTCACCGACCTCAAGCTCATGCACCGCCCCGAGTCCCGCATCATCATCGGGGCCGCGGTCATCGACGACGTCCTCGGGCTGGTGATCCTGGCGGTGGTGAGCGGTCTGGCGGCGGGTGCGGCGCTGTCCGTGATCGGCATCGCCACCACCTTCGCCATCGCGGTCGGCTTCCTGGTCGCGGCGGTCATCGTGGGGAACGCGCTGGCGCCCCGCCTCTTCACGCTGGTGGACCGCATGCGGGTGCGGGGCGTTCTGCTGGTGAGCGCGTTCTCCTTCGCCCTGCTCTTCGCCGCGCTGGCCGCCGAGGCGGGCTCGGCCATGATCATCGGGTCGTTCGCGGCCGGCATCGTCCTCTCCTCCACCAACCAGTTCGACCTGATCGTGGAGCGCATCGAGCCGGTGGCCGACATCTTCACCCCCATCTTCTTCGTGAGCGTGGGGGCGGCCGTCAACGTGCAGCTCTTCCTGCCCTGGTCGGACGTCTTCAACGCCCAGGTCATCACCGTGGGCGCCATCCTGGTCGCGGTCGCCTTCGTCGGGAAGCTGCTCGCCGGCTTCGTGGTGGGGTGGGGGAAGCAGAAGCTCAACCGCACCGCGATCGGCGTGGGGATGGTCCCCCGGGGCGAGGTGGGGCTCATCTTCGCCGACATCGGCCGCCGCGCCGGGCTCCTCACCCCCGAGACCTTTTCGGCCATCCTCATCATGGTCATCGTGACCACCTTCATCGCTCCTCCGCTGTTGAAGATCGTCTTCAAGCCCGGCGACGAGGATCAGGCCGCCCCCCAGCCGGCTGGTACTCACGGAGGGGGGCACCACTGACATGACGCCACGCCCCCCCGGCACCGCCCGCCCGCTCACGCTGGAGTTGGACGCCGCCCCCTACGCCGAGGGGTCGTGTCTGGTGGCCACCGGCGCCACGCGCGTACTCTGCACCGCCTCGGTGGCGGACGAGGTCCCGGGCTGGATGCGGGGCCGGGGGAGCGGGTGGGTGACCGCGGAGTACGGCATGCTCCCCCGCGCCACCCACACGCGCACCTCACGGGAGCGCGACGGCGCCAAGGGCCGCACCCAGGAGATCCAGCGCCTGATCGGCCGCTCGCTGCGCGCCGTCACCGACCTGGGGGTGCTGGGCGAGCGGACCGTCACGCTCGACTGCGACGTGCTGCAGGCCGACGGCGGGACGCGCACCGCGGCCGTGACCGGGGCCTGTCTGGCGCTGTACGGGGCACTGGCACGGCTGGTCGCCGAGGGCGCCCTCGCGCGCCACCCCATGTCCGACCTGGTGGCTGCCGTGAGCGTGGGCATCGTGGACGGCGTGCCCACCCTGGACCTGGACTATGCCCAGGACTTCGCGGCCCAGGTCGACATGAACGTAGTGGCCACCGGGGACGGCGGCCTCATCGAGGTGCAGGGCACGGCCGAGGGGCACCCCTTCCGCAGGGACGAGCTGGACCGGCTGGTGGACCTGGCGATGGCGGGGATCCGGGAGCGGGTGGCCGCGCAGCGGCGGGTGCTCGAGGAGGGGGCGTGAAGCTGCTGGTCGCCACCCGCAGCGCGCACAAGGTCCGTGAGATCCGCGGCCTGCTGGCCGACGTTCCCGGCCTGCAGGTGCTCGACCTGGCGGAGGCCGGCATTCCTCCCGCGCCCGAGGAGGACGACCTGGAACCGTTCGACACCTTCGAGGAGAACGCCCGCTCCAAGGCCCGCTACTTCCATGCGCGCAGCGGCCTCCCCACCGTCGCCGACGACTCCGGCCTGGAGGTGGACGCCCTGGGGGGAGCCCCCGGCGTGCACTCCCGCCGCTTCGCCCCCGGTGACGCCACCGGGTACGAGCGCGACCTGGCCAACAACCGGCACCTGCTGGACCGGCTGGCCGGCGTGCCCGACGCGCGGCGGAACGCGCGCTACGTCTGCGTGGCCGCGCTCGAGGAGGGGAGCGGGGAGGGGCCCGTGCTGCGGGGAACGGTCGAGGGCCGTATCACCCGCGAGCCCCGCGGGGGCGGCGGCTTCGGCTACGACCCGCTCTTCTTCGTGCCCGCCCTGGGCCGCACGTTCGGCGAGGCCGCCGCCGCCGAGAAGGAGGCGCTCAGCCACCGGGGCGTGGCCTTCCGCGCCCTCGCGCGCCTGCTGCGCGCACGGACCGGCGCCGACCCCGCCGCGGGGGAGGGTCGCGCATGACGGATCCCCGGTTCCGGCCCCGCGAGATCGGCCCCACCCCTGACGGCACGCGCCTGTGCATCGTATGGGAGGACGGCGTGGAGAGCGTCCACCACCCCCGGACGCTCCGGCTCCGCTGCCCCTGCGCCGGGTGTGTCGAGGAGATGACGGGGCGCCGCATCCTGGTGCCTGAGATGGTACCCGAGGGGGTCCACCCCACCGCCATCCACTACGTCGGCCGCTACGCCCTCCAGTTCGTCTGGAGCGACGGGCACAGCACCGGCATCTACCCCTACGAGTACCTGCGGCGCCTCTGGGAGGAGGAGGAGGAGGAGAAGGACGCGGTCCCGCAGCCCCCTCCGGGCTGACCCGGGCCGCCCGCGGTCGCGTCCGGGTGCCCGGAACCCGACCCTCGTTACCGGGCACGGCTACCTTCCCACTCCCGCCCCGGCTAAGTTCTCCGCCTCGGGGTGTGGCGCAGCCCGGTAGCGCGCCTGCTTTGGGAGCAGGAGGTCCCGGGTTCGAATCCCGGCGCCCCGACTTCGATGATCCGCTCCTCCTGACCGGGATCCATGTCCGCCCAGGCTCCCGCCTCCAGCCAGGCCGCCGCCCCCGCGCTCCGCCCGGTGGGGGTGCCCGTCTATCCGTCCACGCTGCGCTCCGGCCGCGTCGTGCCCGACCCCGGGCCGCGACCCGAGGCGGCGGAGGCGGTGGACCGCTGGGAGGAGACCGGCGACTCGCTGCGCACGCCGCCCCGGGCGGTGCGGCCCCGCCCGGTGGGACCCGGGGTGGACCTCGGCGACCCGGTCCTCTACTTCAACCGCGAGCTCTCCTGGCTGGACTTCAACTGGCGGGTTCTGCACCAGGCCCGGGACGAGCGCACTCCGCTGCTGGAGCGGGTCCGCTTCCTCTCCATCACCCAGTCCAACCTGGACGAGTTCGTGCGCAAACGGGTCGGGGGCCTCAAGCGGCAGAAGGCGGCCGGCGTCACCGAGCTCTCCCCGGACGGGCGCTCCCCCGGCGAGCAGCTGGACCTGATCCGGGAGGCGATCCTGGAGATGCAGGAGGCCATGAGCCGGACGTGGCGGATGCACCTGGTTCCGGCACTCCGCCGCGAGGGGATCTACATCCGGTCCTGGGGCGAGCTGGACGAGGCGCAGCGCGACAACCTGCGGGGCTACTTTCGCGACCACGTCTATCCGATCCTCACCCCGCTGGCGGTTGATCCCGGCCACCCCTTCCCGTTCATCTCCAACCAGTCGCTTTCCCTGGCGGTGGTGCTGCAGAACCCGGGCGGCGGCACGCAGTTCGCGCGGGTCAAGGTGCCGTTGGAGCGCGGCCGCTGGGTGCCGCTCGACGACGCCGGGGGCCTGCTCCCCGTCGAGGAGCTGGTCGCGCACAACGTGCACGAGCTCTTCCCCGGCACCCGCATCCTGCACGTCCACGCCTTCCGGGTGACCCGCAACGCGGACCTCTCGCGGGATGATGAGGAGGCGGAGGACCTGCTCCAGATGATCTCGGAGGAGCTGCGCGAGCGTCGCTTCGCCCCCGTGGTGCGGCTCGAGGTCGAGGCGGGCATGCCCGAGCAGCTCGTGGGCCTGCTGCGCACCGAGCTGGCGTTGGACGAGCGGGACGTCTACCGCGTGCACGGCACGCTGGACTTCACCGACCTCTCCCGGCTGGATGACGGGTCGCGTCCGGACCTCGGCTTCCGCCCCTGGGAGCCGGTCACCCCCCCGGAACTCCGGCCTGTGGAGGCCGGCGCCTGCTCCATCTTCGATGTCCTGCTGCGCGGTGACGTCCTGGTGCACCACCCCTACGACAGCTTCCGTGCCTCGGTCCAGCGCTTCGTGGAGGAGGCGGCCGAGGACCCCAGGGTGGTGGCCATCAAGCTCACCCTTTACCGCACGTCGGAGGATTCGCCCGTCGTCAAGGCGCTCATCCGCGCCGCGGAGGCGGGCAAGCAGGTGGCGGTGCTGGTCGAGGTGTTGGCGCGCTTCGACGAAGCCCGCAACATCGAGTGGGGCCAGCTGCTGGAGCAGGCCGGCGTGCACGTGACCTACGGCCTGGTGGGGCTCAAGACCCACACCAAGGTCACCCTGGTGGTGCGGGACGAGGACGCCGGCATCCGCACCTACGCGCACGTCGGCACCGGGAACTACCACGCCGCCACCGCCCGCCTCTACACCGACCTGGGGCTGCTCACCGCCGACCCTGACATCGGCCTCGACCTGGTGCGCCTCTTCCACTACCTCACCGGCCACGCACCCGAGCAGCACTACCGCTCCCTGGTGGTCGCGCCGCGGGACATGCGGGCCGTCTTCGAGGGTCTGGTCGCGCGCGAGATCCAGCACCAGGAGCGGACGGGTCAGGGTCGCATCATCGTCAAGATGAACGCGCTGGACGACGTGGCGATGATCCAGGCGCTCTACCGGGCGTCCATGGCGGGGGTGTCCATCGACCTGATCATCCGCGGCCACTCGCGCCTGCGACCCGGCCTGGCGGGGATCTCCGACAACATCCGCGTCACCAGCATCATCGGACGCTTTCTGGAACACGACCGGATCTTCTACTTCCGCAACGCGGGCGACCCCGACATCCTGCTGGGCAGCGCCGACTGGCGGCGCCGCAACCTGGAGGAGCGCGTCGAGGCCGTGGTCCGCATCCGCGACCCCGGACTGCGGGAGCGGCTCGAGAACGTGCTCCACCACGCCCTGTGGGACAACCGGCTGGCGTGGGAGCTCAAGTCGGACGGCGCCTACCGGCTCCGCATTCCCCAGGAGGGCGAGCCGGTGCGCAGCTTCCACGACCTGCTCATGGCCGACGCCGAGGCCCGCGCCCGGATGGGCGAGGAGGAGGAGTGAGTCCCGACACCGGAGCTCCGCACGCCGTCTTCCCCTGCCGGCTGGCGGCTGTGGACGTGGGGTCCAACGCGATCCGCTACACCGCCGCCGAGTTCGTGGACGCCACCCACTGGGTGGACCTCGAGGTCCAGCGCCTGCCCGTGCGGCTGGGCCACGAGGTCTTTCTCACCGGGCGCCTGGACGAGCGGGCGATGGCGGCCGCGGTGGAGGGGATGGCCACCTTCCGCCGCTCGATGGACAACCTGGGGATCGCCCGCTACCGCGCGGTGGCGACCAGCGCCGTGCGCGACGCCCGCAACGGGCCGGCGCTGGTGGACCGGATCCGCCGGGAAACGGGCATCCGGCTGGAGACCATCACCGGCACCGAGGAGGCGCGCCTGATCTGGAGCGCGCTCCGCAGCCGGGTGGACCTCGGGGATGCGCTCTGGGTGTCCGCCGACCTGGGCGGGGGCAGCCTGGAGGTCTCGCTCCTCTCTCAGGAGGGGATCCAGTGGACCGAGTCCCACACCATGGGAACGGTCCGCATCCTGGAGGATCTCGGGGAAGGGCGCCCCGACTCGCGGCGCTTCCGCCGGCTGGTGTCGGAATACGCCCGCACGCTGCGCTTCCCCGCGCGCGTCGAGCCGGAGCGGATCGCGGGCCTGCTCGCCACCGGGGGAAACATGGAGGCGCTCGCCGATCTGGCCGGGGCACCCCAGGATGCGCGCGGCGTGAGCCGCCTCCCGGTCGCCCATCTCCGGAAGGTCACCCGTCGGCTTGCCCGCCTCTCCGTCGAGGAGCGGGTACGCGAGCTGGGTCTGCGCGAGGACCGGGCCGACGTCATCTTTCCGGCGGCGCTCATCTACGCCCATCTTGCCCGCCTGACGGGGGTGGACGAGATCGTGGTGCCGCGGGTGGGCGTGAAGGAAGGGGTGCTGGTGGATCTCGTGGAGGACGTCAGCGGCCCGGCGGTGCACGCCTCCCGCCTGGAGCAGCAGGCCTTCAACGGGGCCCTCGCGCTGGGGAGGCGCTTCCAGTTCGACGAACTGCACGCCCGCCATGTGACCCGTCTCGCACTCATGCTCTACGACCAGCTCCGTCCCCTGCACGAGCTCGTCGAGGGAGATCGCCGGATCCTCGTCGCGGCGGCCGTGCTGCACGACGTTGGCCTCTTCGTCAGCTACCGCAAGCACCACAAGCACAGCCTCTACCTCATCCACAACTCCGAGATTCCCGGCCTCTCCCGTGAGGACCGCGTGCTGGCCGCGCTGGTGGCCCGCTACCACCGCCGGGCCGAGCCCAAGGATGAGCACTTTCTCTTTCTGGACCTGGACTCCGGCGACCGGCACCGGGTCCGGAAGCTGGCGGCCCTGCTGCGGGTGGCCGATGCGCTCGACCGTGAGCACCAGCAGAAGGTCTCCGGGGTGGCGGCCCGGGTCGAGGGCCGGCGACTGGTCCTGGAGCTGGACGGCCGGGGAGAACTCCTGCTGGAACTCTGGGCGCTGCGAAAGAAGGGGCGCATGTTCCGCTCCGTCTTCGGGCTCGAGCCGGCGCCCGTCCGGCCTCCCCGGGGCGACGGCCTCGCGGTCATATGAGGGCCCTCGGCGTGGGCTCGGGGATCCGCGGCGGGGCCGCAGCGCCCCTCCTGGCGGCCCTGTTCACCGCCCTGCTCGCCGGGTGCGCCTCCGTGGGAACCTCCGCGCCCGTCCAGCCTGTGGAGGGCCCCTGGGACGGATTCCTTGTCGTGGAGGGCCAGGAGATCGTCGCCACCCTCCGCATCCGGCAGGACGGCCCCGATCTGGTGGTCTTCCTGGAGGCGCCGGCGGTCACGCTCTCCGCCCGGGGGGAGGGGCGCCTGGATGGGTCCGGCCGCGCCCGCGCCGAACTGCTCTACGACGTCGAGTGCCCCGGGATCGCCCGCCTCTCCGGGCGCTTTACACCTGATGGCCGCCTGTTCAGCGGAGAGTTCCGCGCCTCGGACTGCACGGGTCGCACGGAGGGGACCTTCTCCTTCCGGCGCTGAAGGCCGATCTTCCGCAGATGTCCACCGCTCCGGCGGTGGCTGGCGCCTGTAGCTCAGCTGGATAGAGCAACGGACTTCTAATCCGTAGGTCGGTGGTTCGAGTCCACCCAGGCGCGCTGGGCATGGCCCGTCGTCGGCTCCTGGCGGCCGTATCCTCTGCTCGCCGGTTTCCAGAGGTGACCGGTCCCCCGCGGTGGGGCACGCCGGATTCCGGAGCACCCGTTCCGATCCTCGCCTGCCCGGACCAACACCCGCGCGCGCGAGGTTTACGGGTCGCCGCCGCTTCGCTACCTTTTCATGCTCCACCTCCTCGGAGGGGAGCCTTGGTGGGCGTAGCTCAGTCGGTTAGAGCGCCAGGTTGTGGCCCTGGAGGTCGCCGGTTCAATTCCGGTCGCTCACCCTGGATCCGGGCCGGTCGGCGGCAGGGATTACAGAATCGTCGACGGGGTGTTGACACACTGAAACGGCACGGGTATTCTTAACGCCTTCCCAGCGATCCGGCGGCAACGCCGGCGCGGGTGGGCCGCGAAGGGATCGGGTTTCCCATTTCCTTGGCGGTCAGGCAGATACAGCTTTTTGATAATCAGGGTTTCGAGAGAGAGAGCGGGCCCATTCACGCCGGGCACTACGTCCTGGCGGACGCCCCTTCGGGGGCAATGGGTTTGAAACGTAGATTCCGAACGAAGGTCGGATGAACGACCGCGTTCAACGGAGCTAATCAAGCATTCTTCTAACGGAGAGTTTGATCCTGGCTCAGGACGAACGCTGGCGGCGTGCTTAACACATGCAAGTCGGACGAGGAGCAGGAGGTGCTTGCACCACCTGTAGCCGAGTGGCGGACGGGTGAGTAACACGTGACCAACCTGCCTTCAGGTGGGGGACAACCCGGGGAAACCTGGGCTAATACCGCATGACGTCCGGGCGTCGCATGGCGCCCGGATCAAAGGAGGCCTCTGCTTGCAAGCTTCCGCCTGAAGAGGGGGTCGCGGCGTATCAGTTAGTTGGTGAGGTAATGGCTCACCAAGACTACGACGCGTAGCGGGTCTGAGAGGACGACCCGTCACATTGGGACTGAGATACGGCCCAGACTCCTACGGGAGGCAGCAGTGGGGAATATTGCGCAATGGCCGAAAGGCTGACGCAGCGACGCCGCGTGTGGGAGGAAGCCCTTCGGGGTGTAAACCACTGTCAGGGGGGAAGAAACCTGGTCATGGGAATATCGTGGCCAGCTGACGGTACCCCCAAAGGAAGCGCCGGCTAACTCCGTGCCAGCAGCCGCGGTAAGACGGAGGGCGCAAGCGTTGTTCGGAATTACTGGGCGTAAAGCGCAGGCAGGCGGTCTGTTAAGTCTTCTGTGAAAACCCGGGGCTCAAC
>JAVVFC010000098.1:0-10290 GCA_032250975.1 Longimicrobiales bacterium | reverse complement strand
CGCCTGGGACCGGGCCGCGGAGCTGTACCGGCGCGCACTCGACATCCTGGACGGGGCCGGACTCGAGGCCGTGCCCGAGCGGTGGCACGCGCTGGTCAACCTCCACATCACCCTCCGCTCGCGCGGCCGGCTGGCGGAGAGCCTCCCTCTGCTGGAGGCGGCCGAGGAGGCGGCCCGGGCCTCCGGAGACGAGGGCGCCCGGGTCTTCCTGGAGAACGCCCGCGGCCAGCTGTGCATGGTGCGGGGAGACCCGGAGGGTGCCGAGGCGCGCTTCCGGACCGCGCTGGAGTCGCTCTCCGGGCCCGGCGCGGCGGGTGCCCGCATCACCGTCCGCCTGAACCTGGCCGAGGCGCTGCTGGCGCGCGACCGGCTGCTGGACGCGGCGGAGACGATCCGGGAGGCGGAAATGGAGGCCATCGCGGCCCGCGTGCTGCCACGACTCCCCGAGGTGTACCGCCTACTGGGACGCGTCGCGGCGGCCCGCGGAGACGCGGACGCCTTCGTGCTCTTCGAGCGGGCGCTCGAGCTCGTCCGGGACCACCACCTCCCCACCGTGGAGGAGGCACGAACCCTGCAGGCCTACGCGGAAGCCGAGGCCGCCCGCGGTGAAGCCGGAACGGCCGAACTCCTCCGCGACCGCGCCCTGGCGCGCTACCGGGAGGTCGGGATCGAACACCCCCGGCACCCCTGGGGCGAGTACTTCGCTCCGCAGGACTCCGACGACCCTTCCCCGCAGCACGGTGGACCTCATGACTGATCGCCTCCCGGATCCCTCCGCGCCCGATCGGACCCACGGCCCCGCGGGCCGGCTCCTCCTGGCGCTCGCGCTGGGGCTCACCCTGGGCGCGTGCGGCAACCTCACCGCGGGCGGGCTGGCGGAGACCGAGGTCACAGTTTCGGGCGACGCGTCCGACCCCGTCCAGGCGGCCGCCGGCGCGCGGCACCTTCCCCCGGTCGCCCGCCAGACCGCCGACGACGACGAAGCCGAGGGCGAGTTGGAGGCCGACATCACGCTCTTCCTGGAGGGCGCGGGAGGCAGTCCGGTCGCCCTGACTCCACAGCCGGTGATCGTGGACGTCGACATCCGGGGCGTCGTGGAGCAGCAGGTTGTCGCCGCGCGCGTCCCCGCCGGGCGCTACACCGCCCTCCGCATGGTCTTCCGCAACGTGGAGGTCGAGGTGGAGGGGGGGCTGATCGTGGACGGGGGCGAGGTGGTCGGGCTGGTGGAGGTGGAGTTCGAGGCCGACTCGCTCACGGTGGTCGAGCCGGTGTCGCTCTCGCTCGAGGACGGCGACCGGGTTCAGATCCTCCTCGACCTGAACGCCCAGGATTGGCTGCGGCAGGTGGACCCGCAGGTGGGGCTGGTGCCCGAAACGTTCTTCGCCAACGCCATCACCGTGCGGGTGCGGTGACCCGCCACTCCTTGAGGTTGACCCACTCCCCGCGCGCGTCCATCTCCACCCCCTGCACCCGCCGGTTCACCCCGTCCAGACGGTCGGGGAAGTAGAAGAAGGTGAAGGGGTGCACCTCGGCCAGCCGCGCCTGGTAGGCCCGCCACATTTCGCGCGCCCGCGCCCGGTCGGTCACCAGCGGGAGGGAGTCCAGAAAGGCGTCCAGACGCGCGTCGCGCGTGCCGGAAAACGCATATGGCCGGTCCACACGCTGGGAGTGGAACAGGTCGGTGTCGTCCAGCTTGAACTCGGTCACCCAGGAGAGGACCACGCCGTCGTAGTCGCGCCCCTCGGTGTCGGTGAGCTGCGCCACCAGCGCACTCCACTCCATGAGCTCCAGCCGCAGCTCGACGCCCACCTCGCGCAGGTGCGCCTGCATGATGGTCCCCAGACGCTGCAGGCGGCGGTTGCCCTGGTTGGTCTTGAGCGAGAGGGAGAGCGGCCGCCCGCTCGCATCCTCGCGCACCCCGTCGCCGTCGCGGTCGCGCCACCCGGCCCCGTCCAGCAGCCGGCGCGCCGCCTCCGGGTCGTGGGGCATGGCTCCCACCTCGGGATCGAAGGCCCAGTGCCAGGGGGGCACGGTGCCGTCGGCCACCGAACCGTACCCCTGCAGCAGCACCTGCACGATCTCCTCCCGACCGGTCGCCAGCGTGATGGCCCGCCGCACGCGCGCGTCCGCCAGCTGGGGCCGGCGCGCGTTCCACGCCACGAAGGTCACATTGCGGAAGGGGTAGCGCAGCAGCTCCAGGTCGGGATCCGCCAGGATGGCGTCCGCCTGGTCCGGCTGGGGCGAGATGAAGACGTCCACCCCGCCGGAGAGCAGCTCCAGCAGCAGCGTGTTCTCGTCCGGGATCACCCGGTACACGTACCCGTCAAGGTAGGGGCGCCCCCCGAGCGCCTCCGGAAAGGAGGGGTTGGCGGCGAAGCGCCACACCTCCTGCTCACGGTGCTCCAGGAAGACGAAGGGGCCGTTCCCGACCGGGCAGCGGGTGGCGTAGGGGTGCCCGCGCAGCTCCCCGGGCGGAACGTCGCCCAGCAGGTGCTCGGGCAGGATGGCCACCGAGCGCCACGGGTCCAGGAAGTCGCCGTGTGGCGCGAGCCGGAAGCGCACCGTGCGCTCGTCCAGCACCTCGACCCCCTCATCCCCCGGCAGGTAGTGGTCCCAGAAGGCGGCGTTGGGGAAGCCCGCGGCCGGATCCGTCACGCGGCGGTAGGTGAAGGCCACATCGTGAGCGTCGGTGCGCTCGCCGTCGTGCCAGAACACGTCGTCGCGCAGGTGAAACGTCAGCGCGGTGCCGTCGGGCGCCACCTCCCAGCTCTCCGCCAGGTAGGGCCGCGGCTGGAAGTCCTCGTCGTAGTCGATCAGCGTCATCAGGTTCACGAACTGCTGATGCTGGCCGGCCACGTAGTCCGAGGTGGCGGTGCTCATCATCCCGTTGGGAATCTCGCCCAGCCCCCCGATCACCACGCTGCCCCCATATGGTGCATCCCCCTGCACCGGATCCCGGCTGCGCCCCGCTTCGAGGAAGGCGTCCACCGCGGGCAGCACGCGCGCGCAGAAGGGCTCGCCCGGGGGGAGGACGGTGAGCGCCGCGTCCTCGGTGCACGCCCCGGCGGAGAGGAGCCCTACGATCACAAGTGCCTTCTTTGCAGGAACTTGCATGGATTGGTCGGTTGGGGTGGAGGAGACGGATCCGGCGTCGGTCGGGGGCCGGTCGGCCCCGGGGGATACGGGGTGGGAAGGGCGGAGCGATCGGTGGGTCGCGGGGCCACCGCGCGTGGCACGCCCCTCGCTTCAACGCAGGACGTTCGCGGCAACACCCCCAAGCATACCGGAGGAATCCTGTGAAGATCCCCGCCCGCATCCTCGCCCTGGCCGCCGTCGCGGCGCTGGGCGCGTGTGACGACAGCAGCACCGCACCCGAGGGCTCCACGGCCCTGTCCCTCTCCGTGGCCGCGGCGCCGTCCGCCCCGTTGGGCGCCGCCCAGGCGGGCCCCTACCCTGTGGCCCGGGCCGAGACCTTCGACGACGGCAGCAACGTTCTGGTTCTGGACCGGGTGGCCCTGGTCCTGGAGGAGATCGAACTGGAGCGGCTCTTCGACGACGACTGTGACGCCATTCAGGGCGAAGACGACCACTGCGAGGAGTTCGAGGCCGGACCCTTCCTGGTGGAACTGCCCCTGGACGGGTCGGTGGAGCAGGTCCTCTTCATCGACGTTCCGGCCGACACCTACGACGAGTTGGAGTTCGAGCTGGACCTTCCCGACGACGACGACCAGGCGGAGCGGGACTTCGTCCAGGCCCACCCGGAGTTCGACGGGGTGACCATCCGTGTGGAGGGAACCTGGAACGGTGAGCCGTTCGTCTTCACCTCGGACATCGAGGCGGAGCAGGAGTTGGAGTTGAACCCGCCGCTGGTGGTGGCGGCGGATTCGGGACCGGCGAACCTCACCCTGGCGCTGGACATCTCCGGATGGTTCCGGGACGGGTCCGGGAACCTGGTGGACCCCCGCACCGCCAACAAGGACGGTGAGAACCAGAGCCTGGTGGAGGGGAACATCGAGCGGTCCTTCGACATCTTCGAAGACGACGACCGGGACGGGGACGACGACCACCACGACGACGACTGACGCCGGGGCGTCGCCTTCCCTCCGGGAGTGCGACCCGGTCGGGTCCGGCGGGGGCCGGCGCGCGCGGCGCGCCGGCCCCCGCTCCTTGCCGTATCCCCGACCCGCCCGTACCGTCCCGCCGGAAGGGGCTGGCCCCTTCCCGACCCGGCCTCCTCCCCGTCCCCGCTCCCGGAGCCGTCATGAACCCGAGCCGCAGGACCTTCCTCCGCACCGCGGGCGCCGCCGGCCTCGGCCTGGGCCTGGGCGTCCCCTCCCCGCTCACCGGCGGTCCTGGGCCCACCCCGAACGCCGCACCCCCCCGAGCGCCGGAGCCGCCGCGCCGCGCGCTCCGCCTCCTCGTCCTCGGGGGCACTTCCTTCATCGGCCCGCACCAGGTGCGCTACGCGCTCGACCGGGGCCACGAGGTGACACTCTTCAACCGGGGGCGGACGAATCCCGGCCTCTTCCCGGGGGTGGAGACCCTCATCGGCGACCGCAACGGCGACCTGGAGTCGCTCAAGGGGCGCCGCTGGGACGTCTGCATCGACAACTCCGCCTCCAACTTCCGCTGGCTGGAGCTGAGCACCGAGGCGCTACGCGATTCCGTGGACCGCTACTTCTACGTCTCCTCCCGCTCCGCCTACGCCGACACCTCGCGCGTGCCCATGACGGCGGACCACCCCACCTTCACCTACGAGACCGCCGGAGTGGAGCGGGGCGCGGAGAGCCTCCCCTACGGGCTGCAGAAGGCGCTGAGCGAGCGGGTGGCGCAGCGGGTCTTCGGGGAGCGGGCCTGTATCTTCCGCCCCGGCCTCATCATCGGCCCGGGCGACGCCACCGACCGCTTCACCTACTGGCCCGTCCGCATCCACCGGGGAGGGGAGATCCTGGCCCCCTCGGACGGCTCCGATCCCATCCAGATCATCGATGTGCGCGATCTCACGGAGTGGATGATCCGCATGGCCGAGGACGGCCACACCGGGGTATACAACGCCGTCGGTCCCTTCAACCCACGCCGCATCGACGAACTCCTGTACGGGATCCGGGCGGTAACCACGGCCGAGACCACCTTCACCTGGGTGGACACCGACTTCCTGATCGAGCGCGACGTGCGCCCCTACCGCGAGATGCCGGTCTGGATGCCCCCGCTCCCCGGGCGCGAGGGATTCGCGCGCTTCGACCTCACCCCGGAAGTGGAACGGGGGCTCACCTTCCGTCCGCTGGCGGTGACCACCGCCGACACCCTCGAGTACCACTTCTCCCGGCCCGCGGAGGCGCAGTCTCCGCTCCGCGCGGGGCTGAGCGCCGAGCGGGAGGCGGCGGTGCTCGCCGAGTGGCACCGCAGCCGCGCGGGCCGGGGCCGGTAGGGACCCGATTCGCCCGTCCCCGGGAGGGCGGCGCGGCCGCCCTCCCGGGGACGGCGCGGCCGCCGCCCTCCGTGGGGGAACCTGCGGTGCCGGCCCCGGCTCCCTCTCAGGTGGGCTGGTCGGTCGGACGGACGAGGATCTCGTTCACGTTCACGTGCTCCGGCGCGGTCACCGCGAAGAGCACAGCCCCGGCCACGTCCTCCGGCCGCAGCTTGCGGCGCGGCGCCCATCCCTCCGCGAAGCTGCGCGCCAGCTCCGCGTCCGGGATGTGATCGAGAAGCTCGGTCTCCACCACCCCCGGCTGGACGTCCGTGACCCGGATCCCCTTCGCGGCCGACAGCTCCAGCTGGATCCCGGCGGAGAGCGCCCGCACCGCGAACTTGGTGGCGGCGTAGACCGCCCCCCCCGGGAAGGGGCGCCGCCCGGCCACCGAGCCGACGTTCACGATGTGTCCGCACTCCCGTTCCAGCATCCCCGGGAGCACGGCGGCGATCCCGTTCAGCACCCCCTTCACGTTCACGTCCACCATGCGGTGCCAGTCGCCGGTGCGGAGTTGGGAGAGGGGGGAGAGGGGCATGATCCCGGCATTGTTCACCAGGATGTCGACGGGCCCCGCCTCCTGGTGCGCCATCCGGACCAGGGCCTCCATCGCCGGGAGGTCGGTCACGTCGGTGGTGCGGAAGAGGACCCTCCCGCCCCGGTCGCGGATCCCGTCCGCCAGCATGCGCAGCCGGTCCTCGCGCCGCGCCGCGAGCACCACGACCGCTCCCGCGCCCGCCAGCACCTCCGCCACGGCGGCCCCGATCCCGCTGCTGGCCCCGGTGACCACCGCCACCCGGCCGTCCAGACGGTTCGACCCTCCCCAGCCCACCGTGGTCTCAGCCATGGCGCGCACCTCCCTCCGGGGCATCGGCGGGGGCGTCGTGCTGTCGGTTCACTCCGCCTCGTGCGAAGGCGGCGCGGGTGCGGGGAGGGCGGCCCGCACGGATCCGAGGAGGTCCGCCGCCCTTGCCCGCACCCTGCGGCTGGTGATCCGCCAGAGGGTCCGCGCGGTGACCAGGCCTGTACCGAGCCCCCCGGCCAGCAACGCGCCCCCCACCAACGCCGACTCCGGACTGGTGGTCGCCACGACGCCCATACCCAGGAGCCCACCCCCCATGAGGGTGGGCAGGTGGGTGAGGACGGCCGCCACGCTACGGTCCACCGCCACACGGACCTGGTTGCGTCCCTCGATGCTGTGGACGCTGACGCTGTAGACCGTGGGCTCCCCCTTCGGAGAGCGCCACTCCACTCCCGTGGGGTCGACGTCCGCCTCACCGTGGACCTGGGTGGTGTCCCGGATGGCCTGGACGATGCGGATCTTGTCCTCGTCGGTGAGGCGTCCGGGCGCGGAGTCGGCCAGGACGAACTTGTCCGCCAGCGGCCGGTCCACCGCCGCCCGCTCCTGGGCCACGGCGTGGGCGGCGCGCTGCATGAGGGCGGGGTCGATCCCCACCTCGGCGGCGATCTGCTGCATCTCCGACAGCGTCATGCCCGCCTCCCCGACGGCGGAATCCGGCCGCACCAGGGCCCGGGACTGGAGTTCCGTGGCCTTGCGGAGGATGCGGGCGAACTCCTCCTCGGAGTAGCGGGGCGCCGTCACGGGCCGATCGTCAGGGCGTGAGCCGGTTCATGAGCCGCGGGAAGGGGATCATCTCGCGAATGTGGCGGCGGCCGGTGATCCACGCCACGGTCCGTTCGACACCCAGCCCGAAGCCCGAGTGCACGAACGAGCCATAACGGCGCAGATCCAGATACCACCCGTACGCCTCCTCGGGCAGCCTCTCCTCCCGGATGCGCTGGCGCAGGCGGTCCAGATCGTCCTCGCGCTGGCTGCCCCCGATGATCTCGCCGTACCCCTCGGGCGCCAGCAGGTCGTTGCAGAGCACGGTGCGGGGGTCGTCCGGGTTCTCCTTCATGTAGAAGGCCTTGGCGGCCTTCGGGTAGTCGTGGATGAAGACCGGGAGGTCGTGGTCCTCGGTGATGAGGGCCTCGTCGGGAGCGCCCAGATCCTGGCCCCACTCGATGTCGCTCCCCTTCCCCTGCAGGACCTCGACCGCCCGCGTGTACGAGATGCGGGGGAACGGGTCGCCCGAGGCCACCCGCTCCAGGGGCGCGGTGTCCCGCTCCAGCACGGCGAGCTCGTCCTGGCACCGCTCCAGCGTCCGCTCCACCAGGTAGCGGACGAACGCCTCCTGCAGGCGCATGTTCTCGGCCGAGTCGGCGAAGGCCACCTCCGGCTCCACCATCCAGAACTCGGTCAGGTGGCGCCGGGTCTTCGATTTCTCGGCGCGGAAGGTGGGCCCGAAGCAGTAGACCCGCCGGAAGGCCGGACACGCGGTCTCCACGTAGAGCTGCCCGGTCTGAGCCAGATAGGCGTTCTCGCCGAAGTAGTCGGTGGCGAAGAGCGTGCCGGCGTGCTCGCCGATCGAGCCGGTCAGGATGGGGGTGTCGATGCGGACGAAGTCGCGCTGGTAGAAGAAGTCGTGGATGGCCTGCTCCACCTCGTGACGCACCTTGAGCCCGGCCCGCTGCAGCGAGGAGCGCAGCCAGAGGTGGCGGTGGTCCAGCAGGAAGTCCACCCCATGCTCCTTGGGCTGGATGGGATACTCCTCGGCCGCGGCGAGGACCTTCAGGTCGGTCACCCCCAACTCGAATCCCCCGGGAGCGCGGTCGTCGGCGCGGACCGCCCCGGTGACCTCCACCGTGCTCTCCTGGGTGAGGTCGGCGTGCGCCTCCCAGACCGCCTCGGGCAGCGCCTTCTTCAGGAACACGCACTGCACGATCCCGGTCCCGTCCCGGACCACCGCGAAGGCCACCTTTCCGTGGGATCGAGTCGTCTCCACCCACCCCCGCAGCGTGACGGTCTCCCCCTCGTGGGCGTGCAGGTGGCGGATTTCGGTGGCGGGTGTGCTCATGGCCGGGTGGGGCGGGGGACGGGAGGCGGCGCGCAGGGTGGGAGCGCCCGCGGGTGCGACCGGAGGGAAGGTAGGCCGCGCCGGAGGCGGGAGGAAGTGGTCCCGGACGCAGCCGGCGGACGGCGCGGGCGAATTCCCCAAAGGCGACGCGCTCCCCCGCCCTCGCTCGCCCTGGGGCCGGATCCCCACGGAAGGGATCCTTGCCCCGGCATCGCCCGGGGTAAACATTTGTATCCAGGGGTGCCGCCCGGGGGTCTGGCGCGGCAGCCCCGCCCCGGATTCAGATCGTGCAGGAGTCTCTTCATGCCCGTGCGCCACGCGAACGAACTGCCCCGCGAGCCGGTCACCGCCGGAACGGGTACCGTCCGGCAGGTCCTGATCGGCCCGGAGCAGGGGCCGAACTTCGCTCTGCGCCGCTTCATCATGGAGCCGGGCGGAGGGATGCCGCTCCACACCAACAGCGTGGAGCACGAGCAGTACGTGCTGCGGGGCCGCGCCACGGTGCGCATCGGCGACGCCGTCCACCGGGTGCGGGCGCACGACGTGGTCTTCATCCCCGCGGGCGTCCCGCACGCCTACACGGCCGACGGCGACGAGCCCTTCGAATTCCTCTGTGTGGTCCCCAATGCACCCGACCGCATGGAGATCCTTTCCCCCTCCGATCCCGGAGCCTGACATGTACAGAGTCCGCATCACCCTTCTTACCGTTGCCGCCGCGCTGGCGCTGGCCTTCCTCCCCGGCGCCGCCGACGCCCAGCTCCGCTTCGGGGCGCACGTGGCCCGGGCCCAGGACCTGCCGGGATTCGACGCCGCCGGCGGCGACGACGGCAGCTTCGGGATCGGGGCCCGCGTGGGGATCGATCCCCCGCTCATCCCGCTCGCCTTCTACGGGACCTTCGACTACTTCTTCCCGGACTGCGGGTCCCTCGACTGCGACTATCAGAACTTCGCCATCGACACCAACTTCACCTTCCTTCCCCTCCTGCTGCTGGACCTCTACGCGACCGGCGGCATCACCTTCCGGCGCTTCGAACTCGAGGACGAGTCCGACACCGCGACCGGCTTCTCGCTCGGCGGGGGCGTCTCGTTCAACTTCCTGGTGAACGCCTACCTCGAGGCTCGCAACGAGTTCTTCGACGGCGACGACGGGGGCGACCAGCTGCTGATCCGTCTGGGGGTGCTCTTCTGACCGCACCGGACGCCACGGCGGCGGTGTGATCGGCGCGTTCCGACGGAAGCGGCCCGGGGGAAGTCTCCCCCGGGCCGCTTCTTCACACCCCCGCCCCCCGGCAACCCGCACCGCGGAGCCGGGTATCACGGTGGAAGGCGGCCCCCGCAGCGACGACAACCATGACCCACGATCCGGACTCCACACCCACGCCCACGCCGGCGTCCACCCCCCTCTCCACCCCCACGGCCTCCGCCGGTCCTCCCCCGCCCGGAACCCGAGGCCGCTCCACCCGCACCCGGCGCCTGCTCCGGGTGGGCGGGGGCCTGCTGGCGGCGGTGGGCCTGGTGCTGCTGGTCGGAAGCCTGTTTCTGAGCCGCTTCCTGGACCCGGAGCGCCTGGCAGGCTGGCTGGAGCCCCGGGTGGAGGCAGCCCTGAACCGGGACGTTTCGCTGGGCCGGGTCGAGGTGCGGCTCCTCCCCCTGGGGATACGCCTGCGCGACCTCTCGGTGGCTGACCCGACCGGACTGGCACCCCGCCTGGCCGCGCTGGAGACGCTGGAGTTCCGGGTGCGGATCCTGCCCCTGCTGCGCCGCCGGGTCGAGGTGAGAGAGATCCGGCTGGCCGGCCTGGAGGCGAATCTGCGGGCCGGGGTGGACGGCCTGACCAACTACGGCGACTTCTCACCCGCGCCGGAGGCCGGGTCCGAGGCGGATCCCGAGTCCGAAGTGGATCCC
>JAVVFC010000097.1:0-10742 GCA_032250975.1 Longimicrobiales bacterium | reverse complement strand
CTCGGCCTTCCTCTTGGCGGGCGGGATGCACGCCTCCGGGTCGCTGGACCTCCTCATCCGCCGCATGCTGGACTCGGTGCGCTCCGTGTTCGGCCTCATCGCCGCCACCATGGCGTCGGGGGCCACCATGATCGCCCTCACCTCCCACGGGCTGGTGACGGCGCTGGTCATCGGCGAGCTCTTCCAGGGGGCCTACGACGAGCAGGGGATGGCCCGGGAGAACCTGTCCCGTTCCCTGGAGGATTCGGTCACCGTCACCGAGCCCATCATGCCCTGGACGGTGTCGGCGGTGTTCATGGCGACCACCCTGGGGGTATCAACGGTGAGCTACCTCCCCTGGGCCGTCTTCTGCTACGGCGGCCCGGTCTTCTCCCTCCTGTGGGCGGCCCTGTACCGCCGCACGGGTGTGGGGCTGACCCGGGCGGTGGCGACCTGACCCCTGTCCGGGCGGCGCCGGGATCGACGCAGCGGGATCGCGCGCCCCTCCTTGTGCGCAGTGCCCCCGTCCCGCAGCATCCCGAGACCGTGATCCCCCGCGGAGACCCCCTCCCGGGACCGCTCATCCCCGCAGGTGCGCCATGCCCAGCCTCAAGCGACTGCTCGCCGTCTTCCTCCCCCTCCTCCTCCCCGCGGCCCTGGCGGCCCAGGAGCTCAAGCCCCTCACCTTCGAGGAGTACGGGTCCTGGAACCGCATCAACCAGGTGGTCCTCTCCCCCGACGGGGGGTGGCTGGCGTACGCCCAGGATCCCAACGAGGGGGACGCCGCGTTCTTCGTGCGGGCCACCGCCGGGGAGCGGGTTTTCGAGGCGGTGAACGGGGCTGACGCGGCCTTCTCCAGGGACGGGCGCTGGGTGGCCTTCCTCACCTCCCCCACGGAGGAGGAGGCGGAGAAGCTCCGGAAGGACCGGAAGCCCGTGCCCCGGGCGCTGCACCTGGTGGAGCTGGCCACGGGGCGGGCGGACACCGTCCCGGGGGTGCGGGGGTTCGCCTTCTCCGAGGACGGCCGGCACCTGGCCATCCACCGGGACCGGGCGGACCGGGAGGCGGAACACGAGGGCTCGGACCTCCTCCTGCGGGACCTTTCCGCGGGAACGTCGCTGAGCCTGGGGAACGTGGCGGAGTTCGCCTTCAACGAGCCCGCCACCCACCTGGCGTACCTGGTGGACGCGGCGGAGAAGATGGGGAACGGCGCCTACCTGGTGACGCTGGCGGACGGCCGGATCCAGCCCCTGGGCACCGGGGAGGAGCGCTTCGCGGACCTGACGTGGCGCGAGGCCGGGGACGCCCTGGCGGTCCTCCGGGGAGACGTCCCCGAGGGGATGACCGAGCGGGCCAACCGGCTCCTGGTGGCCACGGGGATCGGCGCCGGTGAGCCCCGGGTCACCACCTTCGATCCCGCCGGCGCCCGGGGCTTTCCCGAGGGCTTCGTCCTGTCGGAGCTGGCCGCCACCGCCTGGAGCGGCGACGGCGCCCGGGTGGTGCTGGGGATCAAGGAGCAGGCGGAGGAGTGGAAGGCCCCCGAGGACGCCCCCAACGTGGACGTCTGGCACTGGAAGGACGCCGAGCTCCAGTCCCGGCAGCGGGTCACGGCCCCCGGGGACCGGCGCTTCACGTACGCCTCGGTCTACAACCTGGCGGACGGGCGCTTCGTGCGGCTGGCCACCGAGGCCATGCCCCGGGTGGACTTCACCGACGACGGCCGCTGGGCCATCGGGCGCCGGGACGAGCCCTACCGCTGGGACTACGACCAGCAGGGCGGCCGGTCCGACCTGGTGCGGCTGGACCCCGCCACCGGGGCCGCGTCCGTCTTCGCCGAGGGGGTGCGCCGCGCGATGGGCGCCTCCCCCGACGGGGCGTGGTACGTGTACGCGCAGGACGAGGCCGTCTTCTCGGTGGCCCTGGCCACGCTGGAGACGGTGAACCTCTCCGAGGCCACCGGCGTGGAGTACATCGACCGGGAGTTCGACCTGGTCGCCGAGCGGCCGGCCTACGGGGTGGGCGGGTGGACGGAAGACGGGCGCATTCTGCTCAACACGCGCTTCGACGTGCACGCGGTACCCCTCGCCGGGGGCGCGCCGCAGGAGGTCACGGGGGGAGCCGGTGCCCGGGAACAGGTCCGCTACCGCATCGTCCCGCTGGACCCCGATGCCGACTGGGTGGCCCCCGACGGGGCGCTGCTCTCGGCCTACGGGGAGTGGACCAAGCGGTCCGGCTACGCCCGGGCCCGGCCGGGGCGGGATCCGGAGCCTCTGCTGGTCGGCGACGAGCGGGTGGCGCAGATCCGGAAGGCCGAGGACGCGGACCGGGTCGTCTTCACGCGCCAGACCTTCCGCCAGTTCCCGGACTGGTGGGTGAGCGACCTGCGGCTTGGAAACCCCCGCCGGGTCACCGACGCCAACCCCCAGCTGGCGGAGTACACCTGGGGGAGCCGGGTCCTCATCGACTACACGGACCAGCGGGGCAACCGGCTCCAGGGGACGCTCACCCTGCCGGCGGGATACCAGGCGGGGGAGCGCTACCCCATGGTGGTCTACTTCTACGAGAAGATGAGCCAGAACCACCACCAGTTCTCCCAGCCGGTCTGGGACGACCGTCCCCACGCCAGCACCTACGCCAGCAACGGCTACCTCTTCTTCATGCCCGACATCGTCTACGACGACGGGCTCCCGGGCATCAGCGCCCTGGACGACATCACCTCCGCCGTGCAGGCCGTCATCGACCAGGGGTACGCCGACCCGGAGCGCATCGGGCTCCAGGGGCACTCCTGGGGCGGGTACCAGTCGTCCTTCATCGTGACCCAGACGGACCTGTTCGCCGCGGTGGTGACCGGGGCGCCGCTCACCAACCTGGTGAGCATGTACAACATCCTCTACAAGCGCACCGGGGGCGGGAACGGGCCCATCCTGGAGTGGAGCCAGGGGCGCTTCGGGGTGACGCCCTGGGACGACTTGGACCTGTACGTGCGCCAGTCCCCGGTGCACCACGCCGACAGGATCACCACCCCCTTCCTCATCCTCCACGGCACCGCCGACGGGGCCGTGGACTGGAACCAGGGGCTGGAGTTCTTCACCGCCGCCCGGCGGCTGGGGAAGGAGGTGATCCTGCTCTCCTACCCCGACGAGCCCCACCACCTGGAGCAGGAGCCCAACCAGAAGGACTTCCAGCGTCGCATGTGGCAGTACTTCGACCACCACCTGCGCGGCGCCGACGCGCCCCGCTGGATGACCGACGGCGTGCCCCACCTGGAAAAGGGGCGGGAGGCGGGGCCCCGGGTGGTGTCGTAGCGGGGGGCTGAGCACTCGCCGGTCTCGCTCACCGGCGCCCTCGCCCCCCCCCCGGCCCCTTGCGCCCCGGGGGTCCGGGAGCGTAGACCCTACTCACCGTCCCGGCGGGGAGCCGTGCGCAGCCGGCGCGTGGCGGCCTCGCCCCTTCCCCGCGCATCCCAGGGGGATCCATGCATCGCTCCGCTCCCCGCGTCCGCTCCGTTCCGGGCCCGGCCCGCCGTTCCGTTGCCCGCCTGGCGGCCCTCCTGGCGCTGGCCGTCCCGGCGGCGCCGGGCCACGCCCAGTCGGCCGACACTGCGGCCCTGCGGTGGGGGCAGGCGATCGACCAGGAGTACACCCGTCTCATCGCCCAGCACCTCCAGGACGAGCGCATCACCACGGAGCTGGTGGACCACCTTCCGGCCTCGGATGAGGTGCCCACGCCGCTGGACTTCCACGGGCGCATCGTGGGCACGCCGGGCGAGATCACCTACGCGGCCGACATCCACCGCTACCTGCGGGCCATCGCCGACGCGTCGCCCCGGGCCACGGTGTGGTCCATGGGGCTCACCGAGGAGGGGCGCGAGATGGTGGTGATGGCCATCGCCGACGAGGAGACGATCGCCAACCTGGAGGCGTACGGCGGCTACCTGCAGGAGCTCACCGATCCGCGGGTGACCTCCGAGGCGCGCGCCCGCGAACTGATCGGGGAGGTGGCCAAGCCCATCTACTGGCTCACCTCGGGGATCCACTCCACCGAGCTGGGCGGGCCGGAGATGCTGCAGGAGCTGGCGTACCGGCTGGTGGTGCAGGAGTCGCCCTTCATCCGCGACATCCGCGAGAACGTGATCACCTTCATCACCCCGGTGATCGAGCCCGACGGGCGCGAGAAGCAGGTGGACCGCTACTACTTCAACAAGGAGCGGCCCGAGGGGGAGGCCCAGCTCCCGCTCATGTACTGGGGCCGCTACGTGGCGCACGACAACAACCGCGACGCCATGGGGCAGATGCTGGCGCTCACCCAGCACGTGAACCGCACCTTCCTGGAGTGGACGCCCACGATCCTGCACGACCTGCACGAGTCGTCCACCTACCTGTACGTATCCACCGGCACCGGACCCTACAACGAGGCCTTCGACGCCATCACCATCGGGGAGTGGTGGGTGCTGGCGGAAAACGACGTGCTGGAGCTGACCAAGCGGGACGTGCCGGGCGTGTGGACGTACAACTTCTACGACGGCTGGACCCCCAACTACATGTTCACGGTGGCGCACGCGCACAACGCCATCGGCCGCTTCTACGAGGTGCACTCCTACGGGCCCGACAACCGCACGTCGCGGGCGAACGCCACCACCACCTCGCGCGAGTGGTACCGCCCGAACCCGCCGGACGCCGAGATCCGGTGGGGCCCCCGTAACAACACCAACATCCAGCAGTCCGGGGTGCTCTTCTCGCTCAAGTACGTGGCCGAGCACCGCGACTGGTTCCTGGAGAACTACTGGCTCAAGAACCGGCGCGCGGTGCGGGCCGGGGAGACGGGTCCGGTGCACGGGTGGGTCATCCCGGCGGGGCAGCGCCGCAAGGCGGACGCCGCCCAGGCGGTGAACGACCTGCGCGCCCAGGGGCTCGAGTTCCACCGCGCCACCGACGACTTCGAGGCGGGGGGCGTGCGGGTGGCGGAGGGCGACTGGATCGTGCGGGGCGACCAGCCCTACCGCACGCTCGCCGAGATGTACTTCTCGCTGCAGGCCTTCTCGCTCGACAACCCCCGCCCCTACGACGACACCGGGTGGACCTTTCAGCTGATGCGGAACCTGGAGCTGCACGCGGTCGAGGATCCGGCGCTGCTCGAGGCGGATATGGAGCCGGTGACCGGGCCGGTGCGGGCCCGGGGCGGGGTCGTGGCGGGGCGCGGGGACGTCCTGGTGGTGGAGCACACCACCGACAACGCGCTCGTCACCTTCCGCTTCCGCCACGCCGACGTGGGCATGTGGGCGGCCGAGGAGGACTTCCGGATGGAGGGGCGCACCTTCCGGGCGGGCGCCTTCCTGATCCCGGAGGCGGAGGTGGGACCCCGGCGGGCCGAGTTGGAGGCGTCGCTCGCCGAGCTGGGGCTCAGCGGGTACGCGGCCCGGAACCTCCCCGACGTCCCCGCCCACGAGCTGGACGTCCCCCGCATCGGCTACATCCACGCCTGGCAGCGCACTCAGGACGAGGGGTGGGTGCGGGGCGCGCTCGACTACTACGGGGTGCCCTACGACTACTTCGCCGACCAGGTGGCGCGCCAGGGCGGGCTGCGCGAGCAGTACGACGTGATTATCTACCCGCACGTGGGCGGGAGCGCGCAGGCCCAGGTGGAGGGGATCGCCATGACGGGCGAGCTTCCCCTGCCCTACCGCAGGACGGAGCGCTTCCCCAACCAGGGCGGGATCGACGAGAGCGACGACATCCGGGGCGGGATGGGCTTCGAGGGGCTGGTGGCGCTGGCGGAGTTCGTGCGCGAGGGGGGGACGCTGATCGTCGAGGGCGCCACCGCCGCCATCTTCCCCGAGTACGGCATCACGCCCGACGTGCGGGTCGAGCGCCCCGAGGGGCTCGTGGCCCCGGGCTCGGTGCACCGGGGTGTGATCACCGACCCCACCTCGCCGCTGGTCTACGGCTACCCCGGCCCGCAGATGCCCGTCTTCTTCAAGGGCGACGTGGTGCTGGCGGCGGGCCGGGGTGGCGGGGGCGGATTCGGACGGGGGGGCGGCCCCTGGCAGAACACCACCCCCATGGCCCGGCGGCCCGAGCTCTCCCCCTACCCGGGCGAGCCGGCGGAGGCCGGCGACACCGAGGAGGACGCCGGAGCGGAGCGGGACGCGGACGCCCTCGCCCCCTTCCGGGCACAGGCGCGCGCGCTTGGCTTCGGCACGGACGGGGACGACGGCCCGCGCGTGGTGCTGGCCTTCCCCGACGACCCCGGCCACATGCTCCTCTCCGGGGCGCTGGGCGGGGGGCGGGCGCTGGCCGGGCGCGCGCAGGTGGTGGACACCCCGGTGGGCGACGGCCACGTGGTCAGCTTCGCCATCCGCCCCTTCTGGCGGTGGCAGACGCAGGGCAACTACTTCCTGGGCTTCAACGCCATCCTGAACTGGAACGACCTGGACGCGGGGCGGGCGGCGGAGCCCGAGACGAACGGGGGGGGCTGACGGCCCCGGCCTCGCGCCTCCGCCGCGGGCCTCAGGCCTCCGCCGCCGACCTCACGCCTCCTCCGCGGGGAACCACGCCTCGAGCGCATCGGTCCGCACCTCCCCATGGGAGAGGTGGCCGCGCACCTCGCCGTCCTCCATCCAGATCACCTGCGGCGACTCGTGCAGGACGCCCGTGGCCTCGGCCACCGCGTTGGAGAGCGCGCGCTCCTGCAGCACCAGCACCCGCAGCACCGGCACCTCCGGCCGGCGCTCGGCGAAGCGACGCACCTGCTCGGCCGCCATCAGCGAGAAGGGGCAGGCGGTGCTGTGCTTGAAGATCAGGCGGGGGCCGGCGGCCGCGAGCGCTGAAGCGCCCCCCGCCTCCGCGAGCGAGGCGACCGCGTCGTTCCCATGGCTTCCACCTCTGCGCAGCAGAGACGTCCAGAGCGAGAACGCGGGGCGCAGGAGGGCGAGGTACATGGCGGAGGCGGGGGGCGGACGATGGGGTTCCCGGGCGGAATCGCAGCGGGGGAAAGCTCCAAGCTTCCGGAAATCGCGGGGAGTCCGCAACCCTGCGCCGGCTCCCCCCTTGCCGCGGCGGCCCGCAAGCCGCCTCTTGGCAGCACTTTCGTCCCCGTTCGACCGACTCATCGGAGCCCCACCATGCACCCAACCTGCTACCGTTCCCCCGCCCCCGCCCGGCGCCGCTGGCCGCGCACGGGGCTCCTGCCGGCGCTCGCGCTACTGGCCGCCGCGGTCGGATCCGCGGCCGACGCCCAGGTCCACTCCCGCCGCGCCTCCGAGCCGGGATTCGTGGGCGGGTCCGGATCGGCCAACTGGATTCTGGCCGACCGCTTCGCGCCCTACAACGTGAGCGACCTCGTCCACTCGACCACCGTGGCCCCGCGCTGGATCGAGGGATCGGAGAAGTTCTGGTACGAGTACGAGACCTCGGACGGCAAGCGCTTCTGGATCGTGGATCCGGTGCGCGCGAGCAAGCGCGAGATCTTTGACCGCGACGTGCTGGCCGCCGAGCTCACCCGTATCACGCGCGACCCCTGGGACGGGCTCCACCTGCCCATCCAGAACATCCGCTTCATCAGCGACGACGTGCTGCAGTTCGACGTGACCTCGTCGCAGGACGAGGAGGCCGAGGAGGCGGAAGTGGAGGATGAGGAGGAGCAGCAGGAGGAACAGCGCCGCCGCCCTCCCCGGCCCAAGAAGAAGGTGCACCACTTCGAGTTCACCATCTCCACCCAGACGCTCCGGGAGCTCCAGGACTACGAAGCGCCCGACAACCACCCCGGCTGGGCCAGCGTCTCGCCGGACGGCAACTGGGTGGTCTTCGCTCGCGACCACGACCTCTACATGATGTCCGGGGCCGCCTACGACACCATCCTGGAGGCCCGCCGCGGCAAGTCGGGCGCCGAGGCGGACTCGGCCGACATGAAGGTCGAGGTGGAGGAGATCCGCCTCACCGAGGACGGCGAGAACTACTACTCCTGGATGGCCAACTGGTCGGGGCGCGGCATCAACGACCCCGAGAAGGAGAAGGAGTGGGCCAAGCGCAACCGGGCGCCCATCTCCTGGTCCAAGGACTCCAGGAAGTTCGCCGGGGTGCGCACGGACGCGCGCGAGGTGGGCGAGCTCTGGGTCATCCACAACACCGGCCACGACCGCCCCGAGCTGGAGACCTACTCCTACGAGATGCCGGGCGAGGAGAAGGTGAACCAGTCCGAACTCTGGGTCTTCGACATGGATGCGCGCGAGATGACCCGCATCGAGGACCAGGGCTGGAAGGACCAGGGGATGAGCGTGGTGGACGACCGGCAGTTCTTCTACCCCGACTCCGAGGAGCCCCGGCGCTCGGTCTGGATCACCGACGACGCGAACGAGCTGGTCTACCTGCGCTTCTCACGCGACCGCCACCGGGTGGACCTGGTCTCGGTGGACCTGAACACCCGGGCCGTCACCCCGGTCATCGAGGAGCGGCTCAACACCTACCAGGAGTGGCAGGAGCCGTACGGACTGGACGACGGATCCTACGTCTGGTGGTCCGAGCGGGACGGGTGGGCGCACCTCTACCACTACGGCCACGACGGGCGCCTGCTGCACCGCCTCACCAGCGGCCCCTTCAGCGTGGGGAACGTCGTGAGCGTGGACGAGGGAGCGGGCGTGGTGTACTTCACCGCGTACGGCCGTGAGCCCGGCGTGGACCCCTACTACGCCAACCTCTACCGGGTGAACCTGGACGGCACCAACCTGCGGCTGCTGAGCGAGGCGAACTTCGACAGCCGCGCCTCCATGAGCGAGTCGTCCCGCTTCATCGTGCACTCCTACTCCCGGGTGGACACCACCCCGGTGAGCGTGCTGCGGAACGCCCAGGGGCAGGTGGTGCTGGAGCTGGAGGAGGCCGACCTCTCGCGCCTGATGGCGGCCGGCTGGCGCTTTCCCGAGACCTTCACGGTGAAGGCCGACGACGGCATCACCGACATCCACGGGGTCATGTACAAGCCCTTCGACTTCGACTCCACCAAGGTCTATCCGCTCGTGGAGTACGTGTACCCGGGGCCCCAGACCGAGTCGGTCGCCAAGTTCTTCAGCACCACGCCCTTCGAGGTGGGGCTGGCGCAGCTCGGCATGGTGGTGGTCACGCTCGGGAACCGGGGCGGCCACCCGGACCGCTCCAAGTGGTACCACAACTACGGCTACGGCAACCTGCGCGACTACGGCCTGGCCGACAAGAAGGCCGGCGCCGAGCAGCTCGCCGCGCGCCACGCCTTCATCGACGTGGACCGGGTGGGCATCTATGGCCACTCCGGGGGCGGCTTCATGAGCACCGCCGCCATGCTCAACTACCCGGACTTCTTCAAGGTGGCCGTCTCCTCGTCGGGCAACCACGACAACCAGGTCTACAACCGCTGGTGGTCCGAGACCCACCACGGCGTCAAGGAGGTCACCGACGACGAGGGCAACGTCACCTTCGAGTACTCGATCGACAACAACCCCTCGCTGGCCGCCAACCTGAAGGGCAAGCTCCTGCTCACCACCGGCGACGAGGACAACAACGTCCACCACGCCAACACGGTGCGCATGGCGCAGGCCCTGATCCGCGCCAACAAGCGCTTCGACTACTTCGTCTTCCCCGGCCAGCGCCACGGCTACGGCAACATGTCGGACTACTGGTTCTGGCTGCGCGCCGAGTACTTCGCGCGCCACCTGCTGGGCGACAACCGCACCCACGCCGACGTCGCCGAACTCCACAACCGGCGCGAGCGGAACTGACACCGGGCGGCGCCCGGGCGTGGTCCCGGGCGCCGGTCGCCTCAGGTCCGCCGCCCGCCGTCAGACCAGGTCATCCCCGGAGTTCCGGGCCCGCTCCTCCAGCCGTTCGGCGTCGGCCAGGTCCTGGGGCCGCGCCGCGGCACGCTTGTTCTGGAGGAGGTGATGTCGCGCCAGAACGGGAACCTCCAGACCGTCCAGGGTGACCACGATTCGCTCCTTCCACGCCTCCTCGAACTTCACACCGTCGATGGACGTCATGATCCCCGGCTGCTCGAGGGAGCCCATGCACGGCGACGGCATAGGCCCCCACCACCAGGAACCGGACCTCAGCCTCGATGAACTCGGATAAGATGTCTCTGAAGTCTCGATTCAGCATCCCGGGCGCGTCCGGCGAAGGTCCATGCGTCGCGAGCCAACTGCCACATCATCGCCAACCTCGCCGCCGGTGACGACCCGACCGACCGGGGTGGCGGTTCGGGGTCATCCGGTCGTAGAACTCGGAGGTGCGTGCGGGACATGATCCGGATCCGGCTACGGGTGGCGGCGTGCAACGACACGAAATATACCCGGACCCCACTCCGGACATCAGGGCTGGCGGCACCGTGTCCGGACCGGCGCCGAATCCGCCCCGATCCCCCCCTACCCCTCCCTCCGCTTCAGCACCATCGGCTGCGCACCGCGCGGCCCCTCCATCTCGCCCCGGATCTCGTCCCCCTCCAGCGTCCCGGTGAAGGTCTGTACGATCGGCCCGCCCGGCCCGCGCCCGCCCGCCCCCTGGGGCGGCCCGAACTCCATGGTGAACGACACGCGGCTCCCCTCCACCTTCACGTCCTTGAGCGCCACCTCCCGCCCCATGATCGCCAGGGTGCCGGTCCACGCCTCGCCCGCGCGCACGAGGTGGTGAAGGTAGGCCCGCGAATAGCCGCGGCAGGCCGGGCAAGCGCAGCCCTCGGCCAGCGGGCGGGGGTCGTCGCGGTGGCGGGCGTTGCGCAGGTTGACGGGGCCGCCCGCCGTCCACGCC
>JAVVFC010000096.1:0-10782 GCA_032250975.1 Longimicrobiales bacterium | reverse complement strand
CTCGAACGGCTCGCCACCCTTGGCCTCGACCGCGACGCCTGGGTCTGCGCGGTCGGCGGCGGCGTCGTGGGCGACCTCGCCGGCTTCGTCGCCGCGACGTACCTGCGCGGCGTGGCCTTCGTCCAGGTGCCGACGACGCTCTTGGCGATGGTCGACGCCGCGGTGGGCGGCAAGACCGGCCTCGACCTGGCGGCCGGCAAGAACCTGGTGGGGGCGTTCCATCCGCCCGCGCTCGTGCTGGCCGACCCCGAGGTGGTGGAGACGCTTCCCCGGGCGGAGCGCGCGCAGGGGTTGGTGGAGGCGGT
Source organism: Longimicrobiales bacterium (assembly GCA_032250975.1). GTDB lineage: Bacteria > Gemmatimonadota > Gemmatimonadetes > Longimicrobiales > Gaopeijiaceae > Gaopeijia. The sequence goes on along the minus strand of JAVVFC010000096.1, from coordinate 10,477 downwards.
CAAGCACGGCGCCATCCTGGACCGCGCCTATGGGGAGCGGGTGGCGTGGCGGGCGGCGGAGGTACTCGCGGGTGACCCGGCCGCCGCGGCGGAGCTGGTATACCGTTCGGTGGCGCTGAAGGCTTCGGTGGTGGCGGCCGATGAGCGGGAGTCGGGGTGGCGCGAGATCCTCAACTTCGGGCACACGGTCGGGCACGCACTCGAGCGAACTTCCGGCTACACCCTGCCTCACGGATCTGCGGTGGCGGAGGGCATGCTCTGGGAGGCGCGCCTGGGCGAGGTGCTGGGCGTGACCGCACCCGGCACCCGTGAGACGCTTGAGGCGTGGATCGCGGCGTTGGAGCTGCCGGCGGCGCCCCGGGCAGCGGAGCTCGCCGCGGTGGTCGCGGCCATGGGTGCGGACAAGAAGGTCCGCGAGGGCCGGCTTCGCACGGTGCTCCTCGCCCGTCCCGGCGAGGTGGCCCGCGCCCCGGACGGGGGGTGGTCACACGTCATCGCCCCAGAGGCCGTGCGGGCGGCCGCGCCCGCGGCCTCGTCCTGATTGCGCGCGCGGGAGGGGTGTCTATCTTCCCGCACAGTCTCACCAGTCAGGGAGGTGTCATGGCGCTCATCGAGCGCTGCAGGGGTCAGTCCGTGGCTTCGGCCCTCACGCAGCGGGCTACCTCGGATCCCGAGCGGGTGTTCATCCTGTACGACAAGCGGCGCCTGAGCTTCGGGGAGGTGGAGAGCCAGGCGGACGCGCTCGCCGCCGGGCTGCACAATCTGGGACTGGAGGTGGGCGACCGCCTGGCGCTCCTGCTTCCGTCCGGACCGGAGTTCGTGATCTCCGCCATGGCCGCCTCCAAGCTGGGTGCGGTGGTGGTGCCGCTCGACCCCCGCCTGACGGTCCCGGAGCTGCACTACATGCTCCGGCACTCGGAAGCCGCGGCCGCCGTGACCGTGGAGACGTACGGGGACACCGAGTACCTGGAGGTCTTCGAGGAGCTCATGCCCCAGCTTCCCGAAATGCAGTACCTGGTAACGGTGGGGGAGGAGGACCTCTGGTACGACGACCGCATCTTCCAGTGGGAGGACCTGCTGAGCGCGGGCCGGGGGAGAGACTGGCCCACGCCGGAGATCGCCCCCGCGCGGGACCCGTTCGCGCTCTTCTACACCTCCGGCACCACCGGGAAGCCGAAGGCGGTCTCGCTCTCGCACGCCAGTCTGCTCCACGCGGCCGCCGGCGCCGCCGACGTTCTGGGGCTGTCACCCGAAGACCGGGTCGCCGGGGTCTCGGACCTGCACCACGTCTTCGGCATGGGTCCGGGGGTGCTGGGGTGCCTCCTCTCCGGGGCCTCGCTGGTGCTGGCCGATCCCCTGGACGGCGCCCGCCTGCTGGATCTGGTCGAGGCCCACCGGGTCACGGTCCAGTACGGTGTGCCCACGCTCTTCGTGGGCGCGATCGCCGAGCAGGACGAGCGTCCCCGCGACCTCTCCAGCCTGCGGCTCTCGCTGGTCGCGGGGGCGCCCACCCCTCCCGAACTGGCGCGCGAGATCGAAGCTCGGCTGGGCGCCATCGCGTTGGTGGGGTACTCCCTCACCGAGACCGCGTCCGTGCTGAGCCTTCCCCGGCCCACCGATTCGCCCACCCGGCGCCACTTCACGGTGGGGTACCCCCTGACGGACATGGAGGTGCGCATCCTGGAAGGGGACCACGCCCTGCCCGAGGAGAGCGTGGGCGAGGTGGCGGTGCGCGGCCCGGGTGTCATGCTGGGGTACTACCGGCAGCCGCGCGAGACCTCCGCTGCCTTCCAGGGCGAGGGCTTCTTCCTGACCGGCGACCTGGGGATGCTGGACGGGGACGGCACGCTCCATTTGGTTGGCAGGAAGAAGGACGTTATCATTCGGGCTGGCTTCAATGTGTACCCCCGGGAGGTGGAGGATCGCATCCTCGCCCATCCGGCGGTGCTCGAAGTCGCGGTGGTCGGCGTCCGGGACCCGGTTCTGGGCGAGACCATCTGTGCGTGTGTGGTTCCGGTCGAGGGGGCCATCGTGAGCGAAGGCGAGATCCGGGCATGGTGCCGGTCGACCCTGAGCGAGCGGAAGGTCCCCGACCTCGTCCGCTTCTTCGACGAGTTTCCCCGGACCGGCGACGGGAAGATCCGGCGGACCGAGCTGGTCCGCTCCCTCCCTGACCCTCCGGGCGCCTGAAGCCACCCGCGCACCGGCAGGAACCGCGTTGTGCCGGTCCCGACGGGCCGGCCCGGGCGAGCCCTCCCCGCGGGGACGGATTCGCAAGGCTTCCCGGACCCTGCCACTGCCGACTCCCGGCGGGCGACACGCCCCGGTGGACAAGGGTGGCAAGGGGATGGGGGGTCTCGCGGTGGGACAATCACCACACCACGAGACAGGTACAGGCATGACCACGCAGTACTCCCACGCTCCGCACGTCAGCGGCGAGCGTCACGCGGCAGCGGCTCCCAACGCAGCGCTGCTCATCGACTTCGACAACGTCACCATGGGGATGAGGAGTGACCTGTCGAAGGACCTCCGCAAACTTCTCCAGTCGGACGTCATCCGGGGCAAGGTCACGGTCCAGCGCGCCTACGCCGACTGGCGCCGCTACCCCCAGTACATCGTTCCGCTCTCCGAGAACTCGATCGATCTGATCTTCGCGCCCGCCTACGGCAGCTCGAAGAAGAACGCCACCGACATCCGCATGGCGATCGACGCCATAGAGCTGGTGTTCACGCGGCCCGAGATCGGGACCTACATCCTGCTCACCGGGGACAGCGACTTCTCGTCCTGCGTGCTGAAGCTGAAGGAGTACGGCAAGTACGTCATTGGCGTGGGGATCCAGGAGTCCAGCTCCGACATCCTCGTGCAGAACTGCGACGAGTATTACTCCTACACCTCGCTGGCCGGGCTCCAGAAGACGACGGAGACGGACGTGAAGTCCGCGGACCCATGGGTTCTGGTCGAGAAGGCCGTGAAGAAGATGTCCGACCGGGGCGACGTGATGCGCTCGGACCGGCTCAAGCAGGTCATGATCGACCTCGACGCCACCTTCAACGAGGGGTCGTTCGGCTTCAGCAAGTTCAGCAAGTTCGTCACCGAAGCCGCTTCCCGGAATCTGCTGACCCTCAAGAAGATGCCCAACGGGCAGTACGAGGTGGGTCCCGCGGATGGCAGCGCGTCGCGCCGCCGGGACGGGGACGACGAGCGGAGTCGGAGCCGGTCGCGCGGCCGCAATGGACGTGGCCGGGACCGCGGCGACTCCCCCCGCGAGGCGCCGGCGGCGTCCGCCGACCGGCTCGGGACCGACCGGACCTCCACGGATCCATCCCCCGCCGACGCAGCGCCCGCCGATGCGACCCTGGCCGACGCAGGCCACGCCGATCCCGGGCAGGCGGACCGCCCCACGGCCGATGCGACCGCGTCCGACGAGGCCCCCGAGGGGGCGGCGGCCGGTGCACCCAGTGGCCGGGCCGGGGACGCCGAGCCTGCGCCGGAGTCCGGTCTGGCGGCCGCCTACGACCTGCTGCGCCGCAGCCTTGAGCACCTGCGGGAGGAGGGCCGGGACCCGGTGCGGGACTCGGACGTCAAGCGCCGGATGCTCGACCTGGACGACGCCTTCGACGAGAGCACGCTTGGATTCCCGAAGTTCTCGCGGTTCCTGCGCCAGGCCCACGACCACGAGGTGGTGGACCTCACCAAGCAGGACGGGGGCAGCTACCAGGTGGCGCTTCGGGACGGAGGGGGGAAGCCGGCCCGCACCCGTGGAGAGGGGTCCGGCCGTGGAGACCGGGACGGGTCGGCCCGCGTGGGCGGCGCCGAGGGGAACCGCGCGGTGGATACCGCGCCGTCGCAGACGTCGCTGGTCGAGGATCTCAGCCCGGCAACGCTGGTTCCGGAGGACACCGCCGGCCGGCGGCTCGGGCCGCGCGGGGGGACCACCCGCCGCCGGAGCGGGGAGGAGGGACCCCCGCCCTTGCTGGCGGGCCAGGGCCGGCCCGCCGCGACCGCCACCGGAGGAGAGGTGGACACGGCCCAGCTGGATCTGCCCGGCGAGCCCGGGGAGATGGTGCGCTACCTGACCGGGTATCGCGGCGTGGGCGAGAAGACGGCGCAGCAGGTGGTGGAGCACTTCGGCGAGCAGACCTTCGACGTCCTCAACGAACGTCCCGAGGCGCTGCGCAACGTTGTGCCCGCGGGCCGGGCCGAGCAGCTGGTCGCGGGGTGGCAGGAAGACCTCCGGCGCCGGTCGGCGGGGGAGGCGCCCGCCCGCAGCGGGCGGGGCCGGCGTGGCGGGCGGGGCCGGCGCGGCGGCGGTCAGTCGGGCCGCGGCGGTGAGCGCGGCGAGGGCTGAGCCTCCGGCCGGCGGCGCCCCGACGGGGCTCCCGTGGCACGGGCCGCGGGGGCCCCGTTCGCGCTTCCCCGCCGGGTGGCTGAGCGCGGGAGCGCGGCTGGCAGCCCGGGCGCTGCTGGGTGCGCGCCTCGTCTCCACGGTGGACGGGGTGGAGGTCTGGGGCGTGATCGTCGAGACGGAGGCCTATCTGGGGCGCGAGGATCCCGATTCGCACGCGGCCACCCGTGCGGGCTTGACCGCCCGCAACCGCTCCATGTTCGGCCCCGCCGGCCGCGCCTACGTGTATCGCAGCTACGGGATCCACTGGTGCCTGAACGTCGTTACGGGGCGGGTGGGGGAGGGTGAGGCGCTGCTCGTCCGGGGGGTCGAACCCCTCGGGGGGATGGCGGTGGCGGCGCTCCGCCGGGGCGGGCGCGACCCCATCGCCGCCGGACCCGGCCGGGTAGCCCAGGCGCTCGGGGTCACGGGTGCGCTGGACGGGCACGACCTCCGAAATCCGCCCCTTCGACTCGTGCCCGGGTGGGACGTTCCCGGCGCGCTCATCCGGGTGACGGGTCGCGTCGGCGTCCGCAAGGCCCCAGAATGGCCCCTGCGCTTCCTGGTGGCGGGCAGCCCGGGCGTGTCCCGGGCCCCCGCGCTCATGGGTGACTCCGCCGCCTTTCCTCCCCCGCTCCGCTGAAGGTCCGCCATGTCCGATCCCACCTGGATCTCGGTTCTGCCCCCCGTCGCCGCGATCGTGCTGGCCATCTGGAGCCGTCAGGTCTACCTCTCGCTGGCGGGCGGTATCTGGCTCGGATGGACGATCCTGAACGGGTGGAATCCGCTCGTGGGGATGGCGGCGACCGTGGAGGGCGTGGTGGATGTCTTCACCGACCCGGGCGAGACCCGGGTCCTCCTCTTCACCCTGGTCATCGGAGCGCTCATCGCCACCGTGGAGGCGTCCGGGGGGGTGAAGGGCTTCGTCGGATGGCTGGAGTCGCGGTCGTGGGTGACCACCGGGCGAGGGGCGCAGATGCTGGCCTGGGCCACCGGAGTGGTGATCTTCATCGAGTCGAACATCACCGTGCTGGTGGCGGGGTCGGTGGCCCGCCCGCTGGTGGACCGCTACCGCGTCTCGCGCGAGAAGCTGGCCTACATCATCGACTCCACCTCGGCACCGGTGTGCATCCTGATCCCGCTCAACGCCTGGGGGGCCTACAACCTGGGGATCCTGGGCGGGCTCGGGGTCGAGAACCCGGTCGCGGTCTTCGCGCAGGCGGTCTTCCTGAACTTCTACGCCATCGCCGCTGTGCTGATCACGCTGGCGGTGGTTCTTTTCGACATCAACATCGGCCCCATGCGCCGGGCGGAGGAGCGCACCCGGGGCGGCGTGGTTCTCTGGCCCGGGTCCACCCCCATGATGGACGAGTCGATCCTGGAGGCGGAGAACGACCCCACCCTGGAACCCCACCCTCTGGACATGATCGTGCCCATCGCGGTGATGGTGGGCTTCATGCCGCTGGGGCTCTTCATCACCGGCGGCGGTAACCTGGCGGAGGGGGATGGGAGCACCTCCGTGCTCTGGGCCGTGCTGGCCGGGCTGGCGACCGCTTGGCTCCTGCTGCTGGGCCGGCGCGCCTCGTCGGTGGACCGCCTGGTCAAGGTGGGGCTCAAGGGGGCGGGCGGACTGGTCCCGCTGGCGCTCATCCTGCTGCTCAGCCTGGCCCTCAAGGATGTGGCCAACGCCCTGGGGACCGGGCCCTACGTGGCGCAGGTCACCTCGGGCGTGTTGCCCCCGGTGGTGTTCCTGCCGCTCGTCTTCCTGGTCTCGGCCGGGATCGCCTTCAGCACCGGCACCAGCTGGGGAACCTTCGGGATCATGCTCCCCATCGCCGTTCCGGCCGCCATGACGCTGGGGCTGCCGCTGGCGCCCTTCGTGGCCGCCGCCCTCTCGGGCGGAATCTTCGGGGACCACTGCTCGCCCATCTCCGACACCACTATCATCGCCTCCATGGCGGCGGCCACGGACCACATCGACCACGTGCGCACGCAGCTCCCCTACGCGCTCATCGGAGGTGGGGTGGCGGTGGTCGGGTTCGCGCTGGTGGGGCTCACGCTCTGAGCCCGGAGGGGGTCCGGCGCCGGCTCCCGGGGCGGGGTTCCTACCATCCGGGAGGGTCGGTAGATTCGGAGGCTTTTTCCTTCGTGGCGAGACGGACGGGAGTCCCCAGTGAACATCACGGTCTGCATCAAGCGCACCCCCGATACGGAGACCCGGATCCGGGTGGCGCAGGACGGCGTCGGGATCGATTCGACCGGCGTCAAGTACATCATGAGCCCCTACGACGAGATGGCGGTGGAAGCCGCCCTGCGCACCCGGGAGTCCCTGGGCGCCGGGGAGGTGGAGGTGCTCACCCTGGGTGAGGACGGCTCCGTCGAGACGCTCCGGGCCGGTCTGGCCATGGGCGCCGACCGGGCCACCCTGCTGCGGGGCGCGGCCACCATGGACGGTCTGGCCACGGCGCGCACGCTCCAGGCCGAGCTGGGCGGACGCGAAGTCGGCCTCATCCTGTTCGGGGTCAAGGCGGCCGACGACGACCAGCAGCAGGTGGGTCCCATGACCGCGACCCTGCTGGGCCTGCCGTGTGTGACCGCGGTGGCCGACTTCGAGGTGCAGGACGGCGCCGTCCGGTGCCGGCGCGAGGTCGAGGGCGGCACCGAGGTGGTGGAGGTTCCGACGCCCGCGGTGCTCACGGTCACCAAGGGCGCGTTCGAGCCCCGCTACGCCTCGCTCAAGGGGATCATGGCGGCCAAGCGGAAGCCGCTGGAGGAGAAGCCGGCCGAGGCGGCGGAGTCCCGCCTGACCGTGCGCGTGCTCGAACCGCCTCCGCAGCGCCCCGCGGGGCGGGTGGTGGGTGAGGGCGCGGATGCCGTTCCGGAGCTGGTGCGGCTGCTCCGCGAAGAAGCCAAGGTCCTGTAGGAGGTCTCATGTCGAACATTCTGGCGGTGGTGGAGCAGCGGGACGGGCAGGTGCGGGGCGTGGGCCGGGAGGTCCTCTCCGCGGCGGCGGCGGCGGCGGAGTCGCTGGGCGCGGCGGCCGACGCGCTGCTGCTGGGCGAGCGGGCGGCGGCGGACGCGGCCGCGTTGGGGCACTACGGGGCCGGGACGGTCAAGCTGGCCCTGCACCCCGGGCTGGGTGCCTATTCCCCCGAGCGGTACGCCCGGGTGGTGGCGGACGTGGTCACCGCGGGTGGCTACGGCGCCGTCTTCTTCGGCGCAACGGCCCAGGGCAAGGATCTGGCGCCCCGGGTGGCGGCGCTGTTGGACGTGCCGCTGGCGAGTGACGTGACCGGAATCGATGCCGAGGACGGGCAGCTGGTCTTCATCCGTCCGGTCTACGCCGGCAAGGCGTTCGCGCGGGTTGTGAGCGAGGGCGCGGTCGCGGCCGCGTCCCTGCGCCCCAACGTCTTCGCACCCGCCGAGCGCGCCGGTGCGGGCTCGGTGGAGGAGGTCCCGGTGACCCTGCCGGACGGTCCCACGTCGCGGGTGGTGGACTTCGAGGCCGCGGGCGGGACGTTGGACGTCTCGGAGGCGTCGGTGATCGTGAGCGGGGGCCGCGGAATGAAGGGGCCGGAGAACTGGCACCTGCTCGAGGCGGTGCGCGACGCGGTGGGCTCGGACGTGGCCGCGCTGGGCGCCTCGCGCGCGGTGGTGGACGCGGGGTGGCGCCCGCACGGGGAGCAGGTGGGCCAGACGGGGAAGACCGTCTCCCCCAAGCTCTACATGGCCATGGCCATCTCGGGCGCCATCCAGCACCTGGCCGGGATGCGCACCTCGCAGACCATCGTGGCGGTGAACAAGGACCCCGACGCCCCCATCTTCGGGGTGGCCGACTACGGCATCGTGGGGGACGTGCAGGAGGTGCTGCCGCGGCTGGCCGAGGAGATCCGGGCGCTCAAGGCGCGGGGCTGACCCCGGCCGGGGGTCCGCCCAGCAGGGGCACGGGGTCCACCGGACGGCCCCAGCGCCACACCTCGAAGTGCAGGTGCGGGCCGCTGACGTTGCCCGTAGCGCCGCTCAGCCCGAGCCGCTGTCCCGAGGAGATCGCCTGGCCGGTGGCCACGTCCAGCCTCGAGAGGTGGGCGTAGAGGCTCAGGACGCCACCGCCGTGGTCCACCCACACGGCGTTGCCGAATCCGCCCTGCACCCCTGCGAAGCGGACCCGCCCGCCCGCCATGGCGTGCACGGGCGTGCCCGTGGGCACGCCGATGTCCACGCCGCGGTGCACCTCGGGCAGCAGCCCGCGCCAGCGCACCCCGAAGGCCGAGGTCATGGGTCCCTCCGCCGGCCAGCGCGGGATGGCGCATCCCGACGACGCCAGCGCGAGTGCGAGCGCCGCGGACAGGGCCCGTCGCCGCCTCACGGCGCCTCCTCCGTGACGCGCAGGGCATCGAAGTACCCCGGATCGGCCCCATCTCCGGGCCCGTCCTCGAGCAGGATCACGGTGACGGGGGTGCCGGTCGGGCAGCTCGATCCGGCCGGGACCACGGCGAACCCCTGGGCCTCACCGAGTCCCCGCACCAGCCCCGACCCCTGGGGGGCGGCCGAGACGGCCACCCGCCGCCCTTCCCGGTCGCGGTCCATCCGCACGCGCGGAAAGAGCGTGCGGTCGGGGTGGGCGGGCAGGGGGGTGCCGGCGCGCGCCGAGACCACCGGGCGATGAATGCGCCGTCGGCCGGAGAGTGCGAGCAGCAGGGGCCGGGCCAGCAGCTGGAAGCCGGTGAAGGCCGACGCCGGATTGCCGGGGAGCCCCAGCACCGGCAGCGGGCGCTGCCCTCCCGTGCGCGGCAGGAGGCCGAACGACACCGGGCTGCCGGGCCGCATACGGATCCGCCAGAAGTCCAGGCGGAATCCCAGCTCGTCCAGCACCGACTTGACCAGGTCGCCGGTGCCCATGGAGGCGCCGCCCAGGGTGATCAGGACATCCGCCTCGGCGGCGGCGGCCTCGAGCGCGCGGCGGAGGGCGCCGCGCTCGTCCCGGGCGGGCGGGTGGAGGCGCACCGGTACGCCGATCGCACGGCAGGCGGCGGCCAGCATGGGGCCGTTGGATTCGGGGATCGCGCGCCCCGCCAGTACATCCTGGAAGTCCGAGGGGCGGCGCAGCTCGTCGCCGGTCGGCAGAAGACTCACCCGGGGGCGGGGGACGACCGGCACCGGATCGCATCCCGCGCTCGCCAGGAGCGCAGCCCGCCCGGGGGTGATCACTTCACCGGCCTCGAGCAGCAGGTCGCCGGCGTGCATGTCCTCGCCCTGCGGGCGCACGTTCCGTCCCCGGTCCCGGGTCCTCAGTATGCGCACGACGCCCGGCTCCCCGGCTTCCCGGTCGGTGTCCTCGACCCGTACGACGGAATCCAGGCCCGCCGGCAGCGGGGCCCCGGTCATGATGCGCACCGCGGCGCCCGGAGGGGGTGGCTCGGGAAGCGGCCCCCCGGGCAGCACCTCGCCCACCACGGGGAACGGGATGCCGTCCGGGGGAAGCGTTTCCAGGTCGGACGCGCCCATTTCGGAGGCGCGCAGGGCGTAGCCGTCCATGCCCGCGTTGTTCCACGGAGGAAGGGTCACCCGGGCCGCCACCGCGCGGGCGAGCACCAGTCCGTTGGCGTCCTCCAGCGGGCAGGCGCCGGGGGGGAGGGGTTCGGCGCGGGCCAGGATGCGCGCGAGGGCCTGGTCGGGCCAGAGCCAGTCCGCCGCCTCGGCGGGAAAGACCGCCCCGACCATGGTGCGCGGGCTCAGAAGAGGTAGGCGAGGCCCAGCGTGAGGCTGCTGCCGGCCACCCATTCGTTGTCCGGAACGGTGCCGAGCTCCCGGGCGGGGTCCTCGAAGCCGTTCGGCGTCTTGAGCTGATAGAGCTGCAACGCCCCGTCCAGGCGCACGACGAAGCGGGAGGAGAGTGTGTACCGGGCCCCGGCCCCCGTGGAGCCCAGAAAGCGCGTACCGAAGTCGAAACGGTCCCCCTCCAGCAGGCGTGCGTCCTCCTGCTGGTCCCCCTGGAAGTCCCGCCCCAGCCCCACGCCGGCGAAGATGAAGGGCTGAATCCCGTGCCAGGTGCGCCGACCGGTGAGCGCGAAGCGCAGGCGCGCGTCCAGGAAG
>JAVVFC010000095.1:0-10833 GCA_032250975.1 Longimicrobiales bacterium | reverse complement strand
GCCTGGGCCAGGAGATTTCGTTGCGCGACCCCGATATCAGGCGCCGCGTGGGGCTGACCGCATGATCACCCTTGATATCGCGCCAGACGGGGTCTGGACCGCCACGCTGAACCGCCCCGACAAGCTGAACGCCATGAACGAGGCGGTGCGCCAGGCCCTCATGGCGGCGGTGGACGTCCTGGCCGACGACGACCGCGTCAAGGTCGCGGTGCTGCACGGCGCGGGCGAGAAGGCCTTCGTAGCGGGCGCCGACATTTCGGAGTTCGCCGCCCGCACCGCCAACGAACAGCGGCAGGTCTACCTGCGGCGCCGGGTGTACGAGGCGGTGGCCGACTTCCCCAAGCCCATCCTGGCCGCCATCCACGGATTCTGCCTGGGAGGCGGCTCCGAGCTGGCGCTGGCATGCGACCTCCGCATCGCCGACCGCACCGCCCGCTTCTCGCAGGCGGAGGTGCGCATCGGCCTGATCCCCGGGGCCGGCGGCACCCAGCGGCTCGCGCGGCTGGTGGGGCCAGGCCAGGCGCTCCGCATGGCGCTCACCGGCGACATGGTGGACGCCGAGGAGGCGCACCGCATCGGGCTGGTGGAGTTCCTGGTGGAAGAGGGGGAGCATCTGGAGAAGGCGCTCGAGGTGGCCGGCCGCATGGCGCGCTGGAGCCCGGTCTCGCTGCGTCTCATCAAGCAGTCCGTACGCGCGGCGCAGGAGACGCCACTCTCGGCCGGCCTGGAGTTGGAGCGCGAGCTCTTCCTGGCCGCCTTCGGGAGCGAGGACGGCCGGGAGGGGGTGCGCGCCTTCGTGGAGAAGCGGACGCCGGAGTTCCGGGGGCGGTAGAGGCGGGCCGCCCCACGCCCCACCGGCCCCTCGCCCCACCCGCGCCCGCCTTGTAGGATGGGCCCTTCGGTCCCGAACCCGGAGGCGTCCCATGTTCCCCACCCGGCACCCCCTTCCCCTCGCGCTCGCCCTGTCCGCGCTCCTCTCTTCGGCGGCGCCCGCCGCCGGGCAGGCCGAGCACCGCGAGATCCTGCGCCGGGACTTCCAGGCGCGGCTGGAGGCGCTGGTAACCGGGTATGAGGGGGTGGCCGGCGTCCACATCGTGGACCTGACCGACGGCACGCGCTTCGCGGTGCGGGACCACCTGGTGTTCCCCCAGGCCTCGGCCATCAAGGTCCCGATCCTGCTCGAACTCTTCCGCCGGGGGGAGCGGGAGCGGGGGCTGCTGGCCCGGCGGGTCGAGATCACGGATGCGGTGCGCACCGGGGGGAGTGGGGTCCTGCAGTACCTCACCGACGGGGGCTCCGCGCTCTCGCTGGAGGACCTGGCCGTCTACATGATCCTCTACTCCGACAACACGGCCACCAACGTCCTCATCGACGCGCTGGGAATGGATGCGGTGAACGCGCTCTCCGCCTCGCTGGACGCGCCCGAAACCCGGCTGCAGCGGAAGATGATCCGCCCCGAGGCCTCGGCGCGCGGCGAGGAGAACCTCTCCACGCCCCAGGACGCCGCGCGCATCATGGAGCGGATCGCCGTGTGTGACCTTCCCATGGGCGCCGCCGCCTGCGCCCGGGTGCGGGAGATCCTGGAGCTCCCCAAGGGCGGACCGATCCGGGCCCCGGTGCCCGCGGCCGTCCCCATCGCCTTCAAACCGGGCGGAATCACGGGGGTGGCTACGGTATGGGGGCTGGTGAACCTCCCCGACCGCCCCTACGTGCTGGTGGTGATGTCGAGCTATGGCGGCGACGGGGGCGCTCTGATCGAGGCTGTCTCGGCGGCCGCGTGGGACCACTTCTCGCGGCTCGCGGGGGTCACGGAGTACGGCACGCGGGTGCCGCTCGAGGTGAAGCGGCGGGTGGGAGGCGGCGGCCGATGAAGCTCGGCGCGGCACGGCTTCTGGCGGTGGGCTACCACCTGCTCATGCTGGTCTTCGTGACCTGGCCGGGCATGCTCCCCTTCGCCCGGGTGCGCCCCTTCGTGCTGGGGCTCCCCTTCTCCTTCGCCTGGGTGGCCGGGTGGATCGCGGGCTCGGTCCTGGTCCTGGTGGCGCTGGACCGGGTGGAGCGCCGCCACCGGGAGGACGAATGATGGAGCGCTGGATGGTGATCACCGTCGTCATCGCCTTCTACCTGGGCGTGACCCTCGCCATCGGGCTGCTGGCCGGGCGCCGCACGTCGCACAGCGTGCAGGGGTACGTGGCCGGCGACCGCAGCTTCGGGCTGCTGGTGATGTACTTCGTGACGGGCGCGTCGGTCTTCAGCGCCTTCGCCTTCCTGGGCGGGCCCGGATGGGCCTACTCGCAGGGCGCGGCCGCCTTCTACATCCTCTCCTACGGGGCGCTCGGCATGGCGCCCTTCTACTGGATGGGGCCCCGCATCGCCGGCCTCGGCCGGCGGCTGGGGTACGTCACGCAGGCGCAGCTGGTGTGCGGGCGCTTCCCCTCCCGTCCCCTCTCCACCCTGCTGGCGGTCCTCAGCGTGGCCGCCTTCGTCCCCTACGTCACCCTGCAGATGCGGGGGGCGGGGATCGTCATCGAGGCGGTCACCGACGGGCACGTCCCCCTCTGGCTGGGGGCGCTGGTGGCGTACGGGATCGTGATGGCCTACGTGCTCCGCTCGGGGGTGATGGCGGTGGGGTGGACCAACACCTTCCAGGGGATCTTCATGGTGGTGATCGCCTGGACGCTGGGGCTCTACCTGCCCATCAAGATGTACGGCGGGGTGGGCGCGATGTTCGAGCAGATCCTCGAGGCCCGCCCCGAGCTGCTGGTGCCGCCCGGTCTCACGGCCGCCGGGGATCCGTGGAGCTGGGGCGGCTACTCGTCGTTCATCCTGGTGAGCGCGATTGGGCTCATGATGTGGCCGCACCTCTTCATGAAGGCGTTCACCGCCCGGGACGACGACACGCTGCGCCGCACGGTGATCCTCTTTCCCACCTTCCAGCTCTTCCTCGTCCCGGTCTTCCTGATCGGCTTCGCGGGGGTGCTCTTCCCCACCGCCCCGCCCTCGGCGGACTTCATCCTTCCCTTCATGGTGCTGGAGACCGGCCTGCCGGCCCTCGTTGTGGGGCTGTTCTGCGCGGGGGCGCTCTCGGCGTCGATGTCCACCGGGGACGCCCTCCTGCACGCGGCGGCCTCGGTGGTGGTCGAGGATGGCGTCGGTCCCTGGAAGCGGCTCAACGACCACCAGCAGCGCCTGCTCATGCGCGCGCTCGTGCTCCTGGTGGGGGCCGCGGCGTACCGGGCGGCGCTCGATCCCGACTCGTCGCTCGTCCTGCTGCTGGCCACCGCCTACGGGATCATCGCGCAGTTCGCGCCCACGGTGGTGGCATCGCTCTACTGGCGGCGCGCCACAACCCCCGGGGCCTTCGCCGGGCTGGTGGCGGGCGCGGCCACCGCGGTCGTCTTCTGGATGAATCCCGACCTGCGCCCCTTCGACATCCACGAGGGGGTGCTGGGGGTGCTGGTGCACGTACCGGTGCTGGTGGGGGTGAGCCTCGCCACCGCGCCCCAGCCGGAGGGGCACCTGACCCGCTTCTTCCCGGAGCGGGTCCGCGGGGCGTCCGAAAGGACCGGAGCGGGGGCGCCAGCGGGAGGGGCCGGAGGGCCGGACTGACGCTGGACTCTGAAGGTCAGCGCCCCCCGCGGAGGGTGAGCCAGTGCCGCCGCTCGAGGCTCCCGTGCGGTATCTCGAGGGGACGCTCCCAGTTCACGTCTCCGCCCCGCGCCAGCTCCTCGTCGGTGAGCGGTCGGACCGCGACCGACACCTCCACGGGGTGATCCGCGGGCACGCCGCAGATCGCCCACCCGCCGTGGGCGTCGGTGCTCACGACGGCCCCGTCGCGCTGCCGCTCGGTCGCCACCGCCCCCGTTCCGCCCTGTGAAATCCAGTACCGGGCCCAGCGCACGCGCACGGGCCACCCCGCCAGCGGGGCGCCCGACCCGTCCAGCACGCTCCCGCCCAGGTCCGCGCTTCGGCCCCGATCCGCCTCCGTGGACCCGGTGAGCACCCGCCAACCGCCCCCCTCCGTGCAACGCCCGTCGATCACGTCGATGGGCTCCAGAAGCCGGACGTTCAATCCGGTGACCGAGTCGGCCTCGACCGCCAACGTGTGCTCCTGCGGGGGCAGCCCCAGCGAGTCCAGGCGGGGGTGGTCGAGCACCGCACGGTAGACGCCGGGGCCGACGCCCTCGATCCGGAACGTCCCGTCCGCCGCGGTCCTGACCTCGTGGGCGGTACCCGAGAGGAACACCCGCGCGCCCACCACCGGCACGTCGTCGGCGCCCAGCGCCCGCCCCCGGACGGTCCCGAACCGATCCTCCCCCCGCAGCACGATCCGCTCGGTCCGGCGCGCACGCGTCACCTCCGCGCCCTCCTCGTCCACGCCCGCGACCTCGGTGCGCAACAGCGTGCCGCCGGGAGAGAAGACCTGCCCCACCACCGGCATGCGCACATGCCAGCGGCTCACGATCCACGCCCCCTCCTCCATCCGCCGGAAGTGGATTTCACCACCGATACCGGGCGCGCTCCGCGCCGGCTCCGGAAGTCCGGTATAGCGGTACTCCACCCGCTCGAGCGCGCCGTCCCCCGTGAGCCATAGCGTCCCCGCGATGTCGGGGACATCCCGGCGACCCACGGGCTCGAAGTCGAGCCCCACCCGGTCCCCGTCGCGCACGGCCCTGAAGCAGTGGGTGTCCAGGAAGGCGTCGTCCAGCAGGACGCCCGCGTCCGGCGCGTAGTAGACGAATCCGTCCCCCTCCGGCTGCACGAACCCGTCCTCGAGCAGGCGGTCCGTCTCCAGGGCGCGGAAGGCCACCCTTCCCGCCCGGCTCTCGCGCCGCGTGGTCTCGCGCACCACCCGCGCCCCGCCCGGGTCGTACCGGCGCCGGAAGACGCGGATATCGTAGAGGTAGCCGCCCTCGTCCACCCACTCGGCCACCTCCAGCGCCTTGCGCGCCTCCTCCCAGATGCCCACCGTGGCCGAGGCCTGGTCGCCGGCGATTCGGCAGCGGCGGGTTTCGCCGGTCACCTCCAGGCCGGCCAGCGTCACGGCGGCGGCCGTCGTCTGGAGGTCCCGGTTCACCACCCCCCCGGCCGCGACCTCGAAGAAGACGCTGAAGGCGCTCTCCACGCCGATGCGCGACGCCCGCAGTCGGTAGCGTCCCGGGGCCGGGGCGCGCATCACGTAGCGCCCGGCCTCGTCGGTCAGCACCCCGGCGCGGCGGACGCCCTCCCCGTCGAGGAGGGTGACGAAAGCGCCAACCAGGGGGGTGCCCGTGTCCCGATCCGACACCCGGCCCAGCACGGTGGCAGGGGCCGCCTGCTGGGCCGCCAACGGCCGCGCCAGGGCCGTCTCCGGAGGGAACGCCGGGAAAAGCGTCAGCCACAGCGCCAGCGACAGGACCGCGCCGAACACGCGGGACCGCGTCGGGGCGGGCGCGGAGGGCGGCGTCGGGGCGGGCGCGGAGGGCCGCGCCACCCGGTGCGGAGCCCGGACGTGCGAGGGGCATGCCATGCGGACCATGATGCCGCGGCCCACGTACCGGTGCAAGGCGGCGAGGCTCAGCGGATAGATCGGCTCAGTCGTCCGTCCGCCGGAGGCCCCGTCCGCCCCGCCCCAGCGACGCCACTGCCTGGAAGGCGGAGCCGGACGGCACTCGCACCGGGAAGGCCTCCCCCGGAGGCGTGCGCCCCTGGATGAGGTGCGGGTTGAGCATGGCGATCACGCGCCGCTCCACCTCCAGGCGGTCGGCCACCAGCCCCAGGTCGGTGCCTCCCGGCATCCACACCTGCGAGAAGGTGTACCCGCCGGGTCGGGTGTCGCCCACGGTGCGCACGGCGGGCGCCGTGCCGCTCCGGTTGCCCCGGTCGCCCGGGACGGGCCCCTTCATCCCGGCCTCCGCCTCGAGCCGGTCGAGCGCCTTCACGACCTCCGCCACCGCCATGAGGCGCGGGATGTACTCCCGGGTCTCGAAGGGGAGGGCGGGACGGATCTCCCAGTAGAAGTGATCGCCGTCGGTGCCGTCCCAGCCGTGCTCCCGCAGGATCCGGTTGACCCGCGTAGGACCCGCGTTGTAGGCCGCGGCCGCCAGCGACCACGAGCCGTACTGCTCGAAGAGCCACCCCAGGTAGTCCAGCGCCGCGTCGGTGGCGCGCACGGGATCGCGGCGCTCGTCCACCCAACCGTCCACACGCAGCCCGTACGCCTCGGCGGTGGGCCCCATGAACTGCCACACCCCCGCCGCTTCCACGCGCGAGGTGGCACGCGGCCGAAGCCCCGACTCGATCATCGCCAGGTAGAGGAGCTCGGACGGAAGGCCGCGCTCGGTCAGCTTCTCCCGGATGAGCGCCCCGTACACGCGCTCCTGGACGCGGAACTCCTCGATCGTTCCCGCCAGGTCTCCCAGGAAGCGGGCGCGCCAGTACTCCACGCGCGCCGCGCCGGCGGGCGGAACGCCCGGGAAGGCGGCCGGGGGCGGGAGGCTGACGGCGACCACGCCCGCCTCGGCATCGACGTCCCCCGAGCTTCCGGGGACGATGAAGGGCAGGGTCGCCAGGGCGGCGAGGGCGCCCATGGGGGGCACCACGGCGACGCCGGGGAGGCGTCGGAGCGCGCCCGCCAGCAGCGGGAGCGTGTCGGTGAGGCGCCGGGTACTTCGAGGCTTCTCTTTCCGTTCCATCTATGTAAGACCTCCTTTCCGAGCCCGCCCGTCGGATCGCGGCGCCAGGATGCACCACGCCTCAAGGGGGCTGGGGGGACCGGATCCGGACCGCGCGAGCGCGGCGCCGGAACGGCGTCCGACGGAGGATTATCGGGTCGGACGCGCTTTACGGGAAGTACACTACCCTCGGGGTGCGAAAAAGTGCCCGTCCGATCCGGACGGAAGCGCGGTCGCACCCCGGACGGCCTACTCCGTGGGGTAGACCGAGACGGCGCTGCGCCGCTGGTAGCTCTCGAACTTGACCACGCCGTCGGCGACCGCGAACAGGGTGTCGTCGCCGCCGCGCTTGACGTTGCGGCCCGGGTGGAAGCGGGTGCCGCGCTGCCGGACCAGAATGCTGCCGGCCGTGACGAACTCCCCGCCGTAGCGCTTCACGCCCAGGTACTGCGGGTTGCTGTCGCGCCCGTTGCGGCTCGAGCCGACGCCTTTCTTGTGTGCCATATCAGACCACCACCTCGCTCACGCGGACCTCGGTGTACCCCTGGCGGTGTCCCTGCTTGCGGCGATATCCCTTGCGCCGCTTGCGCTTGAAGACGATGACCTTGCGGTCGCGTCCGTGACGCACGACTTCGGCGGCCACGCGGGCCCCCTCCACCGTGGGCGCACCGACGCGAACGTCGCCCTCGTCCGAGGTGAGCAGCACCTCCTCGAAGGTGACGGCGTCTCCGGGCTCCGCGGCCAGGGAGGGCACACGAAGGAGGGCGCCGGGCTCGGCGCGGAACTGCTTTCCGCCGGTCTGGAAAACCGCAAACATAGTCTGAACCCCAGGGGTCTTCATGTTGCACAGAGCCTGAAAAATTCGCGTTGAACGCCGCCGCGGTCAACCCCGCCCCGGTGGCAGCCCGACTTCAACCGTCGGCGTGGAGCGCGTAGCGCTGGGTGACGTCCGCTTCCGCCGGGCCCGAGAGCAGGTGGAATTCGTCCTCGCGCAGCAGAGGATCGTCCCGCAGCGTCAGCTGGAGCCCGGTCTGCGAGCGCACGCGCTTGAGAAAGCTGGGCTCGTCCTCGAGCACACGCAGCGCGACCTCGGGGTGGACCCGGACCACCACGGACTTCTCCTCCTCCACTGCGCCCGCCCGCACCAGGGCGCGCTCGATGCGCCGCACAACGGTCGCGGGCGTGTAGACGCGGCCCGAGCCGCCGCAGTAGCGGCAGCTCTGCGTGAGCGCCTGAAACAGCGAGGGACGCACCCGCTGGCGGGTCATCTCCACCAGTCCGAGGCCCGAGACCTCGAAGGCGCGGGTGCGCGCCCGGTCACGACCCAGGTGACTGCGCAACTCGTGCAGCACCCGGTCCCGGTTCTGCTGGGACTCCATGTCAATGAAATCGACCACGATGATGCCGCCCACATCCCGCAGGCGCAGCTGTTTGGCGATCTCGCGCGCGGCGTCGAGGTTGGTCTTGAGGATCGTCCGCTCGGGGTCCTTCTTGCCCGTGTAGCGGCCCGTGTTCACGTCGATGGAGACCAGCGCCTCGGTGGGCTCGATGATCACGTATCCACCCGAGGGGAGTTCCACCTTGCGCTCGAACGCCTGCCGGATGCCCTCCTCCACCTCGTGCTTGTCGAAGAGGGGGACGTCCTCCTCGTACAGGTGGATCCGGTCCAGCAGTTCGGGCGCCACGTTGGAGACGTACTGGACGATCTCGTTGTGGATCTCGCGCGAGTCCACGACCAGCGACTCGAACTTGTCGGAGAAGAGGTCGCGGATCACGCCCGAGATGAGCTTCGCGTCCCGGTGCACGAGAGCCGGAGCCCGCTTGAGGGAGCGTGCGCGCCCCTGGATCTTCTTCCAGTTGCGGTGCAGGCGGCGGTACTCCCGATCCAGCGTCTCGTGCGTGACCTCCTCTCCCACCGTGCGCACGATGACGCCGGCCTGCCCCTCGGGCACGATCTCCCGCATCATGGCGCGCAGACGCTGCCGCTCGGAGCGGTCGTCGATCTTGCGGCTCACCCCGATGTGCGAGCTGCCCGGGATGTAGACCAGGAAGCGCCCCGGCAACGAGACCTGCGCGGTCAGGCGGGGGCCCTTGGTGCTGATGGGCTCCTTGGTGACCTGCACCAGGATCTGCTGTCCCCGCTGCAACTGGTCCTGGATGGGCGGGAAGTCTTTCCGGCGGCGGCGGCCTCCGCCGTTGCCGCCCCCGTTGCCGCCCCCGTTGCCGTTGGCGTCGTCGTCCTCGGCGTCGTCGTCGTAGTCGAGGTCCGATACGTGCAGGAAGCCGGCCTTCTCCGTGCCGATGTCCACGAAGGCGGCCTGAATGCCGGGGATGACGGCCTCGACCCGACCCAGGTAGATGTCCCCGATGACCCGCCCCTGGTCCGGGCGGTCGAACATCACCTCGACGAGTTGTCCGTCCTCGAGGAGCGCCACCCACGACTCGCGGGGTGAGGCGCTCACCAGGATTTCACGACGCAATCCGCACAGCTCCGTTGTCTGGTCTGGCTCCGCCCCGTCCCCCCACCGCCGCCCCGCACCCGGCCGGGACGAGGCGTCCCGAGCGGCTGCGGCGGCGCGGCACGGTCACGGTCTCGTGCGGAACCGGGTTGTTTTCAGAGTACTTCCCCACATCCGTCACGCCGCCGCACCCAGGACGTCCCTGAGGATGTGGCGGGCGATGACGAGCCGCTGCACTTCGCTCGTCCCTTCACCGATCTCACAGATCTTCGCGTCGCGGGCCATGCGTTCCACCGGATGGTCGTCCGAGTATCCCGCCCCGCCCATGAGCTGCACGGCGGTCAGAGTGGCCCGCATGGCCAACTCCGAACAGAAAAGCTTCGCCATGGCGGCCTCCCGGGAGAAGGGCTGGCCCTCGTCCTTGAGGCGGGCGGCGTTGTAGGTCAGGTGCTCGCCGGCCTCGAGCTCGGTGGCCAGGTCGGCCAGCGGAAACTGGACCTGCTGGAAGTCAAAGAGCGGCCGCGCGAACTGCCGGCGGGCGGCCGTGTAGCGCACCGCCGCCTCGAACGCCCCGTGCGCCAGACCCAGGGAGAGGCCCGCGATCCCGATACGGCCGGCGTCGAGGGTCTGCATGAAGTTCACGAAGCCCTCGCCCTCCACCCCCAGCAGGCCGTCCGCGCCCACGCGCGCCTCCTCCAGGAGGAGCTCACGGGTGTCGGAGGCCCGCCACCCCATCTTGTCCTCCTTCTTGCCCGACCGGACGCCGGGCGTGTAGCTCAGCTCCCCCTCGCGCGGTCCCAGTCCCAGCGCCCGGACGCGCTCGGCATCCACCGAGGGCTTGGTGACGATGAAGGCGGAGATTCCGCGCGCACCCGCCTCCGGATCGGTGACCGCGGTGACGGTGAAGATCTCCCCCACGCCGGCGTGGGTGATGAAGATCTTGCTGCCATCCAGGCGGTAGCCGTCCCCCTCCGGTACCGCCCGCGTGCGGGTGCCGGCCGAATCGGAGCCGGCGCCCGGCTCGGTGAGCCCGAATCCCCCCAGCACCCGTCCCGAGGCCAGCAGAGGCAGGTAGCGTTCCTGCTGGGCCCGGCTGCCGAACTGCAGGATCGGACCGCTGCCGAGCGTGGTGTGGGCCGACACCGTGATGGCGTGCGAGGCGTCGTGGCGGGCCAGTTCCTCCACCGTGAGAATGTAGCTGGTGTAGTCGAGCCCCTGCCCCCCGAACTCGCGCGGCACCGGGACGCCGAGCAGGCCCAACTCGCCCATCGTGCGGACGTTCTCCCAGGGAAAGCGGGAGGACGCATCCAACTCACGCGCCACCGGAACCACGGAGTCGAGCGCGAAGTCCCGGACCCGGGCGCGCAGCGCCCGGTGTGCGTCACTGAAGTATCGGTGCATGTATCCCCTCGGGGAACGGACGGCCCCGCCGGAGTCGAGTCGGAAGAATGCTTCAAGATAGAGGGAGTCGCGCCACCCGCACCACCGCCGCCCTACGGCTCCTCGCCGAAGTAGGCCAGCAGACGGGCCCGAAGCGAGCCTCGCTCCCGGAGGTAGGCCCCCACCGCCGCCAACCGCATGCGCGCCTGTCGCCGCGCGCGCGCCGCGGCCCGCCACGCCCGGCGGCAAGGCAGGCGGCCACGAAGCCCGGCTCGGCCGTGCGCACGATGCGGTGCAGCGCCGGCGCCTCGTCCTCGACCACCGCGGTTTCCAGCACCAGC
>JAVVFC010000094.1:0-10926 GCA_032250975.1 Longimicrobiales bacterium | reverse complement strand
GGCCGGGCCGGGGAGGCGCCCGCCCTGGAGCTGGCCGAGGCGCTGGAGGCGCGGGGTCTGGAGGTGGGGCGCTTCAAGACCGGGACCCCGCCGCGGGTGGACGGACGCACGGTGGACTTCGACCGGCTCGAGCGGCAGGACGGGGAGGCCGGCGACTTCCGCTTCTCCTTCTACCGCCGCGAGCCGCTGCCGCCGCAGCTTCCCTGCTGGATCACCTGGGCCGGGGACGCGCTCAAGGAGGTCGTGACCCGGAACCTGGCGCGCAGCGCGCTGCACGGCGGCGAGATCTCCGGGCGCGGGCCGCGCTACTGCCCCTCGATCGAGGACAAGGTGGTCCGCTTCCCGGACGCGCGCCGCCACCAGGTCTTTCTGGAGCCGGAGGGGCTGGACACCCGGGAGTTCTACGTGAACGGCCTCTCGACCTCGCTCCCCGCGGAGGTGCAGGCCGCCTTTCTGCGCACGCTGCCCGGACTGGAGGAGGTGCGGATGACGCGGCCCGGGTACGCCATCGAGTACGACTACTTCCCGCCGCACCAGCTGCGCCACACGCTGGAGGTGCGCGGGGTGGCGGGGCTCTTTCTGGCCGGCCAGATCTGCGGCACCACCGGCTACGAGGAGGCGGCCGGCCAGGGGGTGGTGGCAGGGGCCAACGCCGCGCTCCGGGTACAGGCCCGCAAGCCCCTGGTGCTGGAGCGGGACCAGGCCTACATCGGCGTGCTGGTGGACGATCTGGTGACCCGGGGGGTGGACGAGCCCTACCGGCTGTTCACCTCGCGCGCGGAGTATCGGCTGCTGCTCCGGCAGGACAATGCGCTCGCCCGCCTCGGACCCCTGGCGCGCGACGTGGGACTGCTCACCCCCGATCAGGCCGAGGTGCTGGAGGAGCGGCTGGGCCGGCGGGACGCTTTCCGGCGCTGGCTCCGCACCACGTCGCTGCCCCCGGAGCGCGTGAACCCGGTGCTGCGCGCAGCGGGCTCCGAGCCGGTCCGTGCTCCTACCCCGGCCGAGGAACTGGTGCGTCGGCCGGGAGTGAGCGCCGAGGCGCTGCTGGCCGGAGGGCTCACGGACGGCGCGCCCCCGCCGGACCCGGAGACGGTGGCGGAGGTGGAGGTCGAGGTGAAGTACGCGGGGTACGTCGAGCGGGAGCGCGAGCGGGCCCGGGCGCTGCGGGCCCAGGCCGAGGTGGTTCTGCCCGAGGCGCTGCCCTACGAGAGCTTCCACACGCTCAGCTGGGAAGCGCGCGAGAAGCTGGCACGGGTGCGGCCGTCCAGCCTGGCGCAGGCGGGGCGCATCCCCGGTGTCTCCCCCGCGGACCTGCAGAACCTGGTGATGGAGCTCCGGCGCTGGCGGGCAGGGGGCGACGGGCGGGGCGGGACGGACAGGGTGGGTGGAGAAAGTCCGTAACCCCAAGGGCAGCAACAAGTTAGGGCGGAAAGCGCCGTTTTCTGTCCCCATCTGTGAGGTCGCGGATGTTTCACGTGAAACATCTCGATCCGGGACAAGGGGGGACGTCCGCCGCCGGGGCGGGTGTTTCACGTGAAACAGGTACCCCGCCGCCGACGCCGCGGTGCCCGGCCGCGGCGTGGCGTCAGGTCCCGGGGGCGCTCGTTCGCTCCAACTCGGTGAGGAGGGACGCCGGGTCGGACTCGCCGTTCCCGTCGAAGTCGAAGGCGGACTCGCCCACGAAGCGCACCCGGTCGGGGCCGAGCTGGGTGAAGACGGCGGTGGCGGTGTCGGGGGAGGGGAATTGCCGGAGGAAGGTGAGCACGTCGCCCTCCAGGGTCAGGAAGCCGATCTCGGTGACCGGCGATCCGAGAAAGGTCAGGGTGGCCGTGTACTGCCCAGAGGGTTGGACGTTGAGCGTGAAGGTGGCCCCTCCGGCCGTCAGGTCGATGCTCTGCTCCGGGACGGCGAGGTTGGTGACGACCACGGCGGAGGCGTCCCAGTCCCCGACCAGAGCCTCGGCGTTCGCGCCTTCGGGCGGGCCGGCCGGGTCGGTGCAGGCGCCGGCGCCGGCCAGCAGGGCGAGGCCGGCGAGCAGAAGGAAGCGCCGGCGGGAAGCGGGGCGGGCGTTGGCGCGCGGGGCAGGTGATGTGCGGGCCATCGTAGGGACCTCGAGGGGCAGGAGGGCGGTGGGGGAGGACACTCGCAGGCGCCGCCGGGGTTCTCCGGTGAGGTGTTTGCGGGGCCCGTGCAGGGCCGGATGATCCGCCAAGGTGGATTCCGGGCCGCGCACCGGTCAACCCTCCGCACCGGTCAGGAGCTCCTCCGTGACCTCTACCCCGGGGGGCCGCCCGGGGCGCACACCCGGGCCCCGCGGCGCGGAGGTCGGTCGGACAGCCTTACCCGGGACCGGAGAGCGAGGTATATTCCCTCCCCCCAAAACCTGGATCCGGAGGGTGCCGCGCGGATGTCCAAGATCATCGCCATCGCCAACCAGAAGGGCGGGGTGGGCAAGACCACGACCGCCATCAACCTGGGGGCCTCGCTGGCCGTCATGGAGTTGCGCACCCTGATCGTGGACATCGATCCCCAGGGGAACGCGACTTCGGGGCTCGGACTGGAGAATCGGGATCGGCTCCCCAGCATCTACGACGTGCTGGTCGAGGAGCGGCCGGCGGGGGAGTGCGTGGCGCGCTCCCTACACTTCGAGCACCTCGACCTGATCCCGTCCACGCGGGACCTGGTGGGGGCGGAGATCGAGCTGGTCGGGGCGGGGCAGCGCGAGACCGTGCTGCGGCGCGCGCTGGCCCCCCTGCGGGCGGACTACGACTTCATCCTGGTCGACTGCCCGCCGTCGCTGGGCCTGCTGACGCTCAACACGCTCACCGCCGCGGACTCGGTGCTCATCCCCATCCAGTGCGAGTTCTACGCCCTGGAGGGCCTGAGCCAGCTGCTCAACACGGTGCGCCTGGTGCAGAAGGGGCTGAACCCCGACCTGGACATCGAGGGCGTGCTGCTGACCATGTACGACAAGCGGCTGAACCTCTCCCGCCAGGTGGCCGACGAGGCCCGGGAGTACTTCGGGGGCAAGGTGTATCGGTCCCGGATTCCCAGGAACGTCCGTCTGGCCGAGGCCCCGTCGTTCGGCAAGCCGATCGTGCTCTACGACGTGCTCTCGGCCGGGGCCCAGAGCTACCTGGCGCTGGCGAAGGAGGTGGTGGCCGCCAACGCACCCCGGGCGCTCGGGGAGCCGGCCCTGACCCGGGGGGGCCAGCCGTGAAGAAGGATCGCCTGGGGCGCGGGCTCAGCGCCCTCCTGGGGGAGTACGCCGTCTCGGACGGGCCCCCGGCGGCGGAGGCCGCCGACGTGCGCCGGATCGCGTTGAAGGCGATCGTCCCCAACCCCCTGCAGCCGCGGCGGGAGTTCCAGGAGGACGAACTGCGGGAACTGCGCGAGTCCATCCGCGAGAACGGCCTGCTGCAGCCGCTGGTGGTACGGCCGGCGCCGGGGTCTCCCGACCGCTTCGAGCTGGTGGCGGGCGAGCGCCGCTTCCGCTCGCTCCAGAGCCTGGGGTGGGACGACGCTCCGGTGATGGTGCGGGAGGTGGACGACGAGACCCTGCTGGTGCTGGCGCTGGTCGAGAATCTGCAGCGCGAGGCCCTCAACCCTCTGGAGGAGGCCGAAGGGTACCAGGCGCTGACCGAGCGTTTCGCCCTGACCCAGGCGGAGATCGCCCGCGCCGTGGGCAAGGAACGGTCCACCGTCGCCAACACGGTGCGCCTGCTCAAGCTGCCCCACTCGGTCCGGCGCCTGGTGGCGGAGGGCGAGGTGAGCGCCGGTCACGCCCGCGCCCTCCTCTCCCTGGACGACCCCGTGCGCATGGCGGATCTGGCCCGGGAGGCGGTGCGGGGAGGGTGGTCGGTCCGGGAGCTGGAGCGGCGGGTCAAGGCGGGCCGCGAGTCGCCGGGGCGGAAGACCGGGCGCGGCGGAAGCGGGGGCGGTCGGACCGGGGCCGACCCGGTGGTGCGCGCGCTCGAGGGGGCGCTGCGCGAGCGGCTCGGCACCCGGGTCGTGATCCGGGGTGGCACCGACCAGGGGAAGGGGACGATTGAGATCCCCTTCCTGGGGACGGAGGATTTCGAGCGCGTCTTCGCCCTGCTGGCAGGCGTGGAGGCCCGGGACGTGCTGGGCTGACTGATGAGCGAACGGCCGGCCGTCCGCATCCTGGTGATCCCGGAGGACGGGGGCGACACCCGGACCTTCCGCCTGAGCCGCCGGCGCCTGCGGGCCCTGGTGACCCTGGCGGTCGCCCTGGTCGCGGCGGTCGCCGTGCTGGGTGGGACCTGGTGGTACATGGCCGCCCAGGCGTTCCGGGTCCCGGAACTGGAGGCGGAGCTGGCGCAGTTCGAGGAGACCCGCGGGCAGGTGGTCACCCTGGCGCGGCAGCTCGAGCTCCTGGAGGAGCAGTATGAGCGTATTCGGGATATGTTCGGTATCGATACGTCGCGGATCCTCCCCGAGCTCTGGAGTCCCCCCTCGGCGGGCACGCGTCCTTCCACCGTGGATCCGGAGGGTTCGCTCCCCACCTCCTGGCCGCTCACGGCCGCGGGCTTCGTCACCCAGAACCTTCTGGAAGGGGGCGACGGGGAGCACCCCGGCCTGGACATTGCCATCGGCTCCCACAACTACATCCGGGCCGCGGGCGCCGGTACCGTCTCGGAAGCCGGCGAGGATCCGGTCTACGGAAAGTTCGTGACGGTGGACCACGGCGAGGGCTACCTTACTCTATATGCCCATGCGTCGGAGATCCTGGTGGAGATGGGCCGCACGGTGCGGCGCAACGAGGTCATCGCGCTGACCGGCAACACCGGGCGGTCCTCGGCCCCCCACCTCCACTTCGAGATCCGCCTGAATGGCGAGACGGTCGATCCGCTCACCCTGGTCTCGCCCCCCAGCTGACCCCAAACCCGACAGGTATTCCATGGCACGAGATCGTCAGCCCACTCCCGCAGCGTCCGACACGGTGATCTCCATCATCGGGCCGGGCATGAAGGTGGTCGGGGATTGCACCACCGACGGCACCCTGCGCGTGGAGGGGGCGGTGGAGGGAACCGTCCGCGCCGGCAAGGCAGTGGTGATCGGTAAGGACGGGTTGGTGGACGGCCACGTCCACACCCAGGACGCGGTCGTGGGAGGCCGGATCACGGGCTCGCTCACCGCGGCCTCACGCCTGGAGGTTCAGGCCACGGCCCAGGTCGACGGCGAAGTGCGCGCCCGGCGCATGCAGTTCGAGGAGGGTGCGATCCTGAACGGAAAGGTCACCATGGGCGAGTCCGCGGCGGCGTCCGCCGACGTACCGGAGAAGCCCGCGAAGTCCAGCCCGACGAGCGCCCCGGCGCCCGCGGACGCACGGACACCGTAACCCGTTCGTCTTCAACGGTTTCGGAATCGTGACCAGATTTTCCACATCTGTGGATAACGCACACGACATCCGTATTCATGCGGCCTGCGGCTTGTTTTCCACATTCCCCCGACCCGCTGTGGAGGATCCGGGCGCTCCCTTATCCACACCGGCACACCGCGCATGAAGACGCATTCCCTGGTCGATTATCTCGACTCCTACCTCTGTCTGCAGGAGCACCCGGACTATCCCAACGCCCTGAACGGACTCCAGGTGGAAGGCCCCGAGGAGGTGCGCATCCTGGCGGTGGCCGTCGACGCCTCGGAGGCCGTATTCCAGGACGCCGCGGCCGCGCACGTGGACGTCCTCCTGGTGCATCACGGGCTCTTCTGGGACGGGCTGCGCCCGCTCACCGGACACCGGTTCCGCAAGGTGCGTACCCTCGTCCGCCACGGGATCGGGCTGTACGCGGCGCATCTGCCCCTGGACGCGCACCCCGACGTGGGCAACTGCATTCTGCTCGCCCGCGCCCTCGGACTGGAGGTGACGGGCCGCTTCGGCGCCTACCAGGGCTGCCCCATCGGCTGGGAGGGAGTACCCGCGGAGGCGGAGCGCTCCGGCCTGGTGGCCCGCTGCGAGGAGGCGGTCGGCGGCCCGGTCCGCCTGGTCCCCGGGGGACCGGAACGGGTGCGGAGGGTGGCGGTGGTGACGGGGGGCGGGGGCTCCTTCATCGAGGCCGCGGCGCGGGCGGGCATCGACACGCTGGTGACCGGGGAGGGGTCCCACCACACCTTCGCGGACGCCCACGAACTGGGCGTGAACGTCCTCTACGGCGGCCACTACCGCACGGAGACCTTCGGCGTGCGGGCACTGGCCGAACACCTGGCCGGGATGTTCCACCTGGAGTGGTGCTTCCTGGATCATCCCTCGGGGCTCTGAGGCGTCAGCCGCCCTCCATCATGCGGTCGCGCGCCGCCTTGAATTCGCTCCCCGCCACCCAGTTCGGCCAGCCGTCGTCGTTGGCGATGTCGAGGATGGTGAGCAGCGCGAGCCGGCCCTGCTGAACGGCGCCGTCCAGCACGAACTCCTCCGAGTACTCGTCCGAGGGCGCGTGGTAGTGGTTGGCGGTGTAGTCCGCCTGGATGCTGTCGCCCCACCCCTCGGGACGGCCGCGGTAGCCGCGCCCATGCTCGAAGTAGAGCGCCGGAACGCCCGCGAGCGCGAAGGGGAAGTGATCGCTGCGGAAGAAGAAGCCCTTCTCGGGCTCGGCGTCCGGGACGATGGTCAGGCCCATCTCGGCGGCGCGCGCGCGCGCGAAGGCACCCAGGTCGCTCCGCTCCTCGCCGTGCACGGTGACGTCGTCGGTCTCGCCCCAGAGGTTGGCGCCGTCCACGTTCACTTCGGCGACCGTACGGCTGAAGGGGAAGAGGGGGGACTGCGCGTACCAGGCCGCCCCGAGCAGACCCTGCTCCTCGGCGGCGGTGGCGATGAAGAGGAGGGAACGTTCGGGAGTGCTGCCGGCCGCGGTGGTGGCGCCCGCCATCTCGATGAGGAGTGCGGTGCCCGAGGCGTTGTCGTACGCGCCGTTGTAGATCGAGTCCCCCTCGATCACCTCACCCACCCCGAAGTGGTCGTAGTGTGAGGTGATGGTGACGACCTCGTCCGGCCGCGCGGTGCCGGGGAGCAGCCCCACAACGTTGACCGTCTCGACTTCGCGCACGCGGCTCTCGACCCCCGCCGACGCGGTGATCCCGGTGGGCATGGCGCGGAAGCCCCGGCTGGCGGCGCGCGCCTTGAGCGCCTCGAAGTCGAGGCCCGCCGTGGCGAGCGCGGCCTCGGTGGCGGACCGCGAGATCCACCCCACGAAGGCCGGGGGCAGGGGCGCCGCGGGATCGGGCGGGAGCGCGAACTGCTCGCCCGACCACCCGCCCCGGACCACGCTCCAGGGGTACCCGGCCGGCTCGGTCTCGTGCACGATCAGTACCCCGGCCGCGCCCTGCCGCGCCGCCTCCTCGTACTTGTAGGTCCAGCGGCCGTAATAGGTCATGGCCGGGCCGCCGAAGAGCTCGGGCTCGTCGGTGGGAGCGGGGGGGTCGTTGACCAGCACCAGCAGCACCTTGCCGGCGACGTCCACGCCCCCGAAGTCGGCCCACCCGTTCTCGGGGGCATCGATCCCGTACCCTGCGAACACCAGCTCGGCCTCGACGGAGACCGGCTCCCCGCGCGGGTCGCCCGCGTGGATGACCATGTCGTCCAGGTACGCCGGCGCGGTGGCGCCGCCCGGGCCGCGCAGGGCGAGGCGCACCGACGCGGGGACGGGGGTGGTCCCGATCATGGGGACCGCCTGGTAGTACGATCCGTCCACCGGCTCCAGCCCCGCCTCGCGGAAGCGGTCGGCGATGTACTCGGCCGCGAGGTCGCCCCCGGGCTGGCCGGGGCCGCGCCCGAGGAAGGAGTCCGAGGCGAGGGTGCGCAGGTGCGTGCGGATGCGCTCGGCCGAGAGCGCGTCGGCGGCGTCCTCGGCCGAGCCGCCGTCGGGGGCGGGCGCGGCGCAGGCCGCGACGCCGAGGGCGAGAACGGGAAGGGCAAGGAGCAGCGGAACGGAACGCCTCACGGGACACCTCCGGATGCCGGGGGACAGGGGAAGGCAGCGGAAACGGTAGGGGGAGCAGGCGGCGGAGGACAAGGGGCGCCGTCCGCGCGGGTGGCGCGCCAGCGAACGGCGGGCCGACCGCGTTGCCCGCACCCCCGGCGGCGTTTACGATCCCGTGTCTCTCCCGGACCCGTGAGGATCATGCGATGAAGCGAGCTGCCCTGCGCGCCGCGGCCGTCCTGGCCCTGGTCGCCCTTCCCGTCTGCGCCCCGCACCTCCACGCCCAGGCGATCCCGACGCCGGTGCAGCACTTCGGCTTCGAGCCGGGCACCGACCGGAACCTGGCCGACTGGCACCAGTTGACCGCGTTCTACGAGGCCCTCGCCCGGGGCAGCGGCCGGGTCCGGGTGGACACCCTGGGCACCAGTACGCGGGGCCTGCCCTTCGTGATGGTCACGGTGACCAGCGCGGCCAATCAGGCCCGCCTGGACGAGCTGCGCGCCATCCAGATGAAGCTGGCCGACCCGCGCACGGTCTCCGGCGAAGCCGAGCTCGAGCGCCTGCTGGAGCGCGGGCGGGCGGTGGTGCTCATCACCCACCAGATCCACAGCACCGAGGTGGGCGGCGGTCAGATGGCGGCGCGCCTGCTGCACCGGCTGGCCACCGCGGAGGACGAGCGCACGCGCCGGATCCTGGACAACGTGATCCTGCTCGACATTCCCGCGCTCAACCCCGACGGACTGCAGTGGGTGGCGGAGTGGTACAACCGCTTCAAAGGAACGGAGTACGAGGGGGCGCCCCTGCCCTGGCTCTACCACGCCTACGTGGGGCACGACAACAACCGCGACTGGTACGCCTTCACCCAGGTGGAGACGCAGTTGACGGTGGAGAAGGCGCACAACGCCTGGCACCCGCAGATCGTCCACGACGTGCACCAGATGGGAGGGAACGGGGCGCGCATCTTCTTCCCCCCCTACATCGAGCCGTGGGAGCCCAACGTCGATCCCGCGCTCACCGCGGCCGTGAACCAGCTGGGGAGCTACATGGCGGCGGCGCTGCAGGCGGAGGGGAAGCAGGGGGTGGTCGTGAACGCGCAGTACGACGCCTACACGCCCGCCCGCGCCTACCAGCACTACCATGCCGGGGCGCGCATCCTCTCCGAGACCGCCTCCGCCCGGCTCGCCACCTCCGTCACCGTACCCCCCGAGCGCCTGGGACCGGGCCGCGGATTCGACGCATCGCGCCGGTCGTGGAACTACCCGGATCCCTGGCCCGGCGGCGAGTGGGGCCTCTCCGAGATCGTGGACTACATGGAGTCGGGGGCGCTGGCGCTGCTGGACAACGCCGCCAAGAACCGGCGCTACTGGCTGGAGAACTTCTGGGGCATCGGGGTGCGCGCGGTGGAGGGGTGGCCGACGTGGCCGGCGGCGTGGGTCATTCCGCGCACGCCCCGGGCGGAGGCCGACCGTGCCGGACTCGACTATCTGCTGCGCATCCTGGCGATGGGTGAGGTGGAGGTCCGCCGTGCCGGGGAGGCCTTCCAGGCGGACGGCGAGCGCTTTCCGGCGGGCAGCTGGGTGGTCGAGATGCGCCAGCCCTACGCCGCCTTCGCCCAGACGCTCCTCGAGCGTCAGGTCTACCCCGATCTGCGGGAGTACCCGGGCGGACCGCCGCTGCGGCCGTACGACGTCACCGCCCACACCCTCCCTCTGCTGATGGATGTGGAGGCGGTGCCGGTCCGTGCCGTGCCGCAGGTGACCCTGTCCGAGCCCATCGCGCCCCCGGAGTGGAGCTTCACCCTGCCGGAGGCGTTAACCGGGGCGGACGCCCCCCGGGTGGCCATCTACAAAGGGTGGCGGGAGTCCATGGAGGCGGGCTGGACGCGGTGGGTGTTCGACCGGCACGGGCTGGCGTACGACACCCTGCACGACGCCGACCTGCGCGCGGGGGACCTCGCGGAGCGCTGGGACGTGATCCTGCTGCAGTCCCAGGGCCCGGACCAGATCCGGGGCGGCTTCGAAGCCGGGACGCTGCCGGCCGAGTACACCGGAGGCGTGGGTGAGCGCGGGCTCACGGCGCTCCGTGACTTCGTGGTGAACGGCGGGCGCCTGGTGGCGGTGGAGGAGGCCACCGATCTGGCGGTGGAGCTGTTCGGTCTGGGGGTGGCGAACCGGGTGGAGCGCCTGCCGCCTCAGGACTTCTACATCCCGGGAAGCATCCTGGCCGTGGAGCTGGAGGAGACGCCCTTCGCCGAGGGGCTGCGGCCCGACGCGTCGGCCTGGTACTGGCGCAGCAGCCGCGCCTTCGACGTCTCCGACCCCACCGTGGAGGTGCTGGCCCGGTACTCGCCCGCGCCTCTCCTGTCCGGGTGGGCGCTGGGCGCGGACCGGGTGGCGGGTCGCCCGGCGCTGGTGCGGGCTTCGGTGGGACGGGGTTCGGTGGTTCTCTTTGGCTTCCAGCCCAACTATCGTGGACAGACGGTGAGCACCTGGCCGCTGCTCTTCCGGGCCCTCGCCCACCGACCGTAGCGCGTCTCCCGCAGGGAGGCCGAACCGCGAGAAGGATCCGAGATCGATGAGCAAGACCAAGTCCTGTCCGGCCTGCGGCGCCTCGGCGTCAGGCAACTTCTGTGCTTCCTGCGGATCCGCGCTGGGGAAGCGGTTCTGCACCCAGTGTGGCGCCCAGGCGGACCCGGGTGCCCGGTTCTGCACCGGGTGTGGCCACGCGCTCTCGGGAGGCGAAGCGGCGCCGGCCGGCCCGGGGGCCGGAAGCGACGGCGGCGCCGGGCGTGCCCGTGGGGGTGCCCGTGGGGGTGCGGGAGGAGCACGGGGCGGATCTTCCGGGAGCCGGATGCCCGCACCGGCGAGTCCGCCCGCACCGGCGGCGGCCAACAACACGCCGTGGTGGATCGCGGGCGCCTTGATGGTGGTGGTGATCATCTTCATGGCGCGCCCCATCCTCTTCCCCGCCGACGCGGCCTCCGGCGGGG
>JAVVFC010000093.1:0-10956 GCA_032250975.1 Longimicrobiales bacterium | reverse complement strand
GGGGAGCCCCCCCCGCGCCGCCGCCCGGGCCTGGCCGACCGCCTGCTGGACGGGACCGGGCCGGGCCGGAGAGTGGTGCTCCGGGCGGCGCGCAAACGTGTGCTCAAGCAGACCGGAGACCACTATCCCGCTCCGCAGAAGATCCTGCAGGTAGTGGGGCGGGGAATGTCGCTCTCGGTGGCCTCGGCGCTCGCCGAGGAGGCCCGGGCCTTCGGCGAACTGACCACCACGGCCGCCCATCGCTCGCTTCTGCACGTTTTCCGGCTGCGTGAGCGGGCGCGCAAGGTGGAGCGGGTGCTGCCGGAGGCACGGCCTCGCAGCGTGGCGCGGATGGGGGTGCTGGGGGCCGGCGTGATGGGAGGCGGGATTGCCCAGCTCGCGGCCCACAACGGCATCCACGTGCGCATGAAGGACATCCGCGACGAGGCCGTCGCCGGAGGGCTCCGGCACGCGCGCGACCTCTTCCAGAAGCAGGTCGAACGTCGGCGCCTGACCCGGCAGGAGGCCGACGTCCGCATGGGGCGCATCACGGGCAGCCTGGACTACCGCGGCTTCGAGGCGCTGGACCTGGTGGTGGAGGCGGTGGTCGAGCGCGTGGAGGTCAAGCGTGCCGTGCTGGCGGAGACCGAGGCCCGGGTGGGGGAGGCCTGCGTGCTGGCCACCAACACCTCGTCGCTTTCGGTGGACGGGATGGCGGAGGCGTTGGCACGCCCCGGGCGCTTCTGTGGAATGCACTTCTTCAACCCCGTGCACCGTATGCCCCTGGTGGAGGTGATCCGGGGCAGCGGCACCGAGCCTGAGGTGCTGGCCACCGTCATGGCGCTCGCCGTGCGCATGGGCAAGGTGCCGGTGCTGTGCGGCGACGGCCCGGGCTTTCTGGTGAACCGCATCCTGGGTCCGTACCTGAACGAGGCGGGACACCTGCTCACCGAGGGGGCGTCCACGGCGGAGGTGGATCGGGCCGCCACCCGCTTCGGGATGCCCATGGGGCCGGTGCGCCTCCTTGACGAAGTGGGCATCGACGTGGCCCGTCACGCCGGCGAGACACTGCACACCGCCTTCGGCGAGCGCATGGCCCCCTCGCCCGTGCTCGAGCGCCTGGAGGGCTCGGACCGGCTCGGCAGGAAGAACGGACGCGGGTTCTATCGCTACCGCGACGGGCGGGCGGAGGGCCCGGACGAGACGGTGTACGGGGAGTTGGGGCTGGCGGCGCCCGGTGGGGGCGCGGTGGCGGAGGAGGAGATCCGGCACCGGCTGGTGCTCTCGATGATCAACGAGGCCGCGCGCGTGCTGCAGGACGGCATCGTGGCGAGCGCCGCCGACGTGGACGTCGGGATGATCATGGGGACGGGCTTTCCGCCCTTCCGGGGCGGGCTGCTGCGCTTCGCCGACGAGGAGCACCCGCGCTCGCTGGTGGAGCGGCTCTGGGAGCTGGAGGGCCGCTTCGGCGCGCGCTTCTCGCCCGCGCCGCTCCTCACCGAACTGGCGCGCGACAACCGGCTCTTCTACGACGCCTTCCCGGCGGACTGAAGGCGGTGACGGCGGCGGAGCTGTCCGGGGGGGTCGGGGTCGTCCCGTGCGCGGGGCGCTCGCGCCGGATGGGGCGCTCCAAGGCCCTGCTGGACGCCGACGGGGAGCCCTTCCTGGCCCGGGCGGTGGCGGCGCTCCGTGAGGGGGGATGCGAGCGGGTGCTGGTGGTGGTGTCGGACGCGAGCGGGCCCGAGGCCCGGCTGGCCCGCCGCTGCGGGGCGCGAGTACTCAGCAACTCCGAGCCCGGCCCGGGTCCGATCTCGTCACTGCGGGTGGCGCTGCGCGCGCTCGCCGGGGAGGGGGCGGGCGTGGAGGACGTGGTCTTCCTCCCCGTGGACCATCCCGACGTCCGGCCTGCGACGGTGGCGGCCCTGCTGGCGGCGCCGGCGGGGCCGGCGGTGGTGGTGCCGCGCTGGGAGGGGCGGCGCGGCCACCCTGTGCTCTTCCGCCCCCCGGTGTTCGCCGAACTGCTGGATCCCGCGCTGGAGGGGGGCGCGCGCACGGTGGTCCGGCGGGACCCGGCGCGCGTGCTGGAGGTGGAGGTGACGGATGCGGGCGTGTGCCGGGACGTGGACACCCCCGAGGCCTACCGCGCGCGCTTCGGGCGGGACCCGGGCGCGGACTCGGACCGGGCTTCGGACGCGGAGCCGGAGCCGGGCGGGCCGACAGCGGACCTGGCCCCGGTCCTCGGCGCGACGCGGGCGGCGGAGGTGGTGGCGGAGCAGGTGGCGGTGAGGGCGTCCGTGGCGGTCGTCACCCTGCTGGCGGAGCGGCCCCGCCGGCGGGTGACGGTTCGGGAGCCGGGGGGTGCGGTCCGACGCATGGGCACCGTCGGGACCGGAGCGCTGGACGCGGACATCGACGCGCTGGCGGACCGGGGCCTGGCCGGCGGGGGCGGAGACGGAGGCCGCGCGCCGGACGGGGTGTGCACGGTGGCGGGCGAGACGGTCTTCCTGGAGATCCATCGCCCGGAGCCGGAGCTGGTGATCGTGGGCGCGGGCCACATCGCGCGTCCGCTGGCCACACTGGGCGATCTGCTGGGCTTCCGTGTCACGGTGGCCGACGACCGGCCGGACTTCGCCTCGCGCGAGCGCTTCCCGGCCGCGGCGCGCGTGCTGCGCGTCGACTTTTCGGACCCCTTCCGGGACATCCCGCTGGGGCCGCAGTCGCACCTGGTGCTGGTCACGCGCGGGCACCGTTACGACTACGAGTGCCTGCGGCGCGTCCTGCTCTCGGCCACCCCCCCGGGGTACCTGGGAATGATCGGCAGCCGGCGGCGGGTGCGCGCCACCTTCCAGGCGCTGGCGGCGGAGGGCGTGCCGCGCGAACGGCTGGCGTCGGTGCGGGCACCGGTGGGGCTGGACGTGGGCGCCGAGACCCCTGCCGAAATCGCGGTGGCGGTGGCCGCGGAGATCCTGCTCGAACGCCGCGGCGGCACGGGCGCGCCCCTGCACCGGGTGGAGCGGGTGTTGGAGCGCCTGGTCCGTGACCCGCCGGCGGACGAGGACCGCCGGGCGCGGTCCGTGGAGGATCCCGCGTGAGCGCGGGGCTCGATCCAGCGGTGCTGACGGCGCTGCGCGAGGCGCGCGCTGCGGGACGGCGCTGCGCCCTGGCCACCGTGGTCGGCACGCGCGGTTCCACGCCCCGCAAGGTGGGTGCCCGCCTGGTCCTGGACCCGGTGTCCGGACTGGCGGGCACGGTCGGGGGCGGCTGCGGCGAGGCCGAGGTGCTGGAGGCGGCGCGGCGGGTGCTGGCGGGGGCCGGAGCACACCTGGTGCGTGTGGACCTCACCCGCGACGTTCTCTCCTGGAGCCCCGCGGTCTGCGGCGGCATCATGGAGGTCTTCGTGGAGGCCGTTCCGTCGGACGATGCGGGGGAGTCCGAGCCGGGGTGAGCGTGGAAGAGGTCCGCATCCACTATCTGCGGCCGCCCGGGCGCGTGTCGGTATACGTCCAGCGGCTGGTCCGGGAGCTGCCCGAGGTGACCGTCACCTACCACCCCAACACCCCCCTGGACGGACCGCTGCGGGTGGAGGGACGCACCGTGCTGGAGCCGGGTGCGCCCGCGGTGTGGTTCACCTTTCCGGGGCGGTGGCACGACGTCGGCCGTTTCCACGACCGCGCCGGACGCTTCACCGGGATCTACGCCAACGTCATCACCCCGTGCCGGCCGCGACGCGCGGAGGGGACCGGCCTGGTGTGGGACACCACGGACCTCTTCCTGGACGTCTGGGCCGGGGTGGACGGAACCCTCCGCCTGCTGGACGAGGAGGAGTTCGGAGAGGCGGTGGCGCGCGGGCTGCTCACCGAACCCGTCGCCGCGCGGGCACGGGCGGAGGCGGACCACGTCCTGACGGCGGCGGCGGCCGGCCGCTGGCCCCCGCCGGTGGTGCGGGAGTGGACGCTGGAGCGTACGCTCGCGGAACTCGGACTCGGAGACTGAATCCGGGCGCCCTCACGCCCCCGTGTCCAGCAGGTGGGCCGCCACCAGCCGGGCCGCGTCCACGTGCAGCTCGGCCAGCACGGCGGGGTCCTCCCGCAGCCAGTCCACCAGCCGCTCGTACCGCCCCGGCTCGGGCGTGGGCAGCGCCACGTCGTGCACCAGGAAGTCGCCGCCGTCCGCCAGGATCAGCCGGACCCCGATCCGCTTGGCCACGGTTGGGTCGGTCACTGACCGCCCGCCTCCGGACCGCCGGCGCTCTGCGGGGCGAGGTTGGCCAGCATCTCGTCCACCACGCCGCGCACGCCCGGGAACGAGGTGTCCCCCAGCCGGCGGGCGGTGCCGTCGCCCTGGCTCACCATCACCGTGGGGGTCCCGGTGACCCCCAGCAGGTTGCCCAGCTGCATGTTGGCGGTGACCAGCTCGGCGTGCATGTCACTGCGCAGGCAGGCCCGGAAGGCGGACGCTTCCAGACCCGCCTCGGCGGCGTAGTCCTCGAAGAGCCCCAGGGGCGCGCTCTGCGAGAGGGACCACGCCTGCTGGTTGCGGAAGAGCGCGTCGTGGTAGTCCCAGTAGCGGTCCTGGTCGGCGGCGCAGCGGGCGGCGCGCGACGCCAGGAAGGCGTGCGGGTGGATGGTGACCAGGGGGTAGTCGTAGAAGACGAACTTCACCTGGTCCCCGTCCCCGTACGCCTGATCGAGGAGCGGCTTGACCTGGCCCGCGAATCCGGCGCACCCCGGGCACTGGTAGTCCGCGAACTCGGCGATGGTGATGGGCGCGTCGGGGTTACCGCGCGTCACGCCCCGGGCCATCCCGACCACGGTGGCCGGATCGTCCATGCCCTCGAACTCCACGGGCGCCAGGGCGACGCCGCCGGGCGTGCAGGCGAAGGTGGCGAGCAGCAGGGCGCCGGAGGCGCCCCCGAAGATCTGGTTGCGGTACATCCGTCCTCGCTGGACAGGGGTGTGGCGCACCCCGCCGTGCGGCGGGGCCCGGTAGGCAGAACGTGAAACATGAAGCGCGCCGGGGGCCGGATCAAGGCATGTCCGACGCATCGGGATCAGCCGACGACGAGCGAGACCAGGCTTTCGGTGTCGGAGAAGTCCGCCACCACGTGATGGGCGCCGGCATCCCGCAGAGCGTCCGCGGGGAAGCGGCCCGTGGCCACGCCCACCGTCACCATGCCGTGGGCGAGGCCGCAGGCCACGTCGCGCGGGGTGTCGCCGATGACGAGCGCCTCCGCGGCGGGGAAGGCGAAGCCCCACCGCCGGCGCGCCCGCTCGAGCGCGAAGCCGGGCAGGTCATTGCGCTCCTCCGAGTCGGAGCCGAAGGCCCCGGTCGCGAAGTGCTGGAAGAGGCCGGCCGAGCCCAGCTTGAGCTCAGCGCCGCGCACGATGTTGCCGGTGAGCAGGGCCAGCGCCACGTCGCCCAGCCCGGCCAGGGCGTCCACGAGCGCGCGCACACCGGGCAGCACGCGCATGGGGTCGGCCGGGAGGCGCGCCTCCAGCTCGCGCAGGTAGGCGCGCCAGAGCTCCGGCAGGCCCGCGTCGACGTCGTGGCTCTCCAGGCCGGCCCGCTCCAGCAACTCGCGCGCGATCTGGGGATCGGTCTTGCCCGAGAATTCGTGGGACTCGATGGGCCCCGCCGTCCCGTACGTCTCGAGCAGGGCGGTGTGGAACGCCTCCTTGGCGGGTCCGCCCTCCACCAGCGTCCCGTCGATGTCGAAGAGCAGCAGCCGGCGCATCGTCACCCCTCCCGGTCCGCCAGGACGGCGCGGGTGATGGCCTCCTCGAGCGCTGCCCGGGCACCGTCTCCGAGCGCCATCACGGTCCGGTCGGGGAGGTCGCGCTCCTCGCGGGAGGGGGCGAGGCCGAAGACGACGTCGCCGTCGAAGGGCGTGTTTACGGGGCGGATACGGCGCGGCAGCGCACCCGCGGCCATGCGGACCATGCGGCGCACGTCGCGCTGCCCGAGCGGGGCGTCGGTCGCCACTACGCAGAGCGTCGTGTTGCCGAAGGGGCTCTCCTCCGGGGGCGGCGTTTCGCGCAGCAGCCGGCTGCCGTCCAGGAAGCGTCCGTCCGGTCCGCGCGCCCCCGCCACGATGGACCCGGAGGCGTCCAGCACGTCGCCCAGGGCGTTGACGGCCGCCAGCGCCGCCACCCGGTAGCCGGCCGCGTCCAGCAGCCAGCTTCCCACCCCCCCGGGCATGGCCCCCGCGCCGCCGGCCAGCTTTCCGACCGTGGCGCCGGCTCCCGCTCCCACGCGCCCCTCGGCCACCGGGTCGGCGGTGGCGCCGCGGGCGGCCGCGAAGCCGGTGGCCGCGTCCGGGCGCGAGCGGTCGGGGGCCAGGTCGTAGAGGATGGCCGCGGGGACGATGGGGACCGGTCCGCCCCCGGTGGGGAAGCCCTCGCCGCGTTCGGCCAGCCAGGCCATGACCCCGTGGGCGGCCGCCAGACCGAAGGCCGAGCCCCCCGAGAGGACCACGGCGTGCGCCTCCGGCACCAGGTGCTCGGGGTGGAGCGTCCCCAGCTCCCGCGTGCCGGTCGCCATGCCGGTGACTTCCACCGCGCCCCGGAAGGGGCCCAGCACCACGGTGCAGCCGCTGCCGCCGCCCGGAACCTCGGCGTGGCCCACCCGGATGCCCGGGATGCCGGTGAGGGTCCGGTTCGCCTTCTCCTGGATCATCTCGGCGCCCCTAGGCCAGTTCGGTGAGGAATGAGGGGTCCAGGTTGCCGCCGCTGACCACCACCGCCACCCGGCGCCCCTCCACGTCCACCCTCCTACTCCGCAGCGCGGCGGTTGTGGCGGCGCCCGAAAACTCCACCACCAGGTGATGGTGGTGCAGCAGGAAGCGGGTGGCTTCCCGGATGGCGTCGTCCGCCACCGTGACCACGCCGTCCGCCAGCGCCTGCAGGTGCCGGAAGGTCAGGTCGCCGGCGCGCACGGGCAGGAGCCCGTCCGCGATGGAGCCGGTGCGCTCGAGGGTGACCGGGTGCCCGGCCTCCAGAGCGGCCTTCATGGAGGCGCCCCCTTCGGGTTCCACCCCCAGGATGCGGGCGCGGGGCCGGAGCGCCCGCACCGCCGCCGCCACGCCGGCGGCCAGGCCGCCGCCCCCGACCGGCGCCAGCACGGTGTCCACCTCGGGCCACTCCTCGGCGATTTCCAGCCCCACCGTGCCCTGGCCGGCGATGATGTCCGGGTGGTCGAAGGGCGGGACCATCTGGAGCCCCTCCGCCTCCGCCAGCGCTTCGGCGCGGGCCTTCCGCTCCAGCGAGGTGGTGCCCTCGAAGATCACCTCGGCGCCCAGGGCGCGGGCGCCCGCCACCTTGACCGCCGGGGCCGTGGTGGGCATGACGACGACCGCGCGGACTCCGCGCAGTCGGGCGGCCAGCGCCACCGCCTGGGCGTGGTTGCCCGACGAGTAGGTGATCACGCCCCGGCCCACCTGCTCGTCGGAGAGGCGCAGGACGTAGTTGTTCCCCCCCCGCGCCTTGAAGGCGCCCGCGCGCTGCAGGTTCTCGCACTTGAGCCGGACCTCGGCGGCCCCGCAGGCCTCGGCGAGGGTGGGGGCGGGGAGCAGGGGGGTCCGCACCACCACCCCCTCCAGGCGGGCGGCGGCGGCGCGGATCTCCTCCAGGCCGACCAGGGGCGCGGTCACGCGTCCTCGCCCGCGTCCTCGCCCGCGTCCTCGCCCGCGCCGCCGTCCTCGTCCGTCTCGCCGTCCTCGCCCGCCTCGCCGTCACCGGCGCCCAACTCGGACCCGTCGATCCCGGCGATCCCGGCGGCTCCGAGTGCCGCCGCCTCTCCCTCGATCTCCTCTTCCTCGTCGCTAACGAAGCGCGCCACGTCCATGACCACGTCGCCCGGATCGAGCGACACCAGGCGGACGCCCTGGGTGGCGCGGCCGATGGTGCGGATCTCGTCCACCCGCTGCCGGTTGACCACCCCTTTGCGCGTGATGAGCACCAGCTGCTCGCCGGCGGTGACCGCCTTGATGGAGACCACCTTTCCGGTCTTCTCGGAGGTCTTGATGTTGATCACCCCGTAGCCGCCCCGGCCCTGCAGGCGGTAGGCGTCCACCTCGGTGCGCTTGCCCATCCCCTTTTCGGTCACCACCAGCAGGCGAGCGTCGGGGCGCACGGCAACCATGCCGACCACCTCGTCGTCTCTACGCAGGTTGATGCCGCGCACGCCCTCCGTGGCGCGGCCCATGGGTCGGGCGTCGGATTCCACGAAGCGGATCGCCATTCCCTCGCGGGTGGCCAGGATCACCTGGCTCTCCCCGTCGGTGATGCGCACGTCGATGAGGGTGTCGCCCTCGCGGACGTTGATCGCGTTCAGGCCCACGGAGCGGATGTTGCCGTAGGCGGACAGGGCGGTGCGCTTCACCACGCCCCGGCGGGTGGCGAAGAAGAGGAACTTGTCCTCCGAGAACTCGCGCACCGGTACGACGGCGGCGATCTCCTCGCCTTCCTGCATGTTGACCAGGTTGACGATGGGCTTGCCGCGCGACTGCCGACTGCCTTCGGGAATCTCCCACACCTTGAGCCAGTAGCACTGCCCCCCCCGCGTGAAGATCATGAGGGTGTCGTGCGCGGAGGCCACGAAGAGGTGCTCCACCCAGTCCTCGTCCTTGGTGGCCATGCCCTGCAGCCCCCGTCCCCCCCGGCGCTGCGCCCGGTAGGCGTCGACGCCGATCCGCTTCACGTACCCCTGGCGGGTGAGCGTGAGGATCATGTCGTCGTCGGGGATCAGGTCCTCCATGTTGAAGCCGCGGGCCGAGATGTCGGTGATCTCGGTCCGGCGCCCGTCCCCGTGCTTCTCCGCCACCGCGCGCAGCTCCTCCACGATGAGGGCCATGCGGCGGTCCCGGTTCTCCAGCAGCTCCACCAGCTCGGCGATGCGGGCGCGCACCTGGGCCAGCTCCTCCTCGAGCTTCTCCATCTCCAGCCCGGTCAGGCGGGACAGGCGCATGTCCAGGATGGCCTTCGCCTGGCGCTCGGAGAGCTGGAAATTCTCCTGCAGCGCCGCCGAGGCGGTCTCGGTGTCCCGGGAGGCGCGGATGACGCGGATCACCTCGTCGATGTTGTCGACGGCGATCTTCAGCCCTTCCAGGATGTGCTCCCGGTCCCGGGCCTTGGTCAGCTCGAATTGGCTGCGGCGCACCACCACCTCGTGGCGGTGGTCGATGAAGTGCAGCAGCATCTCCCGCAGGCTCATCACCCGGGGGACGCCGTCCACCAGCGCCAGCATGATGGTGCCGAAGGTGGACTGCATCTGGGTGTGCTTGAAGAGCCGGTTCAGCACGATGTGCGGGATGGCGTCGCGCTTGAGCTCGACCACCACCCGCATGCCGTCCCGGTCCGACTCGTCGCGCAGGTCCCGGATGTCGGTGAGCTTCTTCTCGCGCACCAGGTCGGCGATCTGCTCGACCAGGCGGGCCTTGTTCACCATGAAGGGGAGCTCGGTGACCACGATGCGTTCGCCGCCGCGGGGATCCTCCTCCACCTCGGCGCGGGCGCGCATGACGATGCGGCCGCGTCCGGTGCGGTAGGCCTCCTCGATGCCGTCTCGACCGCACACGATCCCACCCGTGGGGAAGTCGGGGCCCTGGATGATGCGCTCCAGCTCCGCCTGGGGCAGGTCGCGGTCGGCGATGAGCGCCTCGCAGGCCTCCACCACCTCGCGCAGGTTGTGGGGGGGGATGTTGGTGGCCATCCCCACGGCGATCCCGCTGCTGCCGTTCACCAGCAGGTTGGGGACGCGGGCGGGCAGTACCCGGGGCTCCTGCAGGCGGCCGTCGAAGTTGGGCGCGAAGTCGACGGTTTCCTTGTCGATGTCTTCGAGCAGCTCGGTGGCGAGCGGAGCCAGGCGGGCCTCGGTGTAGCGGTAGGCGGCCGCGGAGTCGCCGTCCACCGAGCCGAAGTTGCCCTGGCCGTCCACGAGCGGGTAGCGCAGCGAGAAGCTCTGCACCATGCGCACCATGGCGTCGTAGACGGCCGAGTCGCCGTGCGGATGGTACTTGCCGAGCACATCCCCCACGACGGTGGCGCTCTTCTTGTAGGCCCGACCAGGGCTGAGCCCCGCCTCGTGCATGGCGTAGAGGATGCGGCGGTGCACCGGCTTGAGGCCGTCGCGCACGTCCGGCAACGCCCGCTGCACGATGACGGACATGGAGTAGTCGATGAACGACTCCCGCATCTCGTCTTCGAGCAGGCGCAGGAGGATGGTCTCGCCGGCGGGGGACTCCGGGGTCTGAATGTCGTCGGCCATGCGATGCCTGCTGGAGGATCGTCGGGTGGGTCGGTCCGGGCGTGCGCCGGGGCCGGATGGCGGGGGCGGCGGGCCGGAAGGCGACGGAGGAGTTTTCGGGAATTCCGGCTCCCCCGGACGGGGGTCGGAAAAAGGACCTTAAGACCTTGAAATATAACAGATAGGCCGCTTCCCCGGCAACGACCGACCCCCCCGGGAAATGGTGGCTTTGCGCCGGATCACGCCACCATCACGAAGTCGCGTTCCTCCTCCCATCTCTGGGCGCGGAATCCGGCGCGCACCTCCTCGCGGGCCCCGGCACGCCCGACCGCTCCGGCGCCCAGCGCGTCGCGGTACCGGTGCAGCGCTTCCGGGGGCACGACGCGCGCGCCGTGCACCTCCTGGCCCAGCTTGCGGGGATCCAGGTCCACGAAGGCCACCACCCCTCCCCCCGCCGCCCGCCAGGCGCGCGAGAAGGCCTTGCCCGTGGGGCCGGCGCCCCAGATCACGACCCCGAGCCGACGCGGGAACGCGCGCCGCAGGTGGTGAACCCGGCAGCGGAGGAACGCGTCCCGCCCGTAGCGGGCGTCCCGGCGGGAGAGCCGGGCGTCACCCTCGCGCCAGAGCAGCCGCACCGCCCCCACCGTGCTCAGACCCCAGCCGGCCTCGGTCACGCGCAGCAGCAGGTCCCAGTCCTCGGGCCAGGCCGCGTCCCGGTAGCCGCCCGGCGCCGCT
>JAVVFC010000092.1:0-11153 GCA_032250975.1 Longimicrobiales bacterium | reverse complement strand
GCGTCGATATGGGGCTCGAGCGCGTCGTACGCGTAGCCCAGGGCCGGAAGCTCGAACGGGTAGGCCATGGCGGGCGCCTCCTCGGGTGCGGTGCGGGTGCGAAGGTCGGACCCCCGGAGCGTCGTCCGGGTGGGGAGGCAAGTACCCTTGAGCGGCTCCGTGTTCCACCCGCGACGCTGGAAGCGGAGTCCCCGCGCGGGTAGCTTTTTTCGATGCACACCTCGACCGCCCGACCCGGATCCTTCGACCTGCAGCGCGCCGGCCGCCACCTCGGCAGGGCGCTGCGCCTGCGCTGCCCCCACTGCGGAGCGCCGCGCCTCTTTCACCGCTGGGTCCACATGAGGCGCACCTGTCCGGGGTGTCACCTGCTGCTGGATCGTGGGGAGCCGGACTACTTCCTGGGGGGGTACGTGGTGAACTTCGTGACTGCCGAGTTCACCATCGCGCTGGGGGCGCTGGCGGCGGTCCTGCTGAGCTGGCCCGAGGTGCCATGGCAGGGGATCAAGTGGGCGCTGCTGCTGCTGATGGTGCCGGCGCCGGTCGTCACCTACCCGTACGCCAAGCTGGTGTGGCTGGCGATCGACCTCACGCTGCGCCCGCCCACCCGGGGAGAGATGGAAGGCCACGGCGAGAACCTCCCGTCCCGGTAGCCGGGACGGGAGGCCGGGCGGGCGCGGCCGCGGGGCCGAGCGCGGGACCCGGGATGGGCCGCCGGGGGTGGATTGGCGTCAGGTGTGCGGTGTACGGTGTGGCTGGGTCTCCCAGGGCTTCCGCTCGAAGTAGCTCTCCGACATCTCCTTGACCTTGCCGGAGAGGAGGATGAGGGCAATGAGGTTGGGGATGATGACGATGGCGAGCGCCACGTCGCCCAGCGCCCACACCACCGCCAGCGGGACCACCGCGCCCAGGAAGTGCATGAGCACGAAGACCGCCTTGTAGGGGATGATGGCGCGCGACCCGAAGAGGTAGTGGGCGCAGCGGTCGCCGTAGTAGCTCCATGAGATGGCGGTGGACACCGCGAAGAGGAGCACCGAGATCAGCACGATGTACTGCCCGAAGGTGCCGGGGAGCCCCCGCTGGAAGCCGAGCATGGTGAGGGGGGCGCCGCTCTCCACCGCGGGACCGTAGAGGGAGGTGTACTCGGTGCCGTCCTGCCCCACGGCCACGCCGCGCGTGGGGAGGATGGTCCCTACGAAGGGGACGGTCTGCCCGGGGTCGGTGTAGAGCTCCTCCACCGCCACCTCGTGCCAGGCGAGCAGGGGGGTGTGCACCCGGCTCGCGTCCTGGCGGCCGTCCTCCACCAGGATCTCGGTGGGCGCCGCGACCGCGTGGTAGCGCCCCGCTTCCGTGAGCTCGACGAAGGAGAGATCCCCGCCCGAGAGCGCAACCTCGGTGGGATGCCGGTCGTCCCAGACGCCGGTCATGATGATGACCATGGCGGTCATGGTGCAGATGACGATGGTGTCGATGAAGGGCTCGAGCAGGGCCACCACGCCCTCGGAGACCGGCTCGTCCGTCTTGGCGGCGGCGTGCGCGATGGGCGCTGATCCCTGCCCCGCCTCGTTGGAGAAGAGCCCCCTGCGCACACCCCACATGAGGGTGACCAGGAAGGCGCCCATACCCGCCCCCGCCACCCCGGCGCTGGGGTTGAA
Organism: Longimicrobiales bacterium; assembly: GCA_032250975.1. Classification (GTDB taxonomy): domain Bacteria; phylum Gemmatimonadota; class Gemmatimonadetes; order Longimicrobiales; family Gaopeijiaceae; genus Gaopeijia. The sequence continues at coordinate 9,501 of JAVVFC010000092.1, read as the reverse complement.
GGCCTCGCGGAAGATGAGCAGGAAGGACGGAACCAGCTGGTCGAGGTTGGCGGCGATGATGACCAGGGCGCCCAGCACGTAGACGGCCGCCATGCTGGGCGCCAGGATCGAGGTCACCCGCCCGATGCGGGTGATGCCGCCCAGGATCACGAGCGCCACCACCGTAGCCGTGACCAGCCCCGTCGCCCAGACCGGCACGCCGAAGGTAGCCTGTATGGTGTCGGCGACGGTGTTGGCCTGCACGGCGTTCCCGGTCAGGAAGGCGGTGAAGCCGAGCAGCACGGCGAAGAAGATCGCCATGGGCTTCCAGGCCGGTCCCAGCCCGCGCTCGATGTAGTACATGGGCCCGCCCGAGACCGTCCCCTGCTTGACGTGGGGATCGTCGGAGGGGACCACGTCCCGGTAGCGCTGCGCCAGGGTGACCTCGGCGTACTTGGTGGCCATCCCCACCGCCGCCGTCACCCACATCCAGAAGATCGCCCCGGGGCCACCCCAGTGGATGGCGATCGCCACGCCGGCGATGTTGCCGATCCCCACCGTGGCCGAAAGTGCGGTGGTGAGCGCCTGGAAGTGGGTCACGTCTCCCGGCTCGTCGGGATCGTCGTAGCGGCCGGTGGCCACCGCGAACCCGTGTGCGAGCCGGCGAATCTGGACGAACCCCAGCCGGACGGTGAGGAAGAAGCCCGTGCCGATAAGGAGGATCACCATGAAGGGGATGTTCTCCTCCCCGGCGGGAATCCCGAACTCGACGACGTAGGTGTTCAGGAAGTCGACGATGGTCTGCAGAAAGTCCATTCAGCCGTCTCGGTTGGAAGGTCCGGGCGCCCGGGGGCGGGAGGGGGCGTAGAATGCCCGCCCCGCCCCGCCGGGGCAAGACGCGGTGTCAGGGAGGGGTTCCGGGCGGCGGAATCACCCGGCCTGTGGGCCCGGCTCCAGCAGATGGGCCGAGAGCGCCTCCACCACCAGTTCGCGGGCCCGCTCGGCGATCTCGTCCAGGGAGGGCGTGTCGTCGTACATCTGGCGCACGCGGGCCCGCATGTCGTCGACCGTCGGGAGGTCCAGGTGGGAGAGCGACTCGAGGTAGGCCACCAGCCGCGCCTCGGCCTCGTCCCGCTTGCGGTGGGCGGTGGCGCGGATCTCCTGCAGGTCGGGGAGCTGGTCCCAGCGCTCGCGCAGCTCGTCCACCATGCTGCGTACGGGCACGGTCGCGGCCACCTGGATCGCCACGCTCTCCACCGTGCGGCGCCCCAGCGGACGCACGTTTTCCACCACCTCCTGCGGGGGAGCGCGCAGGTCGCGCACGACGCCGACCCAGGAGAGAAGCTTGAGCACGTAGTAGGTGACGTCGATCTCGTACCACCTCCAGCCCTGCGCGGTGGCGCTCTGGTAGTGGTGGTGGTTGTTGTGCCACCCCTCGCCCAGCGTGATGAGGGCGAGCCACCAGTTGTTGCGCGAGTCGTCGCCGGTCACGTAGCGCTGCTTGCCCACCACGTGCGCCAGAGAGTTGATGAAGAAGGTGCCGTGGTAGAGGGCCACCGTGCTCCAGAAGAAGCCCACCACCAGCATCTGCCAGCCGCCGGCCAGGAAGCAGGCGAGCGCGAGCAGGATGGCGGGCACCAGGTGGTAGCGGTTCAGCCAGACCAGCTCCGGGTAGCGGGTCAGGTCACGCACCGTCGAGTAGTCGGCGGTGTAGCGCCGGGGCCGGAAGATCCACCCCACGTGCGACGCCCAGAAGCCCATGTGAGCTGGGGAGTGCACGTCCTCGGGGGTGTCGGAGTGGCGGTGGTGGTGCCGGTGGATGGCGGCCCACCAGATGGCCCCCCGCTGGGCCGAGGTCTGGGCCAGGAAGGCCAGCACGAACTGGAAGACCCGCGACGTCCGATAGGAGCGGTGCGAGAAGTAGCGATGAAATCCGGCCGTAAGTGCCCACATGCGGACGAGGTAGAGCACAACCGCCACCTGGAGCGCGGCCGCCGAGACGCCCGTCCAGATGGCGCCGAAGACGGCCAGGTGCACCAGCACGAAGGGGAGGGTGGCCGGGTAGATGATGTCGTCGTGCGGCTCGCCGGAGGGCGGCGGCGCCTGGGGGTGGTCGGGATGCACGGGTGGGATCGCCTCGGAGTGGGAGGGCCGATGCGGGACGGATCGACGATAACGAACGCCCCGCGACCGCTACCCGTCAATGGGACCGGGCGGTCCCGGCGGCCCCGGTTCCGGCCGGGGAGCGGCGTCCGCCACGACCGGCTCGCTCTTGCGCGCACAAGGGGTACGGCTGCTATTGATGCGGGGGGCTCGGCCGACCCGCACGGAACCGTGGGTGTCATTCCCCGGCCATCGCGGCGTACGTAGAGCCAGTAACCCCCGCAGCCCACTCCACTCGGGAGTCGGAGCTCCTTCACCGGACTCTTTCCCGCCATGACGACCCTCCTCCCCCGCACTCCCGTTCTCGCCGCCGTCCTCGGGACGGCGCTCCTCCTCCCACGCCCCCAGGCGCTCCCGGCGCAGATCCTGGGCAGGGTGACGGACGAGGTGTCCGAACTCCCGGTCCCCACCGCCGGGGTGGCGTTCCTCGACGAGCAGGGCAACGTGCTGGGGCAGGCGGTGACCGACGCCCAGGGGCTGTTCGTCTCGCCGGTGCTGGGGACGGGCGACTACTTCCTGCAGGTGGTGGCGCTCGGGTACGTCGCCACGCCGACCGCCCCGGTGAACTACGCGGGCGAGCGGATCTTCCTGGAGATCGGACTTTCTCCCGCCCCCATCGTCACGGACGGTCTGCTGGTGTCGGTGGAGTCCCGGGTCGCCTTCCTGGAGATGGGGGGCTTCTACAGCCGAATGTCCGCGGGATTCGGCGACTTCCTGGGACCGGACGAGATCCGGGCCCGCAAGGCGGTGCGCAGCTCCCATCTGATGCGGGTGATGCCCAGCGTGGTCCTGTGGGAGGAGCGGGAGCCGGTGTTCGCCCGCACGCTCGGCACGCGGCCCGAGGAGGGGCTCTGCTTCCCGGACATCTACCTGGACGGCCAGCCCCTGCGCACGGTCAACTCCCTGACCGACCGGTGGGACCCGATGCGCTTCGACGTGGTGGTCCCGCCCCCGGACCAGATCTCCGCCATCGAGGCCTACCCGGGCGGCGCCACCATCCCCCCCCAGTGGCGCCGGGGGAGCGCCGGGTGCGGGGTGATCGTGGTCTGGTCCCGGCGGTACTGAGGGGCGTCGGTCAGAAGCGGGCCAACAGCCCGAGCGTCACGCCCAGCCGGCCCGGTGTACCCTCGAAGCGGTTGTAGCTCACCGCGCCGGTGAGCCCCCAACGGGGTGTGAGGAAGCGCTGCACCCGCCCCTGCACGAAGCCGGTGTCGCGTGACTCCACCCGGGGGCCCTCCCCCAGGATCACCGCCTCACGCCCCAATCCACCCGCCACCTCCACGAACTCCCGTGCGCCCGCCAGAAAGCGTCGCGCGGTGACGGCGGTCGCCAGGGACGACTCGCCCGCGAGCCGGCTCAGGGTCGCGGTCTGTCGCAGATACCAGTTCCCCCGGTAATGGGCCACGCCCGCTCCGGCCACCTGGACATCGTGCCGGTCGAAGTCCATCACCCAGTAGCTGCCCGAGACCTCCCAGCCACCCGGGAGGGACTGGAAGAGCTCACCGCGCCCGTCCACCGAAGGGAGGAGATCCGCGTCCGGAGTGACCCGCACGCGCACATTCGCGTAAGCGCCCGCCCAGAGGTTCCGGTACCCGTCCACCGCGAATCCCTCGTCGTGGGTGCGGAAGCGGCCCGCTCGGAAGAGCTCCACCCCGAGCGCGCCCGCCGCGAAGTCGCGCAGCACCAGGGCCTGGGCCAGCGACCAGTCCTCCCACTGTGGGAGGTCGCTGTCGATGAACTCGCGCTGGTAGGCGACCGAGGCGAACCATTGCGCGGGCGGGCCGTCCGCCGGAGCCGGCGGGACCGGCCCGCCCCCAGCGCCGACCGGGGGGGCCTGCGCCTCCGCGCCCGCGGCCGCGAACGCCGCCAGCACCACCATCAGGGACGCACCGGGGGGGGCGGGGCGCCGGTCAGGCATCCACACCCGCCCCGTCTCCGACCGCCCGTCCACTTCCGTTACCGGCACCGGTACCGAAGCCCCGCCTCCGCATGTCACCCCACCCCGTACCACCCCGCAGCTTGGTGATGAATCCACGGATCCTCCAGTATGCGTTCAACTGCCGGTACCCCAGGTTCTCCAGGATGGCCAGCCCGAAGATGGCCACCAGGCTCCGCGTGCGGGTGTAGCGGCGGAAGGTGAGTTCCTCCAGGCCGACCGCCGCCAGCGAGAGCGCCATGCCCAGGAGCACGGCGACGCCCAGGAACGCGCCCACGTAGGCTGCCGAGGCGCCTCCCGCCAGCACGGTGACGGCGAAGGCGACGAAGCCCACCGCCTCGATCACCGGCCCCAGCATCTCCAGGAAGAAGAAGTACGGGTAGGCGAGCAGGCCGACCGCTCCGTAGCGGGGATTCAGTAGCATGGTGCGATGTCGCCACATCGACTCCATGAGGCCCCGCTGCCAGCGGTCGCGCTGACGCCCCAGCGATCGGACGTCCTCCGGGCACTCGGTCCAAGCCACCGGGTCGGGGACGAAGCGAATCCGGTAGGGCACGCCCCGTGCGCGGCAGTGGCGGTGCAGGCGGACGGTGAGCTCCATGTCCTCGCCCACGGTCGTACGGTCGAAGCCCCCCGCCTCGACCACGGTGGCGCGATGGAAGATCCCGAAGGCGCCCGAGATGATGAGTGGGGCTCCGAGGGCGTCCCACCCCATCCGTCCGGAGAGGAAGGCGCGCAGGTATTCCAGCACCTGGAAGCGGGCCAGCAGGTTGCGGGGCAGACGCACGTCCACCACCTGCCCGGCGCGCACCGCGCACCCGTTCACGATGCGGATCACGCCCCCGGCGGCCACCGTGCGCGCATCCTCCAGGAAGGCCCGCACCACCCGGGTCACGGCGTCCGGCTCGAGCAGGCTGTCGGCGTCGATGGCCCCGAAGAGCGGCGTGCGGCAGTAGTTCAGGCCGGCATTCTGCGCGTCCGCCTTGCCCCCGTTCTCCTTGTCGATGAGCCAGAGGTTGGGGTTGCGGCGGCTGCGCCAGATCCCCCGCACCGCGCCGGTGGCCAGGCCCGCGGTGGGCGCCAGCGGCGCGGGTTCCATCTCGTAGGCGGCCACCATGCGCTCGAGGGTCTCGTCGGTGGAGCCGTCGTTGACGAAGAGGATGTGGTAGTCGGGGTAGCGGAGCGTGAGCAGCGCGCGGGTGGCCTCCACGCAGGAGGCGCCCTCGTTGTAGGCCGGGACCACCAGGCTCACCGGCAGGGCGCCGGCCGTACGCATCAGCTCCTCCACCTCCACCGTCTTGAGCCGGCGCGGGTAGCGCCGAAGCGCCCGGAAGGCGGCCAGAGTGGTCAGCAGGTAGACCCCGTTCAGCAGCAGGAAGTACCCGAGCACCAGGACGTTGACACCCCAGAGCAGGGCCCACACCGCATCGGCCACGCCGGACCCGCTCACTCGGCCAGCACCTGTCGGGCCAGTACCCCGCGCCTTCCCGGCTCGCGGGCGATTTCGGGCAGGACCGTGTCGCCGTCCAGCGCCCGGAGCGCGCGCGCGGCCTCCAGCCCCACCCACGAGGAGGGGTCGTCCAGCGCCGCGCGCGCGTCCGACACGTCCCGTTCACCGCCGACCACGCCCAGCGCGGCCACCGCCGCGGCACGCACCTGGAAGCGGGGGTCGTCGAGCAGCGGGAGCACGGCCGGGCGGTGGCGTCCCTCCCCTACCTCGGCCAGCAGACGCAGGCAGGCCACCGTCAGGTCGGTGTCCCCCGCGCGGGCCAGCACCGCCGCGGCGGCGTCCGCCGCCCGGGGATCCCGCAGGTTCCGAAGCGCCTGCGCCACCACCGCGCGTTCCCCGGAGGGGCGGCCGTCGTCGGCGAGGGCGTCACGCAGCACCGCCTCCCCACCCTTGCCGGCGTCCGTCAGCAGGCCCGCCAGGAACGCCGGGTGCCAGAGGGCGTAGCGGTGCAGCCGCTCGATCACACGGGAGACGTCACCGGGCTCGTGCAGCCCCGACAGCGCCCGTGCGGCGATGATGGAAACCAGCGGCGAGGGATCGTCCAGGGCCCGGCGCAGGAGGGGGGCGTAGTCGGGCATCCCCAGCAGTCCGAGTGTCTGCACGGCCCGGGCCCGCTCCTCCGCCGCGCCCCTCCGGTACACCGCCTCCAGGCGCGGGAGGTGGGGCCGGGCCAGGGCACGCAGGATCCGGGTCTCCTCGCCGGTCACCCGACGCGCGTATCGCGAGAGGTAGGCCAGGAAGCGGAGCGCCTCCCCGGGACGCACCCGCCCCAGGAGCGCCGCCGCGTCGCCCGCCCCGGCAAGCACCTCGAGCAGCTGCCGCTCCCAGCGGGCCTCGAGCTCGCGCCATACCCGGTCCGCGCGGTGGTGGCGCCAGCGCAGGACCAGCGTGAGCAGGGTGAAGAGCAGCGCGACCGCGAGGAGGAGCGCGGAGAGCACCCCCAGCCACGGAAAGACGTGCTCCTCCCAGGTCTCACCCATGCAGCAGCCGATGCACCCGGGCCATCAGCTCGGCGGGCGAAAAGGGTTTTACCAGATAGTCGTCGGCCCCCAGCTCGAATCCGCGCACGATGTCCTCGTCCCGCCCCATCCCGGTGAGCATGATCACCGGCACCTCGCGGTAGTGGTCCAGCTCCCGCAGCCGCTCCAGCAGCTCGAAGCCGTCCATGCCCGCCAGGCGGCCGTCCAGGATGGCAAGCGCGTGGGGACCGCCCCGCGCCGCCTCCAGCGCCCGGGCCCCGTCCTCGAAATGCACCACCTCGAAGCCGTCCTTCTCCAGGCGGAAGCGCACCAGGGCGGCGCCGACCGAGTCGTCCTCCACCAGCAGGGCCGTGTTCACGGTCGGCGGCCGGACGGTCGGCGGCCGCGTGGCCCCGTCTTCCCGCGCGGCGGGCCCCGGGGCCCGCCGCCTACCTGCCCTCCCGGCCGCCAGCGCCGCCTCCAGTTCCCCGCTCGCGAGCCGCGGCTTCTCCAGGTAGTCCTGAGCGCCGAGCGCCAGGCACTCCTCCCGCGCCTGCTCGGCCGGGAGCCCGGAGAGGATCACCACCGGAATGTGTGCGGTTCCGGGTTGCTCGCGCAGGCGCAGCAGCAGATCGCGTCCGTCGGCGTCGGGCAGGAGCAGGTCGAGCAGGATCAGGTCGGCCCCCTCCCGCTCCAGCACGTCCTCCGCCGCGGCCGCCGTCCCGACCACCCGGACCGTACGCCCCGGGGTCGCGACCAGGGTGCGGAGCAGGTGGGCCGAGGTGGGCTCGTCCTCCACGATCAGGACGCGCAGGGGGCCGGCCGGAGGGGACGCCGACTCCGCGAGCGCCAGCAGCAGGGGGGCCTGCGCGCTGACCGCCGCGGGCGTTTCCGCCTCCGCGGTCGCCCGGGCCGCCACCCGCACGGGCTCCAACTCCCACACCTCGGCGGTGTGCGCCAGCGAGCGGGCGACCCGGCGCACCGTGGCCGCCGCGTCCGCGCTCCCGCGGCGCGCGTCGTCCAGCGCCCGCCGCAGCACGCCGATGCGGTCCCTGGCCTCGTCGGCAAAGCTGGGCACGGGCCCTCCCTGGCTTGCGGTCTCTACCGGGCTCGCGATCTCACCCGGGCACGCACGGGCCGGTGCGGCGCACCCCGGTCCCGGCATTCTAGTTCTCTCGGCTACCCGTGACGAGTCGTCTGCACCTGCCCGGCCGACGGCCGGGGTTGGCCTCCACGTCTCTCAAATGTATGATTGCATCTACATTCATGAATACGATAACTGCCCCGCCCATCCTCGACGCCCTCTCCGCCCTGGGGGACGAGACCCGCACCCGCATCCTGGTGCTGCTGGAGCGGGGCGAGTTCAACGTTTCCGAGCTCCGCACCGCTCTCCAGCTCCCCCAGCCGACCGTGAGCCGACACCTGCGGACCCTTCTGGAAGACGGGTGGGTCGCCACCCGTTCCCAGGGGCGCATGCGACATTACCGCCTGGCGGACGCCCCGGAGGGCCCGCGGCGCCGGCTGTGGGAGGTGGTCCGCGCCGGACTCGCCGGGCATTCCGTCTACGCGGCCGACGCCGAACGTTCCCGGGGCATACTGGCCGAGCGCCGTCGCCGCTCCGCGGAGTTCTTCGCCGCCACGGCGGAGCGCTGGGACCACCTGCGCCGGGACCTCTTCGGGGTGCGCGCCGAGTACTTCCCCCTCCTGGGCTTCCTGGACCGGGAGTGGACGGTCGGGGATCTGGGGACCGGAACGGGTGGAGTGGCCGCCGCACTGGCCCCGTTCGTGGCCAACGTCATCGGGGTGGACCGCTCCGCGGAGATGCTGGCGGCGGCGGCCGAGCGCACCGTCGCGCTGGAGAACGTGGAGTTCCGCCGGGGCGACCTCGAGGCCCTGCCGGTGGCGGACGGCGAACTGGACGTGGCGCTGCTCAGCCTGGTGCTCCACTACGTGGTGGATCCGGCCGAGGCGCTCGCCGAGGCCTTCCGGGCGCTCGCACCGGGTGGCCGCGTCGTCGTGGTCGAGATGCGTGCCCATGAGCGGGGGCCGGAGTACGCCCGAGAGATGGGGCACGTCTGGCCCGGCTTCGAGCCCGACCGGATGGCCGGCTGGCTGCGTGAGGTGGGCTTCGAGCACGTGCAGGCGAGTCCCCTCCCCCCCGACCCCGATGTCCGCGGCCCCCTCCTGTTCGTCGCGGGTGCGACCCGGCCGTGACGCCGCCGCCCAGCGAGATTCCTTCCGTGAACCCCCTTCCGATTCCTGAGAGACGACCATGACCGAGACCACGCTGCTGACCCCCGACGAGATCGCCGCCGCCACCGGGGCCGACCGCCCCCCCTTCAAGGTCAGGGACCTCTCCCTGGCGGAGTGGGGCCGCAAGGAGATCCGCCTGGCGGAGCAGGAGATGCCGGGACTCATGGCGGCCCGCGCGGAGTACGGGCCCCAGCAGCCCCTGAAGGGGTTCAACGTCATGGGCTCTTTGCACATGACGGTGCAAACCGCCGTGCTCATCGAGACCCTCATGGACCTGGGGGCCGACGTGCGGTGGGTGAGCTGCAACATCTTCTCCACCCAGGACCACGCCGCCGCCGCCGTGGTGGTGGGACGGAACGGCACGGTGGACGAGCCGAAGGGCGCCGCCGTCTACGCCTGGAAGGGGGAGACGCTGGAGGAGTACTGGTGGTGCACCGAGCAGGCCCTGAACTGGCCCGACGGCTCGGGCCCGGACCTCATCGTGGACGACGGGGGTGACGCCACCCTCCTCATCCACAAGGGGGTGGAGTACGAGGCCGCCGGCGCCGTGCCGGACTTCGACGCGGACAACGAGCCCGAGGAGTGGGGCGTGATCCTGGATCTCCTGCGCCGCACGCTGGCCGCCGATCCCGGGAAGTGGACGGCCATGGCGGAGAAGATCCAGGGCGTCTCGGAGGAGACCACCACCGGGGTCCACCGCC
>JAVVFC010000091.1:0-11268 GCA_032250975.1 Longimicrobiales bacterium | reverse complement strand
TCCCCACCAGGGCCCACTGCAATCCCCGCGCCGTGCCTCCCAACACCCCCACCAGGTTTCCCGAGGGGAACCACGACCCGCCGCGGGCGCCGAACCACTCCACCGGCACCAGCGACAGCATGAGGAAGGCCGCCAGCACCAGCAGGCAGACACCCAGAATGTCGCGCTCCTGCTCCCGCGTGAGCAGACGGGACGTGCCGCTCCCCCCGCTCCCCTTCCTGCCGCCCTTCGGGGGACGCTTCGTCCGCTTCGCCCGGGCCGCCAACCTCAGGCCTCCGGCTCGGAGAGCGGCACCAGCATGCGGTCCCGCAGGACCGGAACCACGGCGAGCGCGTCGACCCGCGCGCACCAGGCCAGGTCCGCCCCCAGCTCGGACGCCAGCAGGGCCCGGCCCGCCAGGGTGGAAGCCAGGAACGCCTCGTTCGGCTCGTGCGCCTGCGCCAGCGCGAGAGCGGCCCGAGCGCCGTCGTCAGGGTCCAGTTCCACACCTTCGGCCCGCAGGCGCTGCAGCAGCAGGCCCGCGCACACCGCGTCCTCCAGGGCGAAGGCGTCCTCACGCCCCGCGCACAGGCAGATCAGCCGCTCCCGCTCACGGACCTCCGACGCCACGGCGCCCAGGTTCAGGAAGGCGAGCGCGAGCACGGCGTCGGCGTCCTCCATGACCAGGATGGCGCGCGTTCCGTTGGTGGTGTTCATGATCAGGCGCCGCCCCTCGACCACCTCCCGGGTGTACTCCAGGGGGGAGTTCCCCAGATCATAGCCCTGAATGCGCAGCCCCCTACGCTCCCCGCAGAGCAGGGTGTCCTCCCGCCCCAGGGATTGCGCGAGCCGCAACGCATCCTCGGTGGAGGCGGACGGAAAGACCGCCCGCGCCCCGCGGGCCAGCGCGGTGACCATCGTCGAAGTGGCCCGGAGCACGTCCACCACCGCGACCGTGGCGCCCGCCACGTCCACGCCTGCGGTCTCCGGGATGGTGAACAACACCTGCACCTTCATCGGACTCAACCCTCCCCGGACCGGCGCTTCAGGAAGCGGTCCAGAAAGCCGGTGTCCACCTGGCCGGCCCGGAACTCCTCGTCGCGGACCACCTCCTGCAGGAAGGAGACCGTGGTGTGCACCCCCTCGATGACGAAGTGCGAAAGGGCGTTGCGCGCCCGGGACAGCGCCTCCTCGCGACTGTTCCCGGCCACGATGAGCTTGCCCAGCAGGGAGTCGTAGAAGGGCGGGACCCGGTAGCCCTGGTAGATGTGCGTGTCCAGGCGCACACCGGGGCCGCCCGGTGGGTGATAGGCGGTGATGGTCCCGGGGGAGGGCGCGAATCCCCGCTCCGGATCCTCGGCGTTGATGCGGAACTCGATGGCGTGTCCGCGCAGGCGCACCTCATCCGGAAAGGACAGGGGCTCGCCCGCCGCCACCCGGATCTGCTCCTTGACCAGGTCCAGCCCGGTGGTCACCTCGGTCACCGGATGCTCCACCTGGATGCGGGTGTTCATCTCGATGAAGAAGAAGTCCCCGCTCTGATCCAGGAGGAACTCCACCGTTCCCGCCCCCACATAGTCGATGGCCTGGGCGGCCTTCACGGCCGCACACCCCATCTCGTCACGCAACTCGGGTGTGAGCGCCGGGGAGGGCGCCTCCTCGATGAGCTTCTGGTGGCGCCGCTGGACGGAACAGTCCCGCTCGCCCAGGTGCATGACCCGCCCGTGCAGGTCACCGAAGACCTGAAACTCCACGTGGCGCGGCCGCAGAATGCAACGCTCGAGGTAGACCCCCGGGTCTCCGAAGGCGGCCTGCGCCTCGTTCTGCGCCGCCTGCAGCAGGCGGGCGAAGCCGGCCGCGTCGTGTGCGATGCGCATCCCCTTCCCGCCCCCGCCCGCGGACGCCTTGATCATGATGGGGAAGCCGATCTCGCCCGCCACCCTCTCCGCCTCGACCGGGTCGGAGATCACGTCCGGCGACCCGGGTACCGTGGGTACGCCGACCTCCATCATGGTGCGGCGTGCGGTGGCCTTGTCCCCCATGGCGCGGATCTGGGCGGGGGTGGGCCCGATGAAGGTGATGCCGGCCTTGTGGCAGATCTCACTGAATTCGGCGTTCTCGGCCAGGAAGCCGTAGCCCGGGTGGATGGCGTCCGCGCCGGTGATTTCTGCGGCGGCGATGATGCGTGGGATGTTGAGATAGGAATCCCGCCCCGGGGCCGGCCCGATACAGACGTCCTCGTCGGCGAAGCGGACGTGGAGGGACTCCCGGTCGGCCTCCGAATAGACCGCCACGGTCCCGACGCCCAGCTCGTGACAGGCCCGGATGACCCGGAGGGCGATCTCCCCCCGGTTGGCGATGAGCACCTTGTTGAACACGCGCACTCTCCTGTGCGATCGCGCCCGGCTCCCGACCGGGGAGACGGACGCGATCCGGGGAAGCCGCCCCGACCCGCCCCGGGGGAGGGTCAGGCCGGGTCGATGCGGAAGAGGACCTGGCCGTACTCCACGGGCTCGGCGTTCTGGACGCAGATCTCCGCGATGGTGCCCGCGGTCTCCGACTCCAGTTCGTTCATGAGCTTCATGGCCTCGATGATGCAGAGCGTATCCCCGACGCCGACCGGCTGGCCCACCTTGACGTAGGCCGGGGCATCCGGGGCCGGAGCGGAGTAGAACGTGCCGACCATGGGCGACGTCACCTCGACCAGATTGGATGCCGGGGCCGCGGCCGGAGGGGCCGCCTCCGCGTCGGTGGACGCCGGAGCAGGAACTCCGGGGGACGCCGCCGGAGCGGGGGGAGCGGCCGCGACGGGCGCCGGGGCGGCCGCAACGCCGCCGGCCGCGGATGGGGGCGTCTTGCTGATCCGGACCCGGGTGCCGCCCCGCTCGATCTCCACCGAGTCGACTCCGCTGCGGTCGACCGCCCGGATAAGGCTCTTGAGAAAGCTCAGATCCATCATGCTGTGACTCGCGTCAGGTATTTGTCCTCGGTGCGATCGACGCGGATCACGTCCCCTTCCTCCACGAAGAGGGGGACGTTCACGCTGGCGCCGGTCTCGAGACGGGCGGGCTTGGTGCCGCCCTGTGCGGTGTCCCCCCGCACACCGGGGTCGGTCTCCACCACGGCCAACTCCACGAACTGCGGCAGGTCCACCGCGATGACCCGCTCGTCGTGCACCAGCCCCTCACACTCCATGTTCTCCTTCAGGTAGCGCAGCTGGTCCTCGCCGATGACGTCGGCGGAGAGCGGGATCATCTCGAACGTCTGCGCATCCATGAAGTGGTAGAGCTCCCCATCCGTGTAGCTGTAGGTCACCGGGCGACGCTCCAGGCGCACCGTGGTGACCTTCTCGCCGGCACGGAAGGTCCGGTCCACGACCGCGCCCGTGAGGACGTTCTTGAGCTTGGTGCGCACGAACGCGCCACCCTTCCCGGGTTTGACGTGCTGAAAGTACGTGATGGTCCAGAGCTGTCCGTCGATGTCGAGGACGAGTCCGTTCCGAAAGTCGGCGGTGCTGGCCATGAAGGGCGGGCTCGCTGGGTCAGGGAGAATCGGCGATGTGGGCCACCAGCCCACGCAGACCGAGAAGATAGCTCTCGGCCCCGAATCCATAAACCACACCCCGCGCCACCGGGGCCAGATAGGAGTGCCGCCGGAAGCGCTCGCGGGCGGCCGTGTTGGACAGGTGAACCTCCACGAATGGCAGGGCCACTCCGACCAGCGCGTCCCGCAGCGCGACGCTCGTGTGGGTGTAGGCGCCGGCGTTCACCACCAGTCCCTGCACCCGCCCGGCCAGCGCCTCCACCAGGTCCACCAGTTCGCCCTCGTGGTTGGACTGGTGGCACTCCACCTCGACGCCCAGCTCCCGGCCCAGGTCGTGCAGGCGCCGGTCCACCTCCTCGAGCGTGGCGCTGCCGTAGACGGCGGGCTCGCGCCGCCCCAGCAGCCGCAGATTGGGTCCGTGCAGCACCCCCACCCTCACGGCAGCCTCTCCCCAGTCACGTCGCGGGACGCCCGGGAGCCGGTCGCCTCGTCGGCCTCCCGCGCGGGATTGCCCGCCGTCCAGGCGAGCAGCCGGCCGAAGTAATCCGCCGCCGTACCCCCACCGGCACGGCGGAGGTCGGTCGCCTCGGCGTCCCCCGTCCACCCGTAGAGACCGGGGGCCGCCGGCCCCTCGGGCTTGTCGGCGTCGAACGACGCCATCGCGGGTTCATCCTCCGGCTCCGGCTCACGGGGACGCCCGGAAGACGCGGTGCGCAGCTCCTCCAGACGTCGGGAGAGTGCCGGATCGCCCGGCGCCACCGCCAGCAGCTCCTCGTAGACGGCGACCGCGCGGTCGGTGAAACCCTGGCTCGCCAGGAGCTCCGCCATGGTCCGCGTGCGCGGTGTGGCGTCCTCCGCGGCGACCTCCGCGACCGGCTCGACGATCCCCTCCTGCGGGGCCAGTTCCGCCAGCGGCACGAAGGGCAGCTCCGCCTCGTGGGGCGACACGACCGGGTAGGGGGAAGCGGCTTCGGGGGAGGCAAGCGCCGGGGCCAGCTCCGCCAGCGGCACGAAGGGCAGCTCCGCCACGTCCGGCGACACGACGCTGTACGGAGAAACGGCCTCGGGGGATACGGCCCCGCGGGGGGTGGCCTCCGGGGGTGCCGACACCGGGGCCAGCTCGGCCAGCGGCAGGAACGGTAGATCCTCGAGTGCGCGAGCGGCGTCACCCGAGGTGCGCGCCTGGTCATCGGGCGAATCCGCCCCCCCCGGCACCCGGGCGTGAACCCCTGGATCAAGCTCCTCGGCCCGTTCCACCATGGCGACGCCCCGCGCCTCACCGCGGGCCGCGAGCAGCCGTCCCGCGCCCAGCAGAGCGAGCGGATTGTCGGGGTCGAGTCGGAGCACCTCCTCGAAGCACCCCAACGCTTCCTCCGTCTCACGCCGATCCAGGGCGATCCACGCCATGGCCAGGTGCCCGGGGGAGAAGTGGGGGTGGGAGGCAAGCCCCTCGAGAAGTACGTCCCTCGCCTCGTCGAGCGCGCCGCTCCGGCGCAGCGCGTCTCCCAACTGGGCGAAGACGCGGCCCTGGGGGTCGGCGGAGGATCCCATCAGGAGCCGGAGCTCCTGGATCTCCCGGATCAGCGCTTCGCCCACGAACGGACTTCCCTGATGCACGGTCTGCCCAAGGGGCTCTCCCGATAGGTCGCGAGGGTGGAAAGGGCTCGGGCGGCAAGTATAGGCCACCGCGGAAAGAGGTGTCAACGCGGTTCGGACCGCGCCGCCGGACCCTGCCGACCTCCCCGGTGTTGAGAGTGGGGGTGGTAAGAAACTATCTTTTTCGACTTGTCCCCGGACTCGCCCGCCTGCGGCCGCCGGGGAGCGCACCAAGCGCGGCGGGACTCAATCTCGGGAGGTCGGTCACCCCATGATGCGTCAGATGCGGGAAAACACCAAGTGGATCATGATTCTGGCGGCGCTCGCCTTCGCCTCGCTCATGGTCTTCGAGTGGGGCATGGACATCACCGGGCAGAGTGCCGGTGGCATCGGCGAAATCGGACGGGTCAACGGCTCCCCGGTCTACTACGACGACTACATCGCCACCTACCGGAATCTCTACGACCAGGTGCAGCGCGGTCAGGGTGAGATTCCGGTCACCTCCCAGCAGAACCGCGAGATCGAGGACGCCGCCTTCGACGAGGTGGTCAACCAGATCCTCATCCGCCAGGAGCTGGAGCGGCGCGGCATCGAGGTCTCTGCCGAGGAACTCCGTTCGGCGGCGGCCTTCAGCCCCCCTCCCGAGTTCTACACCGAGCCCGCCTTCCAGACCGAAGGCCAGTTCGACCCCACCAAGTACCAGACCTTCCTCGCCTCCGCGGACGAGAACTTCCTGCTCTCGCTCGAGGCCTACTACCGCGACATCATTCCGCGGGGCAAGCTCCTGAGGCAGGTCTCCGCCGGCGTCTTCCTCACCGACGACCAGCTGTGGCGCCTCTACCGTGACCAGCACGAGACGGTGGAGGTCCGCTACATCCCGCTCGACCCCTCGAGCCGGGTTCCGGACGAGGATGTGCAGCTCGCCGACCGCGAGATCCAGGCCTACTACGACGCCCACCAGGAGGATTTCGAGGAGCCGGCGCGCGCCCGGGTGCGGGCCGTGGTGCTCTCCAAGACCCCCACGCCGGCAGACACGGCCGCCAGCCTCGCCCGCGCCCAGGCGGTACGGAGCGCGATCGCGAGCGGCGAAGACTTCGCCGAGGTCGCCCGCCGCGAATCGAGTGACGAGGGCACCGCGCCGCTGGGAGGGGACCTGGGGGTCTTCTCCCGCGGACAGATGGTGCCCGCCTTCGACTCGGCCGTCTTCCAGGCCCGGCCGGGAAGCCTGCTGGGACCGGTTCGGACGCCCTTCGGTTACCACGTCATCGAGGTGCAGGAGCGCTGGGGTCAGGACAGCGCCCAGGCCCGCCACGTTCTCGTCCCGCTGGCCCGGACCGACGACTCCGAGATCGCCCTCCTGAACCTGGCCGACTCGCTGGAGGCGCTGGGTGAGCAGATTTCGCTCGTCGATGCCGCGCGGGAATTGGGCCGCACCGTGGAGGAGGCCGAACTCTCCGACGCCTTCGCCTTCATCGCCGGCGCCGGCGCCGTGAGCGAGGGGGCCGACTGGGCCTTCGAGGACGCCGAAGTGGGAGAGGTGAGCCCCGTCTTCGAAACCCCGCAGGCCTTCTACGCGCTGGAGGTGGTGTCGGTCACACCCGGGGGTGTGCTTCCGCTCGCCCAGGCGCGGCCCACCATCGAGCAGATCCTGCGCTTCGAGAAGAAGCAGGAACACGTCCGGGAGGAGGGGGCCGCCGTGGTGCAACGGATCCGTGGAGGCGTTCCGTTGCCCAATGCCGCGGCCGAGGCGCAGCTCGAGGTGCGCAGCGCCGGGCCGTTCGCCCGCAATGACTTCGTTCCGGGCCTCGGCCGCCACAACGCCGCGGTGGGCGCGGCCTTCGGGCTTCAGCCGGGCGAGGTGTCGGACGTCATCTCCACCAACGCCAACTCGTTCATCCTGGAGATCCTGGCCCGGACTCCGGCCGACAGTACGACGTGGAGGGAGCAGCGAGCGGAACAGCGGGAGCAGCTGGTGCAGCAGCTCCAGCGGGAGCGCCTGGAATCGTGGATCGCCGGCCTGCGCGAGAACGCCCGGGTGGTGGACCGCCGCTCCGTGGTGCTCCAGCCGGTCGACGAGCAGCCGCTGGGCGCCCCCTCGTCCCCGTTCGGTTTCGGGTTCTGACCACCGCCGGGCGACGGGGTCCGCCCGGCGTCCGGCGCCCCGAGGATCAGTCCGTGCGGGAGGTCCTCAGCGTGCGGGGCTCTCCGTTCGCCTCACGATTCCGCTCCTCCCCGCGCAGGCCCTCCTCCTCCTGAGCCTGGGCCTCGGAACGCTCCGAGCGGGCGCCGGGGCCGCTCGTGGGGGGAGCATGGATGCTCCGTCGGGGCGTATCGGGCGCCTTCAGCTCCGTCTCGATCTCCCGCAGCGAGCCCTTGAACTCGCGGATCCCCTTCCCCAGGGACGACCCGATCTCCGGTAGGCGCTTCGCCCCGAAGAGGAGAAGGACCACCAGGAAGATCAGGAGGATCTCCCACATTCCGAGTCCCATCCCCATCGTTCAACCTCCCCGGCGCCGGCCGGCGCCACCTTGTATCGGTTCTCGTGTCAGATCCACGACCGGGCGACGAGCGCCACGATGAAAACACCCACCACCGTCAACACATTCATATACACCGAAAACGGACCCAGGGTAAAGGCCACCGCAACCAGGTCCATGGAGACCGGGCCGACCGAGGCACGCACCGAGGTGGTCAGGAAGGACCGGGCCGCGCTGTCCGGAAGGAAATTCCGCGCGATGTGCGTGAGCACCCCGCCCAGGAAGAAGCCCAGCACCACCGTCCAGAACACGCGCCGCGCGGTCCGCCGGCCGGTATCGACGAGCATCTGCGTTCCTCCTCTACCGGTTCCGTTGCGTGGCGTAGGACACGGATGCCCGCAGCGCGGTCAGTTCCGGGCCCTCGGGAAGCCCATCGAGCGCGTTCAGCGCCGACTCCGCGAACGCCTCGGCCCGGGTCCGCGCGTAGTCGATCCCGCCCAGTTCCCTCACCAACTCCACGACCCGCTGGATCTCCTCGTCAGGAGGATCCACCACGGTGAAGAAGTGCCGGATGACGTCCATCCCGGCACTGTCGGCCTCCCGCATCGCCCCGACCAGCGGCAGTGTCACCTTCCGCTCCCGCAGATCGTGTCCGGTGGGCTTGCCCGTGACATCCTCGGACCCGGTGTAGTCCAGAATGTCGTCCGCGACCTGGAACGCCATCCCCAAGCTGTGACCGAAGGCCGCCATCGGCTCGCGCAGCGCGGGATTCCCCACCAGCGCACCGAGTTCGCAGGCCGCACTCATCAGGGATGCGGTCTTGGCGGCGATGAGCCGGTCGTACTCCTCTTCGCTGAAGTCGAGGGCGTCGTAGGCGGAAAGCTGCCGCATCTCCCCCACGCTCATCTCGTTGGCGGCCCGGGCCATGACCCGTGTCGCCTCGTGGCTCCCGACCTCCGCCAACTCGATGATGGCGCGCGAGTAGAGGTAGTCGCCCATGATCACCGCCACCTGGTGCGACCAGAGGGCATTGACCGTCGGCTGGCCCCTGCGCAGCACCGAGTGATCGACCGCGTCGTCGTGCACCAGCGTGGCCAGATGCACCAGCTCCACCACAGCGGCCAGCGCGGGGGCCCTCGGGTCCTGCGGGCGCCCGAGACGGTTGGCCAGCAGCAGCAGCGCCGGGCGCAGGAGCTTGCCGCGCAGCAGCAGCAGATACCGGTTCACATCGTCGATCTGGCGCAGGTCCGAGGCGATGATGCGCCGGAGCTCGTCGATGACCCGGTCCAGCTGATCCTGCACCGGAGCCTGGATCTCGGCCAGCGTCACCGGTGTGGAAAGATCCTTCATGCCCGCGCCCTCATCGGAGCTGCCGCAGGCGCTCGGTCACGTCCGCGAAGTTGATGTCGAGCGCAAACACGCGGTCGTAGAACTCCACCGCGGCATCCGTCCGGCCGAGGTCCTCCTGGGCCCGGGCAAGGTGGTAGTAGATTCCGATGTACTCGTCCTCCACCTGCGTAGGTACGCGCAAGGCGCGCTCCAGCACCCGCACCGCGGCCGCCGCCTCCCCACGCTGCAGGAAGGTCTGACCGAGGAGTTCGTAGGTGGGAAGGTGCGCGGGTGCGGCCCTAAGCGCGGCCTGGAACTTCTCGACGGCTTCGTCCAGCAGGCCCATCTCCAGATACGCCGTCCCCAGGTCGTGATGGGCACGCACGTCCGAGTGGTGGAAGTTCTCGGCGACCTTTGACTTGAACTGCTCGAGCATTCGGGTGAAGTCGGCGTCCTCGTCCCCCGAGGGCTCCTCGTAGGCGACCTGAAAGCGCGTGGTACTCTCCCGGGGGGTATCGGCGAAGATGAGCGACCCGAGGTCGACGAAGGCGTCACCCGCCGCCGGGGGGGAGGGGGAAGGGGCCTCGGAGCCGCGCTCGGAGGCGTCCACGTCGGACCGGCCGGCGTCTTCGTCGGGTGTGGAGCCGGCCTCCTCGAGTGCAAAGGCACCATCCTCGGGTGCGAACACGCCCTCCTCGGGTGCCGAAGCAGCCTCCTCGGGTACGGAGGCATCCTCACCGGGTTCGGGGGCGGCCACGCCGGCGGCCAGGGCCGCGAGCGCATCGCGTGCCTCGTCGTTGGCGGGGTCCAGCGTCAGCACCTGACGCAGCACGTCGCCCGCCCGTCCACCGTCGTCGGCCCGCGCGAGGGCGTCGGCAAGCAGGAGGTAGGACTCCACCACCACGGCGGCATCATCCACGCGGAAGGCCGCCTCGACCACGGATTCCGCCTCCGATACATCCGGTGACCCCTCGAGATACCGGTCACGCAGCTCCGCCCAGGCGTCGCGGGGATCCCGGGCAGCGGGGATCTCGAAGATCGCCGGGGTCTCCTCCCGGGAACCCTCCTCCTGCTCGAGCCCCTCCTCCGACACCTCCGACCGGGAAACCAGGAACGGGAGATCGGCGGCGTCCTCGCCGTCGTCCTCGTCATCCTCCGGATCGCTGTCCACGGTGCCCGGCGAGATCTCGGCAAAATCGGCGACCACTTCGTCGGGAGACTCCCCCCCCTCGCCCGACGCATCCGCCTCCTCCTGAAAGGATCCACCCGCGGACGACAGGAACGCCCCCGCCGTGGTCGCGTCGGGCGGCGAGGCGGGAGACGCCTCATCGTCGGCAAGCGTGATGTCCTGGAAGTGGAACTCGCTCCCGGCACCGAAACCCGGCTCCGGACCGGGTCCGCCTGCCTGCGCAAATCCCCCACCCGGGAAGCCGTGCTGGCCGAGCGCCTCCAGGTCGGCTTCGGGATCGAGCGCCAGAATGCGTTCCGCGAAGAGCGCGGCGGTATCCTCGTCCCCCCCTGCCCGGGCGATCCCATACCCGGCCCCCAGCTGATCGAGGGCCTCCTCGCCACGGTCGTGCTGGGCGAACTGATCGGCCACGGCCAGCCGAACGTCCGCATCCTCGGGCATGAGGTTCGCCAGTTCCCCGAGCGCGCCCAGCGCGGACTCCATCTCGCCGGCGCCCTGGGCCTTCTCCGCGAACGCGAGAAAGTACTCGCGGGCATCCACCCGGAATCCCTGCTCCGCCCGGACCCGGGCCATGCGAAGATAGGTCTGGTACCGGGTAGGGATGTGGCGCAGAATCTTCTTGCAGACCGCGATGGCGTTGTTGGGCAGTTCCGACTCCAGGTAGAGTTCGGTGGCCCGGTCGAAGTTCTCCACCGCCCCTTCGTAGTTGCCCAGGCGGACCTGGAGGTCCCCCACGCGGTTGTAGAGCCCGATGTCGGGCTGCTCCTCGTCCGACAGGCGTCCGAGGGCCCGCAGGTAGAGGTCGCAGGCCGCCTGCCACTCCTCACGTTCCTCGTGGCGGCGCGCCTGTTCCTTCAGGGCTTCGATGTTGCTCATCCTGGCTCGCCTGGCGTCGGCGTGTGAGGTCCGGAGCCGGCCAGTCGACCGGCCGTCAGCCTGATATGGGGAGGGACCGCCTCACCCTGCGCGTCGACCCAGGAGAGGAGGGTTTCCAGGTCCGCGCCCCGGAATCCGGCGAGGTGCTCGGCGACCCTCGCGAAGAGCAGCCGGCGCGACGAGGCGTCGGAAAGACCTAATCTGTCGTCAGCGGCTTCCAGCACAAGGGTTTCCGGAATCATCCCCACAACCTCGGTCCGCAGCAGCCTCCCCCCCCGC
>JAVVFC010000090.1:0-11346 GCA_032250975.1 Longimicrobiales bacterium | reverse complement strand
TACCCCCACCCCGCGCATCAGAGCCGCACCCGGAGCCGAACATGCTGGAAGAACTCGAGCGCCACGACGACGAGGACGCCGGCCCCATCGGCATCTTCTCCAGCTGGAAGGTGCTCTACTGGAGCGTGGTGATCTACACCGCCGCGCTGGTGGCGCTGCTCTGGGTGTTCACGGTGGCCTTCAACCACAGCGTCCGCTGAGGGCCGCCCCGTGAGTCCGATCGACTGGGGGGTCTTCGCCGTCTATTTCGGCGGGGTCATCGGCTTCGCGTGGTACCAGAGCCGCAAGAACGAGGGTGTGGAGGGCTACTTCCTGGCCAACCGGCGCCTTCCCTGGGCGGCGGTGGGGCTCTCGGTCATGGCGACCCAGGCCAGCGCCATCACCTTCATCGGCACCACCGGGCAGGCCTTCGACGATGGGATGGAGTTCATCCAGATCTACCTCCCCCAGCCGCTGGTCATGGTGCTGCTGTGCGTGCTGTTCGTCCCCTTCTTCTACCGGGCGAAGGTCTACACGGCCTACGAGTACCTCGAGAACCGCTTCGACCCGCGCACGCGCTCGCTGACGTCCTTTCTCTTCCTGGTCTCCCGGGGGCTGGCGGCGGGGCTGGTGCTCTATGCCCCCGCCATCGTCCTCTCGGTGATCATGGGGTGGGACGAGACCGTGACCATCCTCATCATGGCCGCCGTGACCATCGGCTACACGCTCATGGGAGGGATCACGGCCGTCATCTGGACCGACGTGGTGCAGATGCTGATGATGTTCCTGGGGATCGGGGTGGCCCTCTTCATCCTCTTCACGACCCTCCCCTCCGGGGTGACCGTGCCGGACGTGGTCTACATCGGAGGGATCCAGGAGATGTGGACGAGCATCGACTGGTCCTGGGACCCGTCCAACCGCTACACCATCTGGTCGGGGATGATCGGGGGCTTCTTCCTGGCGCTGGCCTACTTCGGCACCGACCAGAGCCAGGTGCAGCGCTACCTGACGGCGTCGTCGCTCAAGCAGAGCCGCCTCTCGCTGATCTTCAACGCCTTCCTGAAGGTCCCCATGCAGTTCTTCATTCTGAGCATCGGGGTCCTGCTCTTCGTCTTCTACCACTTCGAGCAGCCGCCGCTGGTGTTCAACCGGGCGGAGGTGGCGGTGGTGATGGAGAGCGAGCGCGCTGGGGAGTACCAGGCGCTGGAGGCGGAGCAGACGCAGCTGCACGCGGCCCGCCGCGCGGCGACGCTGGAGCTCCTGGACGCCCGGCATTCCGACGACGACGCCCGCATTGCGGCGCTCCAGACGGTCATCGCGGAGCACGACGGGGAGCTTGTGGCGCTGCGCCAGGAGGCCAAGGCGGTGGTGTCCGAGGTCCGGGGCGCCTCCTCCAACGACGTGAACTACGTCTTCCCCTCGTACATCATCGACTACATCCCCGCCGGGATCCTGGGGCTCCTCATCGCGGTGATCTTCGCGGCGGCCATGTCGTCGCTCGACTCCGAGCTCACCGCGCTCTCCAGCGCCACCGTCATCGACTTCTACAAGCGGTGGTTCCGGCCGGATGCGTCGGATGCGCATTACCTCCTCATCTCCAAGGTCAGCACCTTCATCTGGGGGCTGCTGGCCTGCCTGGTGGCACTCTACGCCGGACAGCTGGGTTCGCTCATCGAGGCGGTGAACCAGGTGGGGTCCTACTTCTACGGTTCGCTGCTGGGGGTCTTCCTGCTGGCCTTCCTGGTGAAGGACGCCAACGGAAGCGGTGCGTTCTGGGGGTTGGTGGCGGGGATGGGTTCGGTCTTCGGCCTCTCCGTGGTGACGGAGATCGCCTACCTCTGGTTCAACGTCATCGGGACGGTGGCGGTGCTGGTGGTGGGGATCGCGGTGAGCGCCCTGACCGGGGGGCGCGACGGCGGGCGGACCTCGACCGCCTGATCCGCTCCGCCGCACGAGCGGCCCCGCTTCGACTGGCCGCCGCGTAGGGTCTCCCACCACGCCCGCGGAGTGTTTCGCCCCGCTTGTCGCCCCGGGAGCCGCGCGTGATCTTCACGGGGTGTATCGGTCGCGAAGCCGCGCCGGTGCGCCCGACCCCGATCCCCTCCCGTCCGGGCCGTCCGTGCCCGCTGGCCCGCGTTCCGTCCGCTCCGACGAACCGTGGAGGGAGACCATGAGATCGCTGCTGGCCGGAGCCCTCCTGGCCTGTACCGCCCTGGCCGGGAGTTCGCCCCCCGCCGCCGCGCAGTCCGACGGGGACATCTTCCCCTTCGAGACGCGCCGTTTCGACCTGGACAACGGGCTGCGGACCTACCTGATCCACGCCGGTTCACCGGGGATGCTGGCCTACGTCTCGGTGGTGCGCACCGGCGCCCGTGAGGAGGTGGAGGAGGGCGTCACCGGCTTCGCCCACTTCTTCGAGCACATGATGTTCCGGGGCACGAAGAAGTACCCCAACTACGACGGGGTCACCGAGTCCTTCGGCGCCAACCGCAACGCCAACACCTCGCAGGACCGGACCTTCTACTACCTGGTGGCCGGCTCCGAGTACCTGGAGCGGATCGTGGACCTGGAGTCGGACCGCTTCCGGAACCTCTCCTACGCCGAGCCCGCCTTCCGCACCGAAGCCGGCGCCGTATTGGGCGAGTACCAGAACAACGCCTACTCCGCCTTCTCAGTGCTGGATCGTGCGGTGCGCGAGAAGGTCTTCACCACCCACACCTACCGGCACCAGGTCATCGGCTTCGAGCCGGACGTCCGGGACATGCCCAACCAGTACCGGTACTCCCTGGACTTCTTCCGGCGCTTCTACCGGCCCGAGAACGTGGTGCTGCTGGTCGTGGGCGATTTCGACTTCGACCAGGCGGAGTCGCTCATCCGCGCCTACTACGGCGGATGGGAGCCGGGCTATGTGCCGCCCGCGGTTCCGGTGGAGCCGGAGCAGACGGAGCCGCGGAGGGACGCGGTGACCTACCCCGGACGCACCCTTCCCATGGTCACGTTGAACTGGATGGCGCCGGCGTGGAGCGCCACGGACCGGCAGGCCGTGGCGCTGGAGCTCCTGGGCGGAATCGCCTTCGGGCCCAACTCGCCCATCTACCGCCGACTGGTCGTGCAGGAGCGGCGCCTGCAGGCCCTGCAGGCCGGCTTCGCCCTCTCCCGCGACCCGGACTTCGTGCAGGTGCTGGCCATGGTGACCGACCCGGCCGACGTGCAGGCGATCGAGGCGGAGCTCCTGGCGGAAGTGGAACGCTACCAGACCGAGCTGGTCGACGAGCGGACGCTGGCCGACACCAGGAGCGCCGCCCGCTACCGCTTCCTCATGGGGCTGGAGGCCCACCTGAACGTGGCCAACGCAGTCTCGCGCGCGGTGGTGAACACCGGGGCGCTGGAGCCCATCAACGACTACTACCGCACCCTCCGCTCCATCACCCCCGAGGACCTGCGCCGCGCGGCGGAGCGCATCCTCACGGAGCGGAACCGCACCATCGTCACGCTCGTCCAGGAGGGGGGATCATGAGCCGTCTGCACAACCTTCCGGCCTGGCTGGTCCCCCTTACGGGTGCAGCGCTCCTGGTGAGCGCCTTCCAGGTCCCCGCGGACGCACCCACGTCCCCGGACTCACTCCTCAGCGCGGCCACCGGCCCCGCCCTCGCCGCGGCCGTGGGCCCGCGTCCCGGTGGGCTCCCCGATCCCCCCGATCCCCCCGGGACGATCCTGCTGGCGGAGCCCGGGTCTCCCTTCGTGGCCTTCAACATCTGGATCCGGGCCGGCTCCCAGAACGATCCTGAGGGGAAGGAGGGGCTGGCGGCCCTCACCGCGGCCCTCCTGAGCGACGGGTCCACCACCCACGATCCCTATCAGGCCATCGTGGAGAAGCTCTACCCCATGGCCGCGGGGTACGGCGCCTCGGTCGACAAGGAGATGACCGTCTTCACCGGCACCGTCCACATCGACAACCTGGAGCGGTACTACGAGCTCTTCCGCAACGCGCTCCTTTCCCCTGCCTTCGACGAGGCGGACTTCGATCGGGTGAAGCAGCAGACGCTCAACTTCCTCGAGCGGGGGCGGCGCTACAACCGAGACGAGGAGCTGAGCCGGGAACTCCTCTACTGGATGGCGTACCGGGGGACGCCCTACGAGCATCCGGAGGAGGGATTTGTGCGGAGCGTGCGCGCCATCACCCTCGACGACGTGCGCGCCTTCTACGACGACTTCTACGTTCGCAACAACCTGGTGGTGGGGGTGGGCGGCGGCTTCCCCGTGGGCTTCGGGGAGCGGGTGCGCGCGGACTTCGACACCCGCCCGGCGGGGGAGGTACCGGTGCTGCCCGCCCCGGACCCCGTGCGGCCGGACCGGGTGAAGATCCTGATCGTGGAGAAGGAGACCGACGCCACCGCCATCTCCATGGGCTTTCCCACCGACCTGTACCGCGGCCATCCGGACTTCTGGGCCATGAAGCTGGTCAACTCGTGGTTCGGCGAGCACCGCAGTTCCTTCTCGCACCTCTACCAGGTGATCCGGGAGCGGCGCGGGATGAACTACGGGGACTACTCCTACATCGAGCCCTTCCCCAACGCCTTCGCCACCCAGAACCGGCCGGTGAACGCGTCCCGCCGGAGCAACCTCTTCGAGATCTGGATCCGTCCCATCGCGCTCACCGAGCCGGGAAACCTGCACCCGCGCACCCTCTTCGCCACCCGGGCGGCACTGCGGGAGCTCGACCGGCTGGTGGAGCGGGGGCTCCCGGAGGACCAGATCGAGCGCACGCGACGCTTCCTGAACGACTTCTCGCTCAACTACGGCTCCACCGTGGCGCGGCGCCTGGCCTACCGGGTGGACGACGCCTTCTTCGGGCTGGGGGCGGACGGCTCCGGCTCGGGGGAGGGCGGGTATCTGACCTCGATCCGCCCCGGGCTGGCGGCGCTCGACAAGGCGGCGGTGGACACGGCCATCCGCCGCCATCTTGCGAGTGAGGGGTTGTACCTTGTGTTCATCACGGCCGATGCCCAAGCACTGAAGGCGCTCCTCCTCTCCGGGGAGGAGACCCGGATCGACTACGCCGGCGAACAGCCCGCGGAGGTGCTGGCCGAGGACGACGAGATCGCGGCCTGGCCCATCCCGGTGGTGGCGGACGACATCGTCGTCCTCCAGATCTCGGAGGTGTTCGAGGGGAGGTAGCGCGCCGACAGGCGGGGTGAGGCGGCGATTATGCTGCTCTCGGGAAGAGGGCGGGAATTTCCCCCTTGCATGGAACCGCCGTTACGTGGATCCTTTCTTGGCTCCGGGTGTAACGGCGCGCCCGCGCGCCAGAATCCGGGCCGCACGGACCCGCCCGGGAGGGCGGTCCCGCCGTCGGTGGGTGCGGTGACACGATCGTCACCGGGCCGCACCGGATCCGAGACGCGCTTCCGGTAGCGTCTCATCGGCATCGGTACCAATCCGCCTCGACCCTTCAGTGTTCCACCAGCAAGGAGCATCACCCCAATGAATCGATCTTCCGTCGGCCTGTGGGCGGCGGGGCTTGCCCTCCTGGCCGCCACCGCGACCGGGGCCACGGCGCAGGTCACCACCGCCACCGTTACGGGAACGGTCACGGCCCAGGACGGCCGTCCCCTTTCCGGAGCGCAGGTTTCGGTGACCCACGCCAACACCGGTTTCCGGACCGGCGCCCTGACCAATGACGCAGGCCGCTACTTCGTGCCCTTCCTGGAGCCGGGCGGCCCCTACACCATCGAAGTGCAACTCATCGGCTTCGCCACCAGCCGGGTGAGCGGCATGAGCTTCGCGCTCGGACAGACGGCGCAGCGCGACTTCACGCTGAGCGAGCAGGCCGTCGAACTGGAGGGGCTGGTGGTGGAGTTCGATCCGGACTTCAGCACCTCCCGTACCGGCCAGCAGGAGATCATCACGGACCAGACGCTCCGCGACCTGCCGACCATCTCGCGCAACTTCACCGAGCTGGCGTCGCTGAGCCCGCTGGTGAGTTCCACGGGGTCGCCCTCCATCAACGGGCAGAACAACCGCTTCAACAACATCCAGCTGGACGGCGCGGTGAACAACGACGTCTTCGGGCTGGCGGCGAGCGGCGTTCCGGGCGGGCAGGCCAACGGCAAGCCGATCTCGCAGGACGCCATCGCCGAGTTCCAGGTGCTGGTGGCGCCCTTCGACGTGCGCCAGGCCGGCTTCACCGGCGGCCTCATCAACGCCGTGACCAAGTCCGGGACCAATCGGTTCAGCGGGTCGCTCTACGGCTTCTACCGCGACGAGAGCCTCGAGCGTGGCGACTTCACCAGCCAGGGCGACGAGTTCTCCGCCAACGAGGACTTCACCAACTCCGTGATCGGCGGGACGCTGGGCGGCCCGATCATCAAGGACAAACTGCACTTCTTCCTCTCGGGCGAATTCGAGATCCGGGACCGGCCCCTCTCCGCCGGCGTGGAGTCCTCCGCCGAGGACCTGGGGGTCTCTCCCTCGACCGTCACCACCATCCAGGGCGTGGCCGAGAACCAGTACAACCTCCCCTTCGGCCGCACCAACGCCTTCACGCTCGAGAACCCGGCCACCAATCTCTTCGGGCGGCTGGACTGGCAGATCAACGACCGTCACCGGCTGTCGCTCAAGCACACCTACGCCGACGCCGACAGCGACGACAGCCCCTCCCGGGGCGGCTCCACCTTCGAGCCCGAGTCGGCGACGTTCGACTTCACCAACGAGACCAACAGCACGGTCGCGCAGCTCTTCTCCAACTTCGGTCGCTGGAACAACGAGTTTCTGGTGAACGTGCAGTTCATCCGGGACCGGCGCGCCAACCCCGAGCCCTTCCGCTTTGGCGAGATCCGGGTGGAGAACCCCGACGACCCCTTCAACTCCAACGCGGCGGTGTTGTTCGGAACCGAGCGCTTCAGCCACGCCAACGAGCTGGACCAGGACGTGCTGCAGTTCACCAACAACCTGACCGGGGTGTTCGGGGATCACCGCTGGACCGTCGGCGTGAACGTGGAGCGGTGGAGCTTCCGCAACCTCTTCGCGTCCAGTTCGCTCGGCGTCTGGGAGTTCGACACCGTCGACGACTTCCAGGCCGGGGACGCCTCCTTCTTCGAGATCGCCCTCCCCAGCCCGGGGCTCGGGTCGGACGACATCAACGACACCGCCGCCGACTTCGCCTACACCAAGATCGGGGCGTACATCCAGGACGAGATCAGCGTCAATGACAAGCTGACCGTCACCGCCGGTGTGCGGGTGGATGTGCCCGTGACCGGGGACGATCCGCGTGACAACGAGGTGTTCTCGCAGGACTTCGGTGGGCGTTCCACCACCACGGTGCCGTCGGGGAACCCCCTGATTCAGCCCCGGGTGGGCTTCAACTACCGGGTGGACGGCAACCCGCGCAACCAGATCCGCGGCGGCGCCGGGATCTTCGCCGGGCGGCCGCCCTTCGTCTGGGTTTCCAACGCGTTCGGCAACACCGGACTGGAGACGGTGCTGCTGCGCTGCTTCGGCGGCAACACTCCGCAGTTCGACGGGCGGAACGCCCCCACGCGCTGCGCGGACAATTCGGGGGCCAGCACCGCCGCCGCGCCCATCGCGCTGGTGGACGAGGACTTCGCCTTCCCGCAGGACCTCAAGGTCAACCTGGCCTGGGACCGGGACTGGGGTGAGGGGTGGAAGACGACCTTCGAGGGCGTCTTCACCAAGGTGATCGACGCGGTGGCGGTGGAGGAGCTGAACGGGAACGCCGTCGTGGGGCACAACCAGGACGTCGAGACCATCGGGCCCCGCAAGGTGTTCGGGCGCGCGGTGGACGACTTCCGCCAGGCCTACACCCCCATCCGTGCCTCCAACAACTTCCTGGACGTCATCGAGCTCACGAACACCAGCGAGGGGTACTCCTACTCGCTGATCGGCGACATCGAGAAGAACTTCGGGCGCCTGCTCACGCTGCGTGGCGCGTACACCTACTCGCGCTCCTTCGACCTGCAGGCCTTCACGTCGTCGCGCGCGGTCTCCAACTACGGCTTCTCGCCGGTGGGGGCCGACGTGGGGCTCGACAACCTGGACCTGCGCCCGTCCGACTTCGATCGCCCGCACCGGGTGATCCTGCAGGCCACCACCCACCTCTGGGAGCAGTTCGGTGGGACCACCATCTCGGCCATCTACCGGGGTGAGTCGGGTGCGCCCTACTCCTACATCTATCGCAGCGACGTGAACGGCGACGGCTTCGGGGACAACATCTTCGACAGCGGCCGCACCAACGACCTGGTGTTCATCCCGCAGAACTCTTCGGACATCCTGTGGGACTCGCCCACGGACCAGCAGCGCTTCGACGACCTGGTGTCGCAGGAGGAGTGCCTGCAGGACGCGCGCGGCGAGATCCTGGAGCGGAACGCCTGCCGCCGTCCGTGGGCCGGCTTCCTCAACCTGCGCCTCACCCAGGGGATCAATCTTCCGCGCGGCAACTTCGAGCTGATCCTGGACATCTTCAACGTGATGAACCTCCTCAACGAGGACTGGGGCGCCCAGCAGGGCAATGGGTTCAACACCGAGCGGCTGCTCGAGGTGCAGGGCCGGGACGACGCCACCGGCCGCCTCATCATGGGCTTCGAGGGTCCGCTGGACTTTGACGGCGCGACCCCCGTGGCCGAGCGTCCGCACCGGGTGGACGTGAACTCCACGCGCTACCGCATCAACCTGGGGCTGCGCTACATCTTCTGACGGCGGGTCCCGTGAATGCGGACCGCGGTTTCCGGGTCCGCTGAACGCGAAAGCCCCGGCGGGGTCGGTCCTCCACGCGAGGGCCGGTTCCGCCGGGGCGCTTTCGCTTCGTATGGGGTGCGGGGGCGTGGACGCCCCGCTTCAGAACGCCGGACCCAGCAGCAGGGCATTGGCGTAGGGCTGGAAGCCGGCGTACCACATGCCGCGGAAGAGCGGGTCGTCCGCGAAGAGGATGACGCTCCCCCGCCCGAGGCGGCGCTCCACCAGCCAGGAGGAGCGCGCGAGCCGTTCCAGCGTCTCCGCCCCGATCACCCCGCTGAGCTTCTCGAGTCCGTCCTCGAACCACGCCGCCGACTCGAACGCCTCGGTCGGTTCGAAGCCGTTGCCCGAGGAGAGCACGAAGAGGTGCTCATCGCCCGCGGCCGCGGCCCCGAAGGCGAGCGGGTGCCCCGGGTCCAGTACGGCCCGCAGAATCGTGCCCGGGGTCTGGCCCTCCCAGCGCTCGAGGTCGCGCTCCTCGCGCGGGCGCAACGCACGATCCAATCGAGCGGATTCCTCGGGCTCGGCGGGCCGGCGCAGCTCGATGCCCGTGAGCGCCTGGAAGCCGGCCGCCCCGCTGCCCACCGCCACCAGGGTGCCGCCGCCCTGGATCCAGCGGCGCAGGCGCGCGAGCTCGGCGTCGGAGAGTCCGCGCCCCACCGACGCCCCCTCCGGCACCACCACCACCTGGTAGCGGGCCAGATCCAGGTCGCCCAGCGCGGAGGCGTTTACGGCGTCGTAGGGGAGGCCAAGGCGGGTGTCCAGGAAGTGCCGGTGCGCCCCGAACGATCCGGACGACGTGCCTTCACCCCCGATCAACGCGACACGGGGAAGCCGCAGGTCGCCCGCGCTCCCGCTGCCCAGGTCGGGTCCGGTCTCGGTGAGTGCCGACGGGACGGGAACGGCGTCCGCGATTCCGGCGGCTCGCACCCGCTCGGCCAATCCCGGGTTCATGCCGGCGGGGAGGAAGACGGTCCCGCGAGGGTAGGGGCGCCCGCCGATGCGAAAGGTATCCGGCAGGACCCGGCCCCGACCGCCCTCCCGCAGGAACGCCGCCAGCGCGGGCCAGCTGTGGAACCCGGGCTCCACCAGGTAGCCGTACGGGGTGGAGGACGGCTGAACCTCCCCCGCGAAAGCCGGACGGGAGCCCTCGTCACCCGCTCGCCAGGATGCGCGCGCCAGAGCCCCCGCCTCGGCCGCGTGGGCCTCGACACCGAAGGCATAGGGACGCGACCAGGCGCTGATGTCGTACGAGAAGGTGGCGTCCAGGACGGTCTCGGCCTGCAGCAGCGTCACGGCCAGCAGTCCGCGCGGCTGGCGCGCCGGGACGCGCACGGTGCCGGCCGGGAAGCGGGAACGGGCCGGGTAGCCCCGGTGGGCGGACGCCCGCGCCTCGAACGGCTCGGCGGCCACCTGATGGCGGATCCCCTGGGCGGTGAGCTCGTCGAGCAGGGCGTCGAGGCGCGCGCCGCGGTCGGAGGCGGCCGGGACCAGGAGGATGTCCGGATGGCCCGCGTCCACGCTGCGGTGGAAGCCGGCGAAGCCGAGCAGAAGGTCGGTCTTCCCGTCGGCCGCGGTCCGCAGGGTGGCGTTGCCGGCCACCCGATGATGGGTGGCCCGGGCCTGGAGGGTGAGGGTGTCGCCATCGGAGCGGGCATAGGCCAGCCCGGCGCTCCCGCCGCCCGCCTGCTCGTAGGTCATGCCGATGGCGCCCAGCAGCGAGGGCCAGGAGTCGCCGTAGCCGGGGTAGAACAGGTCGTAGCTCTCCTCGGTGAAGAACAGCCACCCCTGGCGCGCGAAGGCGGCGGCGTTGCCGTCACCGATGCGGGCGGCCCAGTGCCCGATGTGCTCCGGGTAGAGCGGGTTGATGGGCGTTGCGGGCGGGAAGAAGAAGTAGCTGGAGTTGGGGCTCATCTCGTGGAAGTCCACGTGCACCTGGGGGTTCCAGCGGTCCCAGGTGGCCAGGCGGGCGCGCGTCTCGGCCTGCGTTCCCCAGCTCCAGTCCCGGTTGAGGTCGAAGTGGTAGTGGTTGGTGCGCCCTCCCGGCCACGGTTCGCGATGCTCGCGGGTGGCGGGGTCGGGGTTGGGGACGGGACCCCGTGCGGCGCGGTAGAAGTTCACGTAGCGCTCGCGGCCGTCCGGGTTCACCGCCGGGTCGATCACCACCACCACCGAGTCCAGGACTCCCGCCACGTCGGGGGCGCCCCGCACCAGGTCCCAGGCCGTCCACATGGCGGCCTCGGACGAGGAGGACTCGTTGCCGTGCACCCCGTACGAGAAGTAGACCACCGCGGGGTTGGAGGCGGCGATCGCGCGCGCCCGCGCCTCGGGGGTGTCGGGATCGGTGAGTTCGCGGTTGCGCGCCAGGATCTCGTCCAGGCGCGCGCGATGGTCGGGGGTGGCGATCAGGACCTGCAGCAGGGGCCGCCCCTCCACCGAGCGGCCGTACTCCTGCACGCTGACGAGCGGAGACGCCTGGGCCAGGGCCTCGAAGTAGCGGTAGACCGCGGGCACGTCGCTGAAGCGCTCCCCCAGTGCCCACCCCAGCACGCCCTCCGGGGAGGGGGGCGCGTCCTGGGCGTGGAGGGGGTGAGTCGCGGGCAGCGCGGCGAGGCC
>JAVVFC010000008.1:0-32508 GCA_032250975.1 Longimicrobiales bacterium | reverse complement strand
GATGCTGAAAACTCGATCAGCGTGCGACGACTCGTTGCAGAAGGCCCGGCCCTCGCCGAGCTCTTCCAGGGGGAGATCTACGTCGATCTCCGCTGGCTGCCCGGGCCCGCGGCGATGCTGAGAGACGGCGCCCGGGGCGCCTCCGGGCGGGGCCAGGGCTCCTCGCCGCACAGGCACCTCCGCACCTGCGCGATGTCCCGGGCCCAGCCCACCGCCACCCCCGGCACCGCGGCCGCCTCGGGGGCGTTCTCGCGCGCCACCACCATGCGGCGGACCCCCACGTCGCGGCACCCCGCCGTGCGGGCGAGCACACCCCGTACCGGGCGCAGCGTCCCGTCCAGCCCCAGTTCGCCCGCGAAGCCCAGCTCCCGCACCGCGTCGGGGTGCACCTCCCCCGCCGCCACCAGCAGGGCGACCGCCAGCGGCAGGTCGAAGCCCGTGCCCTCCTTGGGCTGGTCCGCCGGCGCCAGATTCACCGTGATGCGCCGCGGGGGGAGCGCCACCCCCAGGTGCCGCAGCGCCGAAAGGACCCGCTCCCGGCCCTCGCGCACGGCGCTCTGCGGCAGGCCCACCACGGCGAAGGAGGGCAGGCCGTGGGTGATGCCGACCTCGACCGTAACGGGGAGCGCCTCCACGCCCTGGAGGCCGGCGGTCTGAACGCGAGCGAGCATGACGGAGCCTCGCCCAGGTCCCGGGGCGCGGGGATGGGATGATGGGCCCTACGGGTGTGGGAGGAAATCCGGCAACCAGCGAGGGACTTTCCCCCACGGATCCCGGGTGTGCCCTTGTGGCACCTTTCGGGCCGAAATAGGCTTTCGCGACCACATCAGGTCGCAACGCCGGGAATCGTCCCGGCTGAACCCGCCGACGAAAGGGGGGAAACGTGAAGGTCGCAGTCTTGGCGGAGGTGCACCCGGGGGAACGCCGGGTGGCGCTGGTCCCCGCCAGCGTGAAGGATCTTCTGAAGGCCGGTGCCGAGGTGACGGTGCAGTCGGGGGCGGGAATCCCGGCCTCCATTTCGGATGCCGAATACGTGGAAGCGGGCGCGACCGTGGCGCCCGACGTGGCCGCCACCCTGGCGGGCGCGTCCGTACTGCTGGGCGTGCAGCCGCGGCCGGAGGGGCGCGGCCCCGGGGAGGTGGGGTCGCTTCCGAAGGGGATGGTCGTCATCTCCTTCATGGACCCGCTCGGGGCCCCCGAGCGCGCGAAGGCGCTGGCCGATGCGGGGCTGAGCGCCTTTTCCATGGAGCTGATCCCGCGCACCACGCGGGCGCAGCGCATGGACGCCCTCTCCTCGCAGGCCAACCTTGCGGGGTACAAGGCGGTGCTCCTGGCAGCCGACCACCTCCCCAAGGTCCTGCCCATGTTCATGACCGCGGCGGGGACCATCCGGCCGGGCAAGGCGCTGGTACTGGGCGCGGGCGTGGCGGGGCTGCAGGCCATCGCCACCGCCAAGCGGCTGGGCGCCAAGGTGGAGGCCTTCGACGTCCGGCCGGCCGTGAAGGAGCAGGTGCAGAGCCTGGGCGCCACCTTCCTCGAGACGGAGGGCGACGTCACGGCCGAGGGTGAGGGCGGGTATGCCAAGGAGCTCTCCGAGGAGCAGCACCGCAAGGAGCTGGAGCTGATCGCGGCCCACATCCACGACGCCGACATGGTCATCACCACGGCCCAGATTCCGGGCAAGCAGGCGCCGCTCCTCATCACCGAGGAAATGGTCCAGTCCATGCGCCCGGGCTCGGTGATCGTGGACATGGCCGCGTCCACGGGCGGCAACTGCGCCCTCTCGGTGGCGGGGGATACGGTCGAGCGGCACGGTGTGACCATCATCGGCCCCGACAACCTCCCGGCCACGGTTCCGGTACACGCCTCGCAGCTGTACGCCCGCAACGTGGTGACCTTCCTGCTGGAGATGGTGCAGGACGGACAGCTGGTGGTGGACCTGGAGAACGACGTGGTGGGGCCTTCCTGCCTCGCCCACGAAGGCGAAGTCCGCAACGACCGGGTGCGCGCATCCCTGGGCCTGCCCCCGCTGGCGCCCCCCGCGCCCCCCGAGCCCACCCCCGAATCCGCTGACGCGTCAGGAGAGTGACCCATGGGTGAGATGATCGTCGGACTCTACGTCTTCGTCCTGGCGACGCTGGCCGGGCGGGAGGTGATCGGCAAGGTGCCGCCCACCCTGCACACCCCGCTCATGTCGGGGGCCAACGCCATCTCGGGGATTGCCATCGTGGGCGCCCTGC
Source organism: Longimicrobiales bacterium (assembly GCA_032250975.1). Classification (GTDB taxonomy): domain Bacteria; phylum Gemmatimonadota; class Gemmatimonadetes; order Longimicrobiales; family Gaopeijiaceae; genus Gaopeijia. The sequence goes on along the minus strand of JAVVFC010000008.1, from coordinate 30,268 downwards.
TGGTGACGCAGACCGAGAGCTCGACCCTGCGCACCGTGCTCGGGATCGTGGCCGTCGCCATGGCCATGATCAATGTGGTCGGCGGCTTCATGGTCACCGACCGCATGCTCAACATGTTCAAGAAGCACGACTAATCGAGGACAAAGGAACCCCACCATGAACCTCTTTACCTGGGTGGAGATCGCGTATCTCGTCTCCGCTGTCCTCTTCGTTACGGGGCTGAAGAAGATGCAGTCCCCGGCCACCGCCCGGCGCGGGAACGCGCTGGCTTCGCTGGCGATGCTCATCGCCATCGTGGCCACCCTCGTGCAGCCGCACGATCCGGTACTGAACTGGACCGGCGTGCTGGTGGGGGTCATCATCGGCTCGCTGATCGGCGCGGTCGCCGCGCGCACGGTGCAGATGACCGCCATGCCCGAGATGGTGGGCATCTTCAACGGCTTCGGCGGCGGCGCCTCGGCGCTGGTCGCGGCGGCCGAGTTCGTGCGCGTGCAGGAGGCCAGCGGAGCCGGGCTCACGGTGCAGTCGGGCGCCGCCATCTCCATCTCCATGCTGATCGGAGCCGTGACCTTCTCGGGCTCCTTCGTGGCGTTCGGCAAGCTCTCGGGACGCATATCCGGCAATCCGATCACCTTCCCGCTGCAGAAGGGCCTGAACGCCCTCCTCTTCGTGGGACTGGTGGTACTCGGCGGGCTGCTCGCCACCGGGATGGCGCTGGGTGCCCTCTCGCCGCTCACTTCGTTCTGGGTCTTCACCGGGATGGCGCTGCTGCTCGGGATCCTGCTGGTGATCCCCATCGGCGGGGCCGACATGCCGGTGGTGATCTCGCTGCTCAACTCCTACTCGGGACTGGCCGCCTCCGCGGCCGGCTTCGTGATCGGCAACAACATCCTCATCCTCGCGGGCGCCCTGGTGGGCGCGGCCGGCCTGTTCCTCACCATGCTCATGTGCCGGGCCATGAACCGCTCGCTCAGCAACGTGATCTTCGGCGCGTTCGGCCAGGAGGGGGGCACGGCCAAGGGCGAGATCGGCGAGAAGCCGGTCAAGTCGGTGGATGCGGACGGTGCCGCAACCATGCTGGCCTACGCCGGGTCGGTGATCGTGGTGCCGGGCTACGGGCTGGCGGTGGCGCAGGCGCAGCACGACCTGAAGAAGGTGATGGACAACCTGGAGGAGCGCGGGGTGGACGTGAAGTACGCCGTCCACCCGGTGGCGGGGCGCATGCCCGGCCACATGAACGTGCTGCTGGCCGAAGCCGACGTCCCCTACGACCTGCTCTTCGATCTGGACGAGATCAACGACGACTTCCCCGGCACCGACGTGGTGCTGGTGGTGGGCGCCAACGACGTGGTCAACCCGGACGCGCGCGACCCCAAGTCCGTGATCGCCGGAATGCCCATTCTGGATGTCGACAAGGCACGCAACGTCATCGTCATGAAGCGCTCGCTGTCTCCGGGCTTCGCCGGGATCGACAACCCGCTCTTCTATCTGGACAACAACTACATGTTCTTCGGCGACGCCAAGAAGTCCATGCAGGAGTTGCTGAAAGCGGTGCGGGAGGCCTGAGAGTGCCACTCCCCGGGAGGGCCCCCCGGCCCGCGGCGCGGGGGTGACGCAGTCCCCGGCCCAACGGGGCCCGTCCGTGGACGTGGACCAGGCGTACCGGGTGCTGGTGGGGATCTGCTTGGTGCTCGCCGGCGGCGTGGTGCTTGCCGCCGGCGGCGCCTGGGCGGTCCTGGAGGCGGGTCTCTTCCCCCCCTTCCTGGGCTTCCCGGCCTGGGTGCGCTGGAGCGTGGGCGCGGGGCTGCTGGTCCTGCTGGCGGCGTCCTACCCGGCGCACCGGGCCGCGGGCGGGGCGGTGGCCGTCACCGACGCCGCCACCGCCCTGCAGGCCTTCCAGACGCGCGTCATCACGGCCATGGCGATGCGCGAATTCGTGGGGATGGCGGGCGCCGTCCTGATCCTGCTCTCGCGCGACCTGCTGGTGGGCGGCACGCTGGCCGGGCTCGCGGTGCTCAGCATCCTGCTGGCCCTGCCCCGGCGGGAGGACCTGCGCGAGGCGGTGCGCCGCGCGGGTTGAGGCGCGGGGGTGGACGGCGGCCGGGGGCCGGCTACCCCGCCTCCCCCTCCGTCGCGGCGGCGGCCTGCAGCGCGGCCCAGGTCCGGGCCAGGTGGGCGCGCGTGGTGCGCAGATTGCCGATCGAGAGCCGCAGCGCCAGCCGGTCCACCACCCGGGTGTGGGAGAGGAAGGCCACGCCGCCGGCGTTCACACGGTCCAGGATCCGCTGGTTGAGGTCGTCCAGCGCGGCAGGCTCCACACCGCCGGGCGCGTAGCGGAAGACGGGCGTGGCCATGGGACACGGCGCCGCCATGTGCCAGTCCGGGGCCGCCTCGATCTGGGCCACCCACTCGCCGGCCATTGCCAGGTGGTCGCGGAGGCGCGCACGCAGCCCCTCGGCTCCGAAGTAGCGCAGCACGAACCAGAGCTTGAGGGCACGGAACCGGCGTCCGAGCGCCACCCCGTAGTCCATCAGGTTGGTCACCTGCTCCCCCTCTCCGGTATGGAGGTACTCGGGCGTGAGGGAGAAGGCGGCCCGCAGGAGCTCGGGCCGGCTGCAATAGAGCACGGAGCAGTCCACCGGAGTAAACAGCCACTTGTGCGGGTTGATCACCACCGAGTCCGCGCGTTCCCATCCGGCGAAGAGGTCGTGCAGCTCGGGCAGCATGGCCAGGGGTCCGCCGTAGGCCGCGTCCACGTGCAGCCACAGGCCCTCGTCGGCGCAGAAGGCGACCAGCCGGCCGATCGGGTCGACGCTGGTGGTGGAGGTGGTGCCGAGGGTGGCCACCACCGCCATGGGCACCGCCCCGGCCGCGCGGTCCTCGCGCAGGGCGCGCGCAAGCTGGTCGATGTCCATCTCCAGCGCGCCGTTCACCGGCACGTGCCGCATCCCCGTCCGGCCGAGCCCCAGCGTGAGCACCGCCTTCTCTACCGACGAGTGGGCCTCACGGGAGGCGTAGCAGCGCAGCGGGGGGCCGGCGGCCAGCCCCGACTCGGCGGCTTCGGGGGCGGCCCGGGCACGCGCGGCGGCGAGCGCGTAGAGGGTGGAGTGCGAGGCGGTGTCGTTGATGGTGCCGAAGAAGGTCTCCGGCAGGCCGAGCAGCCCGCGCAGCCAGCCCAGGGTGTGCTCCTCCAGTTCGGTGGCGGCGGGCGAGGAGCGCCACACCATGGCGTTCACGTTGAGCGCGGCCGCCAGCATCTCACCCAGGATCCCGGGCCCCGAGCCGGTGATGGCGAAGTAGCCGTGAAAGGACGGGTGGTTCCAGTGCGTGATGCCCGGCAGCACCTGGCTCCGGAAGTCGTCCAGGATGCGCTCCATGGGCTCCCCGACCTCAGGGGCCTCCGGGGGGAGGGCGTCCTTCAGGAAGCCGGGCTGCACGGCGGGCAGGACGGGCAGGGCCTCCACCGTCTCCAGGTAGTCGGCCATCCAGTCCGTCACCTGGTGGGCGAGCGCCCGGAACTCGGCGGACGGGAGGTCGCCGGTGCCGTCCCGCTCGCTCATGGCGCGCAGCCGATCAGCTCGTCCATGGCGGCGTGCACGGACTCGAGCTGGGCCCGGATCTCGTAGCGCACCTCGTCGCTCAGACGCTCGGGCACCCCCGAGCTCTGGAAGAGGGCGAAGAAGAGCGCGTCCGTGTGCCCCACCGAGGCGTGCGTGACCAGTTGGTCCACGGCCCGGTTCAGGCGGAGCACGTCCCGCAGCCCCATGGCCCCGAGCGGCGTGCTTGGCGGATCCTGGTACAGCATGCGGAGGATGGCCTCGCGCAGACACTGTGCCTCCTCGACGGCCTCGCCGGCGGCCAGGCCCCGGCTGCAGGCCAGCGAGCCGAAGAGCTCGCCGGTCTGGGTCCATAGCGGCTCGAGCGCGTCCCGCGACGGGCCCATCAGGCAGGGCAGCAGATCCAGGAAGAGACCCAGGAACATCTCGAGCAGCTCCTCCACGCCGTCGGCGCCCCGACCGTTGCGGAGCCGGAGATCCGCGAGCCACCGCTCCCGCAGGGGGGCGGAGTGGGACTCGAGCCAGCGCGCCAGGTCCAGGGGGTTCAGGGTCTGCCCGGGGGTGAGGAGGGACGAAGGAGCCGACCAATAAACTGCCCAAGGCCGGGGGGGAGTTCCACCCCCACTCCCGGATCGGCTTCGGCGGTAGCGAGTTCAGGTGGGGAAGACGACCTCGGCCTCGGTTCCCCGCCCCGGCCCGCTGGTCACCGACACGGAGGCGCCCCAGGACTCGACGATCCGCCGGACGATGGCCAACCCGAGCCCGGTTCCGCTGGAGCGGGTGGAGAAGTGGGGCTCGAAGATGCGCGGGAGCAGGTCGGGCGGGATGCCCACGCCGTCGTCACACACACGCAGCGCCACGCCTCCTTCGGTGCGACGCACGGCCACCCGCACCTCGCCCTCGCCGTCGATGGCGGCACGCGCGTTCTCGAGCAGGTTTACCAGCACCTCCTTCACCTCACCCCGCCTCGCATGCACACGCGGGAGGCCGGCCTCGGCCTGCACCCGGAAGGTGACCGGGCCCGGGCCGGCGTTGTAGAGCGCCATGGTCTCGTCCACCACCTCGGCGATCGCCACCGCCTCGAGCGGGGCCGCCGATGTCCCGGGCGCGCCGAAGCGCGAGAAGCCGGAAGCGATCCCGGCCAGCCGGACGATCTCGCGCAGCATGGCCTCCGCGTTGCGGTCCAGGATCTCGCCGAAGTCGGGGCGGCGGTCCTCCCAGGCACGGCGCAGGTGCTGCACGCTGAGTTTCATCGGGGTCAGCGGGTTCTTCACCTCGTGCGCCACCTGCCGGGCCATCTCGCCCCAGGCCAGGATCCGCTCGGAGCGGAGTTCGTCGGTCACGTCCTCCACGCTCAGCACCACACCCGAGGTGTGGGGCGCCTCGCGGGTGATGCGGCGTGCCTGGACCCGCAGCCGCCGGTCGCCGACCTGCATCTCGGTCCCGGCCTCCTCCAGCCGGTCCCGGTTCATGCGCCCCACCCATACGGCCAACTCGCGGGCGGCGGCCCCGGCACGCGCCAGCGGCGCGCCCTCCTGAATGTCCGCCTCCAGCAGGGCCCGCGCCCGGCCGTTGGCGAGCGTGACCCCACCCTCGGGATCGAGCGCCACCACGCCGGTGGCGGCGTCCTCCACGATGGTGCGGGTGCGCCGCGTATTACGCACCAGGGAGCGGCGCGCGCGGCGCAGGCGGCGCACCATGCGGTTGAAGGCCTGGAAGACGGCGCCGAACTCGTCGCTCCGGTCGGTGGGCAGACGCATGGTGAGGTTTCCCGACCCCACCCGCTCGGAGGCGATGCGCAGGGCCTGGATCGGCCGCGCCAGCGCGCGCCCCACCAGCACCGCCAGCAGTATGGAGAGTGCCACCCCGGCGATCATGGCGAAGGCCAGCAGCCGGATCACCTCCTGGCTGCGCACCGCGGAGGCGCCCGCCTCCAGGGGTACGGGCGCGGCCAGCACGCTCCCGTCGGGAAGGCGTTGGTAGGCGGTGACGTAGGACCAGTCCCCCACCACGGTGGGCATGGTCCGCACCACCGTCTCCCGGTTGGCCAGAGCCCGGTGAACGGAAAAGGGCACCCACCCCTCATAGAGCCCCAGTTCGACGAGCGGCTCGGGCGATCCCTCGTGGAGGAGCGCCCCCCGGTACTCCAGCAGGTCCGAGCCCACGCGCTGGGCGACGAGTTCCACCTGACCACCCGACTGGGGATAGGCGGCGGCCGCATCCGCCACCACCCGCTCGGCGAGCACCTGGGCGGCACGCTGGGAGGCCCCCGTGATGGTGCGGTAGGCCACCGTGCCGAAGAGCAGGTTGGACACGGAGAAGAAGCCGAAAAGCGCCAGCGTCACGCGGGCCCGGAAGGACCCCGGCCATCCGAGGCGCGCCCGCAGCCGGGGCCAGGCCGTGACGTCGCGCACCCCCCGTCCCGCGGCTCGCAGCAGTCCGGCCAGCAGTAGAACCGCGGCCAGCAGGAGGGTGGCCTCGGCCAGCGCGGCGCCCGGCCCGGGCAGCCCCACGTCGAAGTGGGCGTGAAAGCGTTGCTGCGGATAGGTCAGACCCATCTCGCCCCGCCAGACGTTCCCCTGGCGACGCCACACCAGCGAGTCCCGCGGCACGGACTCCCCCGGGGGCACCGGGATCATGGTGAGCGTCGGCCCCCACGTCTCCTCCAGGCTTCCGAAGAGCGGTCCCAGCAGGAGTTCCTTGCCCACCTGCTGCACCGGGGGGACGATCGCCGTCACCACGCGTCCGTCCCCCACCGGGATCTGGGCGGCGTAGTGCGCCTCGGCGGTCTCCGGCCGCAGAATGCGCATGGCCGCGCCCGGTTCGGGGGCGTTGAGGGCGTACGCCAGTGCGGGGAGCGAGGCGGAGGGCATACCGATGGGGAGGTTCTCGCGCGGGAAGCCCCCCTCGGTCCAGAGGGTGAGGAAGACCGGGTAGGACGCCTCGGCGAGCCCCGAGGTGCGCCACGCGCCGTACAGCAGTTCGACCGGCCGCACGCCCTCCGCCGCCAGCGAATCCACGGTGAAGGAGAGACGCGCCAGCAGGAATTCCAGGAAGGGATCCTCCTGCGCACCCAGACGCTCCACCTGGGACTCCGACAGGGCCATGCGCGCCTGGATGCGATCCCCCCACAGGAAGGGGATGGCGGCGCCGCCGCCCAGCACGCCGGCGGCGATCCAGACCAGCACCGGGCGGCGGCGGAGCCGATAGAGCCCGGGGGCGCCCCAGATCAGCACGGGAAGGCCCCAGAGTGCCGGGGCCCACCCCGGGAGTCCGGGGGTGACGCCGGCCGCCAGGGCCGCCGCGGCCGGGAGCAGCAGCGCGAGGACCCACCCGGAAGCCAGGCGCTCCACGGCGGCTGCGGTGCGGCGTCCACGGACCGCCGACAGCAGCATCCAGGTGAGGACGGTAAGCCCGAGCGCGAGCGAGACCACCAGCGGAAGCCACTGCTCCGCCGGACCGGCGAGCGCAGCCCGTGACGCCCCGGCCCGCCACCCCCGGGCCACCAGGGCGAAGAGACCCGCGATCGCCACCCCGGAGGCCCACGCCGGCAGCCGACGGCGGAGCGCCAGCAGGCCGCTCAGGATCCCGGCGGCCGTCACGATGGCCAGCCAGCGGGCCAGGGGAAGGTCCAGCAGCAGGAAGACGGTGGGGTCGGCCAGGCCGGTGCCCGGCACCAGCGCCTCCACCGGAAGCAGGAGCGCGAGCGCCAGCGCGGTGCCCGCGGCAGCGCCCACCCCCTCGCCGGCCGCGCGCGGCGGGCCCGCGGGACGGCCCAGCGCCAGCAGCAACCAGGCCAGCACCGCGCCGCACGTCCCCCAGACCCGCGCCAGCCGGTCGAGGCGGGCGAGCAGCTCGGGTTCGCGCTCGGCCTCCACGGTCACCGAAAAAAGAGCCGTCTCGCCCCAGTTCAGATCGAACACCCCCTGACCCGGCGGCACCCGGTCGGGCGGCTGGATGCGGATGGACGCCCCGGTCCGTTCCCGGAAGCGGGTCTCGAAATCCCCCGCCGCGCGCCGCACCTGATCGGGGACGTCGGTGCGAATCAGGCTCGCCACCACGGCGGTGCCCCCGCCTTCCACCGGCCAGGTCACGTACAGGTAGGAGGCCAGCGGGAGGTCCCGGTAGAGAAACTCCGACTCGCCCCGCGCCACCTCGTCGGGCACCCGTCCACGATGGTCGCCGTCCCACACCAGGGGCGTGCCGTCGCGGTCGAAGACGGCCGCGGCGTGGAACCCGCCGCGCTCCCGGATCCGCGCAAGTGCGCGGTGGTCCGGGACGTTGCCCCCCGCCGCCAGATCCGCCACTCTGGAGGCACTCGACGGGCCTCCTTCCAGGATGGGCCGCAGGGCCCGCTGGACCTCCCCGGCGATCCGCTCCTCCTCGCCCGCCCAGACCGCGCGCCAGTCCGAGCGGATCTCGCGCACGCGGTCCAGGTGGACGTAGCCCGCCGTCACCGTGCCCAGGATCACCATGAGCCCCAGCGCAGGCAGGAGGCGCAGCGGCCGATGCAGCAACAGGGCCGTCACCGCCAGCCCCGTCGCGACCAGCAGCGTCCCGGCCCCCGGCCAGGCGGCCCAGACCGCCACGCCCAGGAGCGCGGTCCATGGCGCGGCCGCCGAAGTCCAGCCTGCCGGGACCCCCGCCTTCACGCCCAACCTCGCCCACCCATGACGCTACCTCCGACTCCGGCGCTGGAGCGGCTCCCCTGGCCCGGGATCCAGCGCGCTCTAGCCCGCGATCCCCGCCTGATCCTGGCGGTGGGCGCCCTGGAGCAGGCCGGACCGCATCTGCCTCTGGGCACCAACTTCCACATCGCCCAGGCGGTGGCCGACCGCGCGGCCGCCGAGACGGGCGTCCTGCGGGCTCCGGGCTTCATCTACGGCGTCCGATTGAACGGGTCCCGCAGCTTCGCCGGAACGTCCGGGCTGAGCCGCAAGACCCTGCACCGGACGATCAACGAGCTGCTGGCGGCCTGGGAGGACCACGGCGTGCGAGAGTTCATCCTGGTCACCGGCCACCGCTCCGAGCCCCACCTGGAGGCGCTGCTCATGGCGCTCACCTCGAACGCGCGGACTTCCGTCTTCGATCTCGCTACCATAGACGTGGACGACATCCTCCAGGGGGAGGCCGGGCTGGAGCACGGCGGGGAACGGGAGACCGCTCTTCTGCTACACCTCTTCCCGGAGCTCGTGTCGCGGGAGGAGATCAGGGACGTGGAACCCTCGCGGGCCACCGTGTCAAGCTATCGGCGGGGGCACCCTCCCACACCTCCCACGTCGGCGCGCGGCGTGGCCGGCTACCCGAGCCGGGCCACCGCCGAGGCGGGGGCCGCCGTCTTCCGCCGGTACGTCGAGACGCTCACGTCCTGGCTCGGAGCAGGGACCCCGCACCGCGATGAGCGGTACCAAGCACCATGAACAGACCACCAGAACCGGCCCGTCGACGGATCGGCCTGCCGTCGGCATTCGTCCTGCTCCTGATCGCGGGAGCCCTCCCGCGGGCGTCCGTTCCGGTCGCCGCCCAGGTCGTCCCGGTGGACGACGCCGTCTTCGTCCTCTTCCGGAACGGCCAGCGCGTGGGAGAGGAGCACGTCACGCTGCACCGCATGGGGCTGGGCCAGAACGCACGCGTGATCGGGCAGTCGGAGATCCGCATGGACGACGGCTCCGAGATGCGCCCCCGCGTGGAGGCGTCGCCCGACCTGCGCCCGACCGCCTACGAGAACCGACTCTCCGGCAGCCAGGTGGGCGAGGTCCTGATCTCGCGCAGCGGGCGTCGGTTGGTGGCGCGCACGCGCACCGCGGACGGGGAGGCGCAGCGCGAGTTCCGGGCCTCCGATCGGACCGTGATCCTGGCGGAGGACGTGGTGCTGCTCTACTACCTGCTCGCCCCCTGGGCGCGCGGAGAGCCCACCGATCTCACCGTCCTGGATCCGCGATCCGGAAGCCAGCGTACGGTCCGCGTCGTCGTGCAGGGAGCGGAGCCGCTCCGGGTGGGGCGCATCTCGGTGGTGGCGACCCGGATACGGCTGGAGTCCGAGGGCGACGTGCGCTCCGTCTGGTTTGACGACGAGGGGCGCGTGCTGCGGGTCGAGGCCCCGGCTTCGGGGCTGCGGGCTGAACGGCAGGGCAGCTGACCCCGTAGAGGGTGTTGCCGCCCCGTCGATTGTGGGAAACTAAACGGGGACCGGCCCCGTAGGCCGTCCCAGGAAACCCACTGGCTCAACTCCGTCCCAGGTCCCATCGTGCCTCCACTCCGCAGGCCCATGCGCTACCTACCGGCCCTCGCCCTGATCCTGGTCCTTCTTCCGCCCGGGCCCGCGCGGGCCCAGACCCCGGCCCGCTCGCTGTCGCTGGGGGACGCCGTCGAACTGGCACGCCGCAACAACCCCACGTACCTGGCGGCCCGCAACGATATGCAGGTGGCGGACTGGGATGTGCGCTCGGCCTACGGCGCCTGGGCCCCCACCGCCGACGTGAGCGGATCGCTGCAGTGGCAGGGCCAGGGAGAGCAGGTGGTGGCGGGAGCCCTCACCGCGAGTCAGTTCGGCCTCACACGGCAGCCCGACTTCTACTCGTCGTTCTACCGGGCCGGTGTGAACTGGTCCATGGACGGACGCACGCTCTTCACCCCCGCCCAGGCCCGGGCCTCGCGCGACGCCACCCGGGCGCGCATCGGCGAGGCCGCCATCAACCTCGAGACGCAGATCACGCGTCTCTACACCGACGTCCTGCGCCAGCAGGAAGGCGTGGTGCTGTCGGAGCAGCAGTTGGAGCGATCCCGCTTCAACCTGCGCCTGGCCCAGGCCCAGGCCGAGGTGGGGAGCGCCACCCTGCTGGACGTCCGGCAGGCCGAGGTGCAGGTGGGACGCGCAGAGGTGACCGTGCTGCAGGCGCAGAACGCCCGCACCATTGCCCGGCTCCGCCTCCTGCAGCAGATCGGGATCGATCCCACCGAGGAGGTGGAACTCACCTCGCGCTTCGCGCTCGAGGAGCCCGACTTCGATGAGGGGAGCCTGCTCGAGGAGGCCCTCTCCTCCAACCCCTCGCTGGTGGCGACCGCCGAGTCCCGTGACGCCGCGTCGGTCAGCGAGAAGATCGCGCGCTCCGCGTACTTCCCCACCCTCTCGCTCTCGGCGAGCCTGTCGGGGTTCGCGCGCGAGGCGTCCGATCCCTCCTTCCTGCTCGCCCAGGCGCAGGCCCGGGTCGCCGGCCAGGTGGCTTCGTGCGAGTCCACCAACCAGATCTTCTCCCGGCTCGCCGACCCGCTCCCGCTGCAGGACTGCTCGCAGTTCGTCTTCACCGACCAGGACCGGGAAGCGATCGTCGCGTCCAATGACGTCTTCCCCTTCGACTTCACGCGCTCCCCGCCCTCGGCCTCGCTGACCATCTCGCTTCCGGTCTTCCAGGGCCTGAGCCGGCAGCGGAACCTGGAGCAGGCCCAGGCCCAGACCCAGGACCTGCGCCTCCAGCTCCGGGAACAGGAGCTGGCGTTGCGTGCCGATCTGGCCGCCAACCTGGCCGAGGTGCGCACCGCCTACGCGAGCGCCCTCATCGAGGAGCGAAACCAGGCGCTGGCCGACGAGCAGCTGCGGCTGGCGCGCGAGCGCTACCAGCTGGGCGGCCTCCCCTTCCTGGACCTGGTCGAGGCCGAGACGGTCAAGGCGCAGGCGGACCGCGACCGGGTCTCCGCCGTCTACGCCTATCAGGACGCCGTGACCAACCTGGAGGCGGCTGTGGGCCGCCCCCTGCGCAACCGCTGAACCGAAACCCGCACGAACCCGCTCCAATTCCGGGATGAACCAGAGATGACAGGTACGACGAAGGCGATGGTGGGCGTGGTGATCACGGTCGTGGTCGGCAGCGCCGCCGCACTGGCCCTGCGCAGCAGCCGCGCCACCGGACCCGAGGTCCGCATGGAGGCGGTGGCCAATCGGGACCTGGTGGCCAAGGTCACCGCCAGCGGCAACATCCGCGCGCGCGTGCAGGTCGACATGTCCTCCGACATCTCCGCCCGCGTGCAGCAGATGCACGTGCGCGAGGGCGACGACGTCCGCGAGGGCGATCTGCTGCTCGAACTGGACCGGACGCAGTTCGAGGCCGCGCTGGCGCGCGCACGGGCCACGCTCAGCCAGAGCCAGGCCAACGCGTCCCAGAACCGCGCCAACCTGCTGCGGGCGCAGCGTGAGAACGAGCGCGTCACCGCCCTGCAGGCCCGCGACCCGCTGCTGGTCAGCCAGCAGCAGGTGGACGACGCCGAGACCAACCTGCAGGTGGCCGAGGCGAACCTCGAGGCGGCCCAGTTCGGCGTCGCGCAGGCGCAGGCGGGCGTCGAGGAGGCCGAGGACCGCCTGGAGAAGACGATCTTCCGCGCCCCCATGTCGGGTAAGATCACCCGCTTGAACGTGGAGCAGGGCGAGACCGTGGTGGTGGGGACCATGAACAATCCCGGAAGCCTGGTTCTCTCCATCTCGGATCTTTCGGTGGTCGAGGCGGTGGTACGGGTGGATGAGACCGACATCCCCCTCCTCACTCTCGGGGACTCGGCGGTGGTGGAGATCGACGCCTTCCCGAATCGCACCTTCACCGGGCGGGTCACGGAGATCGGCAACAGCGCCATCCAGGCGCCCTCACAGCAGTCCGGAGCGCAGCAGGCCATCGACTTCGAGGTGGTGGTGACGCTCGATCCCACCGACGTGCAACTGCGCCCCGACCTCTCCGCCACCGCCGAGGTCGTCACCGACATCCGGCCGGCCGCGCTCGCCGTGCCCATCATCGCGGTGACGCTGCGGGAGCCCGAGGCGGAGGGCATCGCGGGGTCGGAAGGCGGCGCGGCGGCTGGGGACGGCCCGCCGCCGTCCGCGGCCGGCCGGGCCCAGGAGCGCGAGGTCGAGGGCGTCTTCCTGGTCCGGAGCGGCACGGTCACGTTCCGGCCGATCGAGCTGGGGATCGCCGGCGAGGAGCACTTCGAGGTGCTGAGCGGTCTGCAGGTGGGCGACACGGTGGTGGCGGGCCCCTATCAGGCCATCCGCCAGCTGCGCAGTGGCGACCCCGTGCGGCGCATGGACGGCGTGGCGCCCGCCGGGGCGTCCACGGCGCCGGCAGCGCAGGGCTGAGGGGAGCCCGGGGAGGCGCGCCCATGCAGCTCTGGGAGGGGATCCGCCTGGCCATGGTCCAGATCTGGGCCCAGAAGCTGAAGAGCTTCTTCAGCCTGCTGGGCGTCATCATCGGGGTCCTGTTCCTGATCGTGGTGGTGAGCGTGGTCGAGGGCATGGACCGCTACATCCGCGAGGACTTCTCCTCGCAGATCTTCGGCATCAACACGGTCACGCTGCGGCGCTGGCCGAGCGTCAACATCAACACCAGTTCGGACGAGTGGCGCGATCGCATGCGCAACCCGCGCATGACCATGCGGGACGCCGACTACCTGCGCGAGCGGCTCGAGACACCGGCGCGCATCGCCGTGCAGAGCGACGCCGGGGGCGAGGTGCACGGCGACAACGGCCGCTCGGTCGAGAACGTGCAGCTGGTGGGGGCCTCGTTCGAGGTCTTCCGCATCCGGGACTGGGCCGTGGAGCGCGGCCGCCTCTTCTCGCCCCAGGAGGACCAGCAGGGGGCCGCGGTGGCGGTGCTGGGCTTCGAGACCGCCGAGGTGCTCTTCGAGGGGCTGGATCCGATCGGGCGGTCGGTCCGGATCCGGGGCAATCCCTTCCGCGTGATCGGCGTGCTGGAGGAGGAGGGCTCCCTCTTCGGCCAGTCGCTGGACAACCGCGTGGTCGCGCCGGCCAACTCGCCCATCAAGTCGCTGGTGAGCCCGCGCGGCTACGTGGACGAGATCATCGCCCAGGTGGAGGACCCCGCGCTCGTGCGGACGCTCCAGATGGAGATCGAGGGGCTGATGCGCGTGCGGCGACGGCTGCGCCCCGCCGAGAACTCCAACTTCGCGGCCGAGACGGCGGAGGACTCGCTCAGCTTCTGGGACAACATCTCGCGCATCCTCTTCACCGCACTCCCCGCCCTGGTGGGGATCTCGCTGGTGGTGGGCGGCGTGGTGATCATGAACATCATGCTGGTCTCGGTCATGGAGCGCACGCGCGAGATCGGGGTGCGCAAGGCGATGGGCGCACGGCGCCGGGACATCCTCACACAGGTGATCATCGAATCCGCCACCCTCAGCACCCTGGGCGCCGCGCTGGGCGTGGCGGCGGGCCTCGCCCTGGCCGGCTTCGTGGCCAGCGTCTCGCCGCTCCCGGCCGCGGTCTCGCCCTTCTGGGTCACGCTCGGAGTCCTGCTGGGGACGGGCGTGGGGATCGCGGCGGGGGTCTACCCGGCGGCGCGCGCCTCCCGCCTCCACCCCGTGGACGCGCTCCGCCATGAGTGAGGAGCGCGGGCTGGTGCGGTCGCTGGCCTCCATCTGGGAGGGGGTGAGCATCGCGGTGGACGCCATCCTCGCCAACAAGGTGCGGGCGAGCCTCACCATCCTCGGGGTGGGGATCGGCGTGGGGGTGGTGGTCACCATCGCCGCGCTCATCACCGGCATCCGCTCCTCGATCTCGGAGTCGGTGGAGGCGTCCGGCCCCGACAACTTCACGGTGCTGCGCTTCAACCCCGCCCAGGTGCGCATCCAGATCGGCGACAGCCGGCCGCCCTGGTGGGGGCGCCCCGTCATCACGGAGGACGAAGCGGAGCGGGTGGCGCGTCTGGACGGGGTCTTCGAGGCGCTCTACGCCCTCAACCTGCAGGTGACCGCCGACTTCGAGGGTCTGCGCATCCCGGACATCCTGGCGCGGGGCATCTCGGCGGGCTGGCCGGCCTACACCGAGGGGGACTTCCTGGCCGGGCGCGACTTCACCCCCACCGAGGTCGACCAGGGACGACCCATCGTCATCCTCTCCTCCCGGCTGGCGGAGGACCTGTTCGGGCAGCGCGACCCGGTCGGTCAGACCATCCGGGTCTCCAGCCCCTTCCGGGGCGTGCGCGAGGACTTCCGCGTCATCGGTGTCTTCCAGCCCGAGGAGAACCTGTTCGCCTCCTTCGCCGAGCACTTCGCCGTCTTTCCCTACACGACCGCCCTCAAGCGGCTCAAGGCCTCGCAGGGGGACGCCCAGATCATCGTGGTGCCCCGGGCCGGTTACCCGCCCTCGCTGGTGCAGGACCAGGTGATCGCGGCCATGCGGAGCGCGCGCGGGCTGGGCCCTCGCGACGAGAACAACTTCGACCTGCTGGCGTCGGATCAGCTGCTGGCGTTCTTCGACCAGTTCACGCAGGTCTTCTTCCTGATCATGCTGGCGCTCTCCTCGGCCGGCCTGATGGTGGGCGGGGTGGGCGTCATCGGCATCATGCTGATCTCGGTGACCGAGCGCACGCGCGAGATCGGCGTGCGCAAGGCCATGGGGGCCACCCGCCGCGAGATCCTCTGGCAGTTCCTGGTGGAGGCGGGCGTGCTGACCGTCTTCGGAGCCGCTGTCGGGCTCGCGCTGGGGGCCGCGCTGGCCTACGGCGTGGCCGAACTCACCCCCATCCCGGCGCGCATCCCCCTCTGGTCGATCATCGCGGCGCTGAGCGCCGCCGCCCTCACGGGCATGGTCTTCGGCATCCTGCCCGCCCAGCGCGCGGCGCGCATGGAGCCCGTGGAGGCGCTGCGCGCCGAATGACGAGGCAACCGGCTCCATGAGCGAACCCCTGGACGTCCTGGCCATCATGGCCCACCCCGACGACGCCGAGCTGCTCTGCGGCGGCGCCCTGCGCAAGTCCAGCCGGACGGGCGAGCGCGCCGGCATCGTGGACCTCACCCGGGGCGAGATGGGCACGCGCGGCAGCCCGGAGGTGCGGGCGCGCGAAGCCGCCCGCGCCGCCGAGATCCTGGGGCTGGCCGAGCGCCGCAACGCCGGTCTGCCGGACGGCCACCTGGAGAACTCCCTCGACGCCCGACGCGTGGTGGCCGGGCTGATCCGCGAGTTGCGCCCGCGCATCGTGGTCACGCACTGGGCCGAGGGACGCCACCCCGACCATCGGGTGGCCGCCGCGCTGGTACGCGACGCCGCCTTCCTGGCGGGGCTGCGGAACTTCTCCGCCTCCGGAGCGCCGCACCGACCGCTCAAGGTGGTGCACGCCACCGCCTTTCGGGAGGATGCCGAGCCCCCCACCTTCGTGGTGGACATCACGGAGGACATGGAGGACAAGCTCGCCGCCATCGCCGCCTACGAGTCCCAGTTCGTGGGGCTCACGCAGGCGGGGGAGGTCTACCCCGGCGGGGCGCGGGCGCTGCCCGACCAGATCCGGGCGGCGTGCGCCCGCTACGGCTCGCTCATCCGCCAGGCCTACGGCGAGCCGTTCCGCGCCCGCGAAGTCATGGCGTGGGGCACGCTGGGGACGCTGGAGGTGGCGACCTTCTGAGGGAGGCCTGACCGCCCCCCGGGGGACCATCGGCGCCGGTCGCTGGTATCTTTCCCCCCATGGACGCGATCTACCTCGACCACGCCGCCACCACCCCCGTCCGGGAGGAGGTGCGCGCGGCCATGGAGCCCTACCTGCGTGAGCACTTCGGCAACCCGTCCTCCACCCACCGGTGGGGGCGGCGGGCGGCCGCGGCGCTGGAGGAGGCCCGCACCGTGGTGGCCGAGGCGCTGGGGGCCCGACGCCCGGAGGTGGTGTTCGTGCGCGGGGGCACCGAGTCCGACAATCTGGCGGTGCTGGGCCGGGTGGCCGCCGACGGCGCCGCGGGCCGCACCCCGCACGTGGTCACCACCGCCATCGAGCACCGGGCGGTGCTGGACGCGGCCCGCTGGGCGGAGCGGGAGGGCGCGCGCCTGACCGTGCTGCCGGTGGACGCGGGCGGCGCCGTGGACCCCGACGCGCTCGACGCGGCGCTGGCGGGGGGCGCGTCGGTGGTGAGCGTCATGTGGGTCAACAACGAGCTGGGCACGGTGCAGCCCATCCCTTCCCTGGCCGCCCGCGCGCGGGCGCATGGCGTGCCCTTCCACACCGACGCCGTGCAGGCGGTGGGCAAGCTCCCGGTGCGGGTGGACGACACCCCGGTGGACCTGCTCTCACTGACCGGTCACAAGCTGCAGGGGCCCAAGGGCACGGGCGCCCTCTACCTGCGCCCGGGGGTGACGGTGGTGCCGCGCCACCACGGCGGAGGCCAGGAGGGCGGGATGCGCGCGGGCACCCAGGACGTGGCGGGCGCGGTCGGGCTGGCGGAGGCGGTGCGTCTGGCGATGGCGGAGAGGGAGACGTTCGCACGGACGCGCCGCGCCCTGCTGGACACGCTGGAGGCGCGCCTGCGGGCCGGGATCCCGGGCCTGGTGATCCACGGCGCCGCCGGGGAGCGCGCCCCGCACATCCTCAATGTGGGTATCCCGGGCGTGGACCCGGAGTTGCTGCCGCCCGCCCTGGACCTGGCGGGGCTGGCGGTCTCGAGCGGATCGGCGTGCCAGAGCGGGAGCCGGGAGCCCAGCCACGTGCTCGCGGCCCTGCTGGGGCCGGACGCGCCCGCGGCCGCCGTGGTGCGCTTCTCGCTGGGACGCGGCACGACCGGGGCCGAGGTCGAGCGCGCGGCCGCCGTCACGGTGGAGGCGGTGGCGCGGCTGCGGGCGGGGGCCCCGTGACGCCCGCCCCGGAACGCGTGCTGGTGGCCATGTCCGGCGGGGTGGACTCCTCGGTGGCGGCGGCGCTGCTGGTGGAGGCGGGGCACCAGGTGGTGGGCGTCACCATGAAGACGTTCTGCTACAGCGGCACCACGGACCACGGGCGCGCCTGCTGCGGGCTGGACGGCATCCAGGACGCGCGCCGGGTCGCGGACCGGCTGGGCGTCCCCCACTACGTGTTCGACGTGGAAGAGGCCTTCACACGCGACGTGATCGACGACTTCGTGGCGGAGTACGCGCGCGGCCGCACCCCGAATCCCTGCGTGAACTGCAACGCCAACACCAAGTTCCGGGACCTGCTCGCGCGCGGCCGCCAGCTGGGGTGCGACGCCATCGCCTCGGGCCACTACGTGCGCGTGCGTCACGCGCCCGAGGGGAGCCGACTGCTGCGCGGACGCGACCCGGCCAAGGATCAGGCGTACTTCCTGTGGGGTCTGCCCCCGGAGCTGCTCCCCCGGCTGCGCTTTCCGGTGGGCGAACTGACCAAGCCGGAGGTGCGGGCGCGGGCGCGCGCCCTGGGGCTGGCCACCGCCGAGAAGCCCGAGAGCCAGGAGATCTGCTTCGTGCCCACCGGCGACTACCGCGACCTGCTGCGGCGGCGCATCGGCGCCCGCCACCCGGCGCTCACGCCCGGACCGCTGGTGCGCCGGGACGGCACCGTGGTGGGCGAGCACCCGGGCTACGCGGGCTACACGGTGGGGCAGCGGCGGGGGCTGGGAGGCGGCTTCGCCGAGCCGCTCTACGTGCTGGAGGTGCGGCCGGGGACGCGCGAGGTGGTGGTGGGAACGCGCGCCGAGCTCCAGGCCCGCGGGGTGGTGGTGGAGCGCCCCCACTGGCTGGCCCCGCCGCCGGAGCCCGGCGACGCCGTCGCCGTGCAGATCCGCCACCGGGCCGCCGCGGTGCCCGCGACCGTGCGCGCCCGCGACCCCGAGCGCCTGGTGCTGGACTTCGACGACGCGCCCCGGCCGGCGGTGACGCCCGGCCAGTCGGCGGTGGTGTTCCGGGGTGACGAGGTGTTGGGAGGCGGGCGCATCGAGTCGCCGGCAGACCCCGTCAGCTGATCGGGGCTCCCTCCTCGAGCAGGCGGACCAGCTCCGCCTCCGCGCCGGTCTCCACCAGGGTGAGGGCCGCCTCGGGTTCCCCGGAAAAGCCCGTCATACGGCTGGGGAGCGAGGGGTCGGACACGCAGCGGAAGACCAGACGGGGCGGGCGTGAGAACCCCGACGGGCCGGTGTTGACGAAGGGCTCCCAGGTGCGGAAATCGGCGTCCAGGATCCTGCGTGACATGGTGCCTCCTCAGTGCTTGAGCCCCGCCGCGTCGGCGAAGCGTTCCATGGCCTGTCTCTCCTCGTCGGAGAGCTGCTCGGGGACCACCACCTTGACCTCGACGTACTGATCGCCCACGCGGCCGCCCTTCTCCACTCCCTGGCCGCGGATGCGGAAGCGGGTGCCCGACTGGGTGCCGGGCGGGATGCGCAGCACGACGCGGTGGCCCGCGACCGTGCGCACCTTCACGCGCGAACCGAGCGAGGCCTGCACCAGGTTGATGGGAATGGTGACGTGGATGTCGAGCCCTTCGCGGCGGAAGAAGCGGTGCGGCTGGACGCGGAACGAGATCAGCAGGTCACCCGGCGGCCCGCCGGAACTCCCCTTCTCGCCCTGCGCCGGGATGCGCAGGCGCGTGGTGTCGTCGCTGCCGGCCGGCGCCGTGATCTGGATCTTGCGGACCTGGCGCACCTCGCCCCGCCCGGCGCAGGCCGCGCACGGCGTCTCGGGAATGCGTCCGCGCCCCAGGCAGGCCGGGCAGGGCCGCTTGACCGCGAAGCCCGACTGCCCGAAGGAGACCTCGCCCGACCCGCCGCACTCGGTGCAGGCCCGGGTGCCCGAGCCCGGGGCCGCGCCCTCGCCGCCACAGGCGGCGCACTCCTCGGTGATGGGGACCTCGATGGAGATCCGCCCGCCCAGCACCGCCTTCTGGAAGGGGACGTCCACGACGTACTCCACGTCCCGCCCACGCGCGCTCGGGCCCCGCGGCTCGCCCCGCCCGCGGCGTGGACCGCGATCGAAGATGGACGAGAAGAGGTCACCCAGCCCGCCGAAGTCGCGCAGGTCGTCGAAGGAGAAGCCGCCCCCGGCGCCGGCTCCCGCGCCCGTCTGCGGCCCCGGATGGCCGCCGCCCCGCCCGGGGCCGAAGCCGAACGCGCCCAGGCGGCGCATCTGGTCGTACTGCTTGCGCCGCTCCGGGTCCGAGAGGACGCCGTAGGCCTCGCCCACCTCCTTGAAGCGCTCGGAGGCGGCCGGGTTGTCGGGGTTGGCGTCCGGGTGGTACTCCTTGGCGAGCCTGCGGTACGCCTTCTTGATCTCGTCCTGGGAGGCCTTCTCGGCCACGCCCAGCACCCGGTAGAAGTCCTTGCCCCCGGACATGGCGCGGCCCCCGCTCAGTCGGCCTTGTAGACGCTGACCCGGGCCGGACGCACCAGGTTGCCGTCCACCAGGTACCCCTTCTGGAAGAGCTGCGCCACCCGGTCGTCCTGTTCCCCGTCGTCGGTGGGCACCCGCATCATCGCCTCCATGGTCCCGGGGTCGAACGGGTCGCCCCCGGCGGGCTCCACCACCTGCGCGCCCGCGTCCTGCAGCGCGCGCACGAACTTGCGCTCCACCAGGTCGATCCCCTCCACGATGGACTCCACCGTGACCGACTCCTCGGCGGGATCCAGGGAGCTCACCCGCTGCAGGTCGTCCAGCACGTCCAGGAAGCGCCGCACCAGATCGGCCTGCGCCCGTCCCCACACGGCCAGCGACTCGGCCTCGGCGCGCCGGCGGTAGTTGGTGAATTCGGCGGCCAGCCGCAGGTGCCGGTCGTTCAGCTCCTCGAGCTCGCACTGCAGGGCGTCCAGGTCCTGGCCCAGCTCGGACTCGGCGAGCGCCTCCTCCACCTCCTCGGGGGTGACGGCGTGACCGTCCGGGTCGGGCGCGGTCTCAACGGTGTCTTCCATGTCCTCTACGGGTCTCTCTTCGGTCATGCCGGTTCCTTCGTTCCTCGTGATGCGCGATGCGAGCCCAGCCACTCTACGAGTCGCTGAAAGATCGTGTTCCGGTCGATCTCGTTGAAGGGCTCGTGACGGCTGGCCGGAATGCGCCAGACCTCCACCGCGTCGCCGGCGCTGCGGCCCCACGTCTCGGAGGCGTCCGGGTCGGTGAGCTGATCAGCGCCCGGAACCAGCACCAGCGCGGGCAGCCCGGCGGGCAGGCCACCGGCCCGCGCCTCGGCCTGGGCCCGAACCACCTGGTCGTAGAAGCTCACCGACAGTGCCCGCACCACCAGGGGATCCCGTGCGTAGGCGAGCGCCTGCTCGCGGTCACGGGTCAGGAACTCCGGCCGGATGGGCCGCGGAACGGGCAGGTCGGCGGCGATGCGGCGCAGCACCGGCATGGCGGCTCGCACCAGAAGCGGGATGCGGGCCACGGTGCCCAGCCACGGCGCCGAGATGACCGCCCCCCGGTAGACCTCCGGCCCTGCCCCGCCCGCACCCTGCAGGTAGCGGACCGCCACCAGCCCGCCCAGCGAGTGCGCGATCAGGAAGGGCGCACCCGGGCCGGGGGCCAGCCGGTCGGCCAGGCCGCGCAGGTGGTGCACGTCCGCCACCAGATCCTCGAACCGGCCCACCACCCCGCGCCGCCCCTGGGAACGGCCGTGGCCGCGGTGGTCGTGGCCGTAGACGGAGTATCCGGCGCGGTTGAGCGCCTCGGCCAGCAGGTGATAGCGGCCCAGGTGCTCCGAAAGGCCGTGCACCAGCTGCACCCGCCCCACGGGGCGCGCCACCGGCCAGCGGAGCGTGCGCAGCCGGCAGCCGACCGCCCCCACCGTCCATCCCTCGGTGGGCCCGCTCACCGGGCGCTCTCCCGGGCCGCGGCGGCGGCGTCCGCGGCCAGTTCCAGCGCCAGTTCCAGCAGCAGGGCAAGCGCCGCCTGACCGGCCCGCACGCGCACCGCCTCGCGGTCGCCCCGGAAGACGGCGTGCCGCGTTCGGGTGCGGTCGCCCACGGTTGCGGCCATCCACACCGTGCCCACCGGCTTCAGCTCGCTGCCGCCGCCCGGCCCGGCCACCCCGGTGACCCCCAGCCCGCAGTGCGCCCCGAAGACGCGCGCGGCGCCCTCTGCGAGCGCGGCCGCCACCGGCTCGGAGACGGCCCCGTGCGCGGCCAGCAGATCGGTGGGGACGCCCAGCAGCGCGGTCTTGGCGGTGTCGGCGTAGGCCACCACCCCGCCGGCCAGCACCCGCGAGGCGCCCGGCACGTCGGTCAGGCGCCGGGCGATGAGCCCGCCGGTACAGCTCTCGCCCAGCCCCAGCGTCCAGCCGCGCTCCGCCAGCGCCTCGAGCAGCAGGCCGGGCAGGGCTTCGGGCGGGACGGGCAGCCGGAAGGGTGCCAGCGCGGGGGCAATGCGGGCCTCCGCGGCGTCGAGCGCCGCCGCCGCCCCGGCTGCGTCCCGGTCACGCACCGTCAGGCGCACGTCCACCCCGGTGAGCTCCGGCAGGAAGGCCACCTCCACCTCCCCGCCCCGCGGGAGCGCCGTCTCGACCCGGGGCGCGAGCACCGACTCGGAAATGCCGGTGGTGTGCAGGGTGCGCACGTGCACCGGGCGGAGCCGGGCGCCGAACCGCGCCCGCACCCGGTCGGCGACCGCCGGAAAGAGGGCACGCAGTTCGCGCGGAACGCCCGGCAGGAGCACCACCAGCGCCTCGCCGGGCTCGAGCAGCAGCCCGGGCGCCGTCCCCACCGGGTTGGGGAGCGCCTCGGCCACCGCCAGCGCCGCGTCGCCCAGGTGGGCCGCCACCCCGTCGCGGGTGCGGTCGTCGGCGGTGGGGCCCAGGCCGCCCGAGAGCACCACCACCGCGGTCCGCTCCAGCGCCTGGCCGAGCGCGCGGGCGATGGCGTCGTCCTCGTCCCCCACGCTGAAGGTGGCGCGCACGGGGGCGCCCAGCTCGGCCAGCCGGGCACCCAGCCAGGCGCTGTTGGTGTCCACCGTGCGCCCCAGCAGGAGCTCGTCGCCCACGGTCACCACCGCCGACCGGAGGGGCGCACCCGCCGCCGCCGAGGGGGGGGTCACGCCCGGAATCCAGCCAGGGAGCGGTAGCGCCAGACGTAGTCCATCATGGAGTAGATGGTCAGCACCACCGCCACGGCCAGCGTCACCCCCACCCAGCCGCGGTGGACGACCGCCCATGCCTCCCAGAGTCCGCCCCCGATGCCGGCCCCCCGCACCCACGTCAGGAGCGGATACCAGAGCAGGACCCCGCCCACGAAGAGGTTCTGCACCAGCGCCTTGTACTTGCCCGACCGCCCGGCCGGAATGACCACCCCGCGGCGGGAGGCGTAGCCGCGCAGCAGGGTGATGAACGCCTCCCGCCCCAGGATCACCAGCACCACCCAGAGGGGGAGCGGCCCCCACCAGGGCACCTCGTTCTCCACCCCCGGACGGTGGGAAATGAAGTAGATGGGGATCATGGTGACGGCCAGCAGCAGCTTGTCCGCCAGCGGGTCGAGCAGCTTGCCCACGTCGGTGACCAGCCCGTACTTGCGCGCCACGTGGCCGTCCCAGAGGTCGCTCAGGGCGGCGGCCAGGAAGAGCAGGAACCCGAGCAGGCGCACGCCCGCCACCGGCGCCAGCACGCACCACGCCACCAGCGGGGTGACGGCGATGCGCCCGAGGGTGATCAGGTTGGGGAGGGTCAGACGCGGGTCCGACACGAGCGCCCCCTCAGCTCAACGCCTTGACGACGTGCCGGCTGACGGCCGTGAGCGTCTCGAAGACCCCACGCCCCTCGGTGGCCACCCCTTCGAAGTCGGGCACGCCCATGGGATTGAGCTGCGCGCGCAGATCCTCCACAGGGATGGCGTCGGGGAGGTCGCGCTTGTTGTACTGGATGACGAAGGGGATCTCCTTCAGGTCGTACCCGTACGACTCCAGGTTCTCGTAAAGGTTGTGCATGGCCTCGATGTTGGCCTCGCTGCGCTCGCGCTGCGAGTCGGCCACGAAGACGATGCCGTCCACACCCTTGAGGATGAGCTTGCGGGACGCGTTGTAGTAGACCTGTCCGGGCACGGTGTAGAGGTGGAAGCGGGTCTTGAAGCCGCGCACCTCGCCCAGGTCGATGGGGAGAAAGTCGAAGAAGAGGGTCCGCTCGGTCTCGGTGGCCAGCGAGATCATCTTCCCCCGGGACTCCGGGGTGACCCGGGAATAGACGTGCTCCAGGTTGGTGGTCTTGCCGCCCAGCCCGGTCCCGTAGTAGACCACCTTGCAGTTGATCTCCCGGCTGGCGTAGTTGATCATCGACATCGGGGTGATCCCTCCCTCCCGGTGGCCGGAAGATGGGCGGAGCCCCGGGCCGCACCCGCGCGCTTCGCTGGTCTCATACGTGATGTCACCGGGGATTCTCGTGAGAAGGTCGCCTGGAGGCCGGGCGGCCATAAGGTCGGCGCCGCGCCCCCAGCGTGCAAGGTGGCGGCCCGCGCCGCTACAGCGCCCGTACCTGCACGTCGTCCCCGGCTACCTCGGCCAGCATGCGCTCCAGGATGCCGCGCGCGCGGTTGCGCAGCAGCGGCCGGGGCTCCCAGGAGACGAAGTCCCGCAGCAGGTTGATCAGGTCGACGCTGGCCTCGGCGCGCCCCAGATGGGAGAGCGCCGCCAGCCGCCGGATGGCGTGGACGCTGAAGAGGTCCCGGCGCGCGCGGGCCATCTGGTCGCGGACCAGCAGGGTGACAATCACCGCGCCGGCCACCGCCGACGCGACCGTGATGAGCGTGAGCTTGGTGTTCCGCTTCATGTTCCGGCTCCGTCTCCCGACCGCCCCGGGTGAATCGCTATGCCATCTCCCGGCGGCCCGCGAGCGCTTCCGCCAGGGTGCTCCCATCAACGTAGTCCAGATCGCTCCCCACCGGGATCCCCCGCGCCAGGCGGGTGACCCGCACGCCCAGCGGGCGGAAGAGCCCCTCCAGGTAGACCGCGGTTGCCTCACCCTCCACACCGGCGCTGGTGGCCAGGATCAGCTCCCGGATCCCCGAGTCGGGCGCCCGCACCCGCTCCAGCAGCGTGCCCACGTTCAGCTCGTCCGGACCGATCCCGTCCAGGGGCGAAAGGTGCCCGCCCAGCACGTGGTACAGGCCCCGGAAGGTGCCCGAGCGCTCCACGGCCGCCACCTCGAAGGCCTCCTCCACCACGCACACCACATCGCCCTCGCGGCGCGGGCTGGCGCACACCTCGCAAAGGGCCTCCTCGGCGAAGTTGCCGCAGCGCGGGCAGGGGTGGATGCGGTCGACCGTGTCGCGGATGGCGGCCGCCAGCCTCCGGCCCTCGTCGGCAGGCCGCTTGAGCAGGTGGTAGACCAGCCGCTGCGCCGTCTTGGGACCCACGCCCGGAAAGCGTCCGAACTCCCGGGCCAGCGCTTCGATGGCCGACACGGGGGGCTACAGCCCGGGGATGGGGAACGGCAGGTTGCCGGTCGCCTTCCGCATCTCCTTCTCGTAGAGCTCGCGCGCCTTGGCCTGGGCCTGGTTCACCGCAGCCTGCACCAGGTCCTCGAGCATCTCCACGTCGCGCGGGTCCACGCACGCCGGGTCGATGCGGATGCGCTTCACCTCTCCCTTGCCGTCGGCCGTGACCTCCACCATCCCGCCGCCCGAGCTGGTGGTGACGGTCTGCTGGTCGAGGGACTCCTGGAGCTGGGAGATGCGGGCCTGCAACTGCTGGCCCATCTGCATGATCTGCTGAATGTTGGTCATCGGCTCAGTCCGACGGCGCGCGGGCGCCCGTCAGTCCATCAGTTCGAGGTCGAGTTCTTCTACCGCATGCTCCAGGGCGGGTTCCTGCCGGATCAGGTCCCGGAGCCGCCCCTCCCGGACCTCCTCCTGCGAAATGCGGCCGGCGGGCGCCTGCCCCTCCCCCGACTCGCCGAGGGCCTGCTCCATGGCCTCCCGCAGGGGCCGGCCCGCGGCCGGGACGTGCGTCCGCGCGCGGGGCTCCGGTTCAGACGGCGCGCGGGGCTCCGGTTCAGCCGGCGCCCGCTCCGGCGCCGGCCGCCCGGGAGGGTCCCCCGGGGGGGCACCGCCCAGCCCCCGCAGCAACGCCTCCAGGTCCACCGTCCGGTCCAGGTAGGCGAGGCGGAGCAGAAGCATCTCCAGCAGGACGCGCGGGTGGCCGCTCCGGCGCAGCGCGCCGCTGGCCTCCAGCTCCGAGGCGAGCGAGAGCATGCGCACCAGGTCGCCGGCCTCGTACCCCTGCGCCCGTTCCAGGTAGGGGGCGCGCACCTCGGGCGAGAGCTCGGGGATGGGGTCGTCGGGCGCGAGCCGCAGCCGCAGCAACGTGCGCAGCGCGTCCACCAGCCCGGTGTAGAACTCGTCCAGGTCGTAGCCCTCGTCCAGCAGCGCCTCCACGAAGCCGAAGATCTCACCGTGCCGGCGCGCCGCCAGGATGTCGAGCAGCTCCAGGTAGCGCTCCTCCTCGACCAGCCCCAGCACCCGGCGCACCACCTCCTGGGTGATGTCGCCGCCCGAGAGCGCGAGCACCTGATCCAGCAGCGAGAGGCCGTCCCGCATGCCGCCGTCAGCCTTGCGCGCCAGGATGCGCAGCGCGTCCTCGGGGACCGGGTGGCCCTCGGCCTCGAGCACCTCGCGCAGGCGGGCTACGATGTCGCCCACCCCCATGCGCCGGAAGTCGAAGCGCTGGCAGCGCGAGAGGATGGGCGCGGCCGCCTGCTGGATCTTCTGGGGCTCGGTGGTGGCGAAGACGAAGATCACCCGCGGGGGCGGCTCCTCCAGGATCTTGAGGAGCGCGTTCCACGCCTCGCGCGTGAGCATGTGCGCCTCGTCCACGATGTAGACCTTGAAGCGGTCCTCGTCGGAGGGGGCGTACATGGCGCGCTCGCGCAGGTCGCGGGCGTCGTCCACCCCGCGGTTGGAAGCGGCGTCGATCTCGACCACGTCCAGCGAGGTGTGCCCCGCCCAGATCTGGCGGCAGCTCTCGCACTCCCCGCACGGCTCGCCCTCGGCGCTCCGCCCAGGGCAGTTGAGCGCCATGGCCAGCACCCGCGCCAGCGTGGTCTTGCCCACCCCGCGCGGCCCGCAGAACAGGTAGGCGTGGGCCACCCGGTCGCCGCCCACGGCGCGCCGGAGCGTCTCGGAGACGTGCTCCTGCACCGCCACCTCGGAAAAGCGACGGGGCCGGTACTTGCGGGCGAGGGCCTGGTGGGACATGCCTCCCGGGGAGGGCGTGGAGAAAAAAAAGGTGCCCCAGGCTACCCGCAGCTGCGATCACCACACGTACCGCTGCTACCGGCGAGGTCCTGACGGGGTTGGCGGGCTCCCGCCCTGCGGACCTGGGGCACCCCTGAACCTACCGGGGGCTCAGGGCGGGGTCAACGCCGCACCCCCGCCCCCACCCCCTCGGGCCCCAGCGCCCGCCAGGGCGGCGTGGGGAGCGCCCGCTGCCGAGGCCACACCTCGTCGAGCGTGTCCGCCTGGTACAGCCGGCCGTTCTTCATCACGTAGCGGAGCGCCGCCGTGTTGCGGATGTCCGCCAGCGGGTCGGCGTCCAGGACCAGGATGTCGGCGAACTTCCCCGCCTCGATGGAGCCCAGCTCCTTGCCGAAGCCCACGGCCTCGGCACCGTAGAGGGTGGCCGCCCGGAGCGCGTCGTGGTTGCTCATCCCGCCCGAGGTCATGGCCCAGAGCTCCCAGTGGTAGCCCACCCCCTGGATCTGGCCGTGGCTCCCCACGGCGGCCCGGGCGCCGTTCTCCATGAGCTTCTTCACGAACTCGGCGTGGCGGGGGAAGACGTGGTCCTCCTCCACGAACCACCCGGCCTGCCCGGGGCTCCCGCCGGTGCCGGGGCCGCGTCGCCGGGAGCGGGCGTCCAGGCTCTCCTCCGGCGAGAAGCGCCGCATCTTGGGGTCGTCGTGGACGTTCTCGGTGGCGTAGAAGAAGTTCTCGCCGAAGGGCCCGCCGTACGACACCAGGAGCGTGGGGGAGTTGGTGGTCTGGGACGCCTTGAAGAGCTCCACCACGTCGGAGTAGATGGGGGCGATGGGCAGGGCGTGCTCGATCCCCGGGTAGCCGTCCATGGCGTGGGTGAGCTCGATCTTGAAGTCCAGCCCCCCTTCCGTGGTGGGCATGATCTCCAGCTTCTTCGCCGCGGTGATGACCCACTGACGCTGCTGACGGTTGCCCGTCATGTACATCTTGAGCGTCTTGGTGTCGTAGTAGTCGCTGTAGCGCCGCAGCACCTCCTCGGCGTGCTCCTGGTTGCGGAGGTTCTCGCTGCTGAACACGCCGGGGCCCGTGCTGAAGATGCGGGGTCCCACCATCCCGCCGACCTCCACCCGGTCCTGGTAGCTCAGGATGTCGGTGGTGGAGGTCTGGGGATCCCGGGTGGTGGTCACGCCGTAGGCCAGGTTGGTGAGGTACTGCCAGGCCTGCTGCGGGTGGACCTCCGGCACCAGCCACTGGGCGTGGTAGTGGGTGTCCACGAAGCCCGGGATGAGCGTCCTGCCGCTCACGTCCACGATCTCGGCGCCCTCGGGCACCTCCACCTCGCCCCGGGGGCCCACCGCCACGATGCGGCTGTCGGTCACCACCACGTCGGCGTTCTCCACGATTCCGCCGCCGTCGGCGGTGTCGCGGGTCATGGTCAGCACCCGTCCGCCCCTGAGCACCACCGTCCCCCTGGGCAGGTCCCGCGGGAGCGTCACCCGGTAGCGCTCCTCGCGGGGCTCGTAGTCGTCCGTCTCGGCGCGCACCGAGTCCAGCCCGGCCCGCACCGAGTCGGCGTGGGCCGTGATGGCCCGGGCCCGGCGCTCGATCTCCGCCGCCGCCGCCCGCAGCGAGTCGGCCCGCAGCTCGACCGAGTCCGCCAGCATCGCGTTGATGCGGGCGGTCAGGGAGTCGGGCACCGCCGCCTCGGCCTTCTTCAGCGAATCCACCCGCGCGCGCGCCGCCTTGAGCGAGTCGGCCAGCGCGCGCCGCTCGAGGTTGCGGGCCACCTCGGCCCGCCGCGCCAGGTCAGCGCTGTCGGCCCGGGCCTCCACGTAGCGCAGGTCGTAGGTGAAGACCGCGTTGCCGATGGCGTAGTGCACCTTCGATCCGTCGCCGCTCCACGCGGGGAATTCGCCGCCCACGTCGGTCAGGCGCCGCACCGGCACCGGCCGGGCCGGGGGCGGGGCGCTCACGTTGACGACCGGGACGCTCCCCCCCAGCACCGGCACGCCCACGGTGTAGATATGATTCCCCACCTGGGCCAGCGCCTCGCCCCCCGCGGGCGAGATGAGGACGAGCCCCGCCGGCGGTCCCGGGCCCCCGGTCTCGGCCGGCTGTTCCGGGTCGCCGAAGACGGCCGCACGCTCCAGCGGGAAGACCCTCCGCGGCAGCGCCACCCAGGGTTCGGCGTGGGGGGCGCCGCTGGAGGGACCGGCCACGCCCACCACCCGCAGGTGCCGCTTCACATCGGTCCCGTCCCAGCGGAACGACACCAGCCCCTCCAGGGGGGAGTAGGCATAGATGCGGTCCGGATCGCTCCGGGTGAAGTGGGCCACGTCCCGGCTCCCGGTGGGGGCGATGCGCGTGGCCTCGCCGCCGGCGGCGGGCACCCAGACGAACTCGCCCCCCAGGGGCCCGAAGAAGACGTCCGGCGCCTTCTTGAGCTCACGGGCCGCGGCGCGGGTGGCCACGACGCGGCTCCCGTCCGGCGACCAGGCGGGGTTGTAGTACAGCGCCGCCTGGGTGGTCAGGCGCTGGGGCTGGCCCGAGCCGTCCGCGCGGGCTTTCCACACGTGCCCGCCCCCGGCGTCGTCCCAGCTCACCCACGCCACCCAGGCGCCGTCCGGGGACCACGCCGGGTGGTACTCCCCCACCTCGGCACCGGTCAGCCGCCGGGGCTCTCCGTCGGGGAGGGCCTTGACCCACACCCGGTCGAAGGCCGTGAACGCCATCCAGCGCCCGTCCGGCGAAGGGGTGGGGCTGCGGATCTGCCGGGCCACCACCAGCGAGTCGTCGGGGATGGGGTAGTCGAACTTCACCTCGGGGCCGACGCCCACCTCCACCTCGGCCTCGAAGGGGATCTCGGCGGCGTCGCTCCCGTCCAGGGGGACGCGCCAGAGCTTGCCGCCGTAGGAGACCACGATGGCCTCGGAGTCCGGCGTGAAGGCGTAGCCGGGGAGCAGATCCAGGGGCGCCCGGGACTCGCTCTCGTCGCGCTGCACCGGGTAGGCGATCCAGCGCTCCTCGCCCGTGGCCAGCTCGCGCAGGCGGAGGCCGGTGTCAGCCACGTGGCGGGAGGCGTAGACGAGCCAGCGCCCGTCCGGGGAGAGCGCCGGTCGGAACGCGCCGCCCCACCGGTTGGAGCGCGGCGAGATCTCGCCCGTGTCCCGGTCGTAGACGGCGAGCTGGTAGAGGTCCAGGCCATTGTTGTAGAGCGAGCCCTGGGTCACCCGGCCGGAGAACCAGAGGTAGCGGTCGTCCCCTCCGAACGCGGCGCCCACCGTCCGCAGATTGGCGGGCTCGTCCACCAGCTGCACGCCGCCTCCTCCCTCCCGGTGCCACATCCAGAGCTTGGAGCCCTTGGTGGCCACTACGTACGCGCCGTCGGGCGTCCACTCGGGGGAGAGGTAGCGGTCGCCCTTGCCGCGCGTGACCTGGGTTGTGTCCGAGCCGTCCAGCGCGATGATCCAGACGTTCTCGCCCCCGTCCCGGTCCGAGACGAACGCCACGTGGCGCCCGTCGGGCGAGAAGCGGGGCTGCACGTCGAAGCCCATGCCGCGCGTGAGCGGGGTGGCCGCGCCGCCGGTGAGGGGCACCGTCCAGAGGTCGCCCAGCAGGTCGAAGACCACGGTGCGCCCGTCGGGACTCACGTCCGCACTCATCCAGGACCCCTCGGTGGCGGTCATGGCGAGGGTGCGGTCGGGGGTGAGGGGAAGCTTCTCCTTCAGGGCGGCGGCCGCCGCGGAGTCGAGGGGCACGGTGGTGGCGTCCTGGGCGGCGGCGGGCGCGGAAGCCAGGACCAGCAACAGCAC
>JAVVFC010000089.1:0-11421 GCA_032250975.1 Longimicrobiales bacterium | reverse complement strand
GCGGGCGCTGCGCGCGCGGGGGGGCGGGGCGGGGTGAGGGCCCGGGGGGGATCCATCAGGCTGTGCGGGCCGTGAAGGTCCGCGAGCTCCCACGTGCACTCCATGCGGCGTGGCGTCTGCACCGCACGCCGCTCGATCAGCTGGGCCGGGACGCCGCTCGGGTGGACCGGCCGCTGGTGGTTTCGTTCACCTCCATTCCGTCACGCCTGTTTGTGGTGCCGACCGTCGTGCGCTCCCTGCTGGCGCAGACCGTCCGTCCCGAGACCATCATCCTCTGGCTGGAGTCGTCCCTGGAGTCACGCCTCCCGCCCCGCCTCACCGGTCTCACCGGGCAACGCTTCCAGATCCGGTTCCGTCCCGGGAGCGACCCGCACCGGAAGCTGGTGTGTGCTTTGACGGCCTATCCTGAACACACGGTGGTGACGTGCGACGACGACCACATCCTTCCACGCGACTGGCTGGAGCGGATGTGGGAGGCGCACCGGGCGCACCCGCATGCGGTGGTGGCGCACGAGTGCCGCCGCATCCGGACGGATGCCGCAGGAGAGCCTCTCCCCTACCGGGATTGGCCCCTGGAAGCGCCAGGCTGCGGACACCCCGACACGCTGGCGATCGGGTACGGGGGCGTGCTCTATCCGCCCGGGGCGTTGCACCCGGGCGTTCTCGATACGCGGGCGTACCGCGAGCTGGCGCCCACCGCCGACGACCTCTGGTTCAAGGCGATGGCGGTGCTCCGGGGCACACCGGTGCGCCGGACCGCACGGCCGCGACCGAAGCCGCTCCCCATCCCGGGTGTGCATCGGAGGTCGCTCGGACGCGGGAACGTGGCGGGGGGTAGGAATGTGGAGCAGTGGAGCCGGTTGCGGCGCCGCTACCGGCTCCACTCTCTGACCGGGCCTGAAGACGGGCCTCGGGGGCGGCGTGGGGCGGGGTGAGGGCCCGGGGGGACGCCTCCGGCCGGGCGAAAAAACCCTTTGACTGCGGGGGGGGAGCGGTGTGATCTTTGGCGGTTGCCAAGAGGCAGGCGGCCGCGGGGCCGCCGACCGCGCGGGGTTGGCCGCGCACCCAGCAGCAGTCGGGTAGTACGTGTCAGCGCGACTCCGACTAGCACAGACCCAGGAGCGCCAGATGCGTACCAAGGGCACCGTGAAGTGGTTCAACGATCAGAAGGGCTTCGGCTTCATCACCCCGGACGACGGCGGCAAGGACTGCTTCGTCCACCACTCGGCCATCCAGGCCGACGGGTTCCGCACGCTCGCCGAGGGTGCGCAGGTGGAGTTCGACATCGTCCAGGGCACCAAGGGCCCTGCGGCGGAGAACGTGGTCATCCTCTGACGGACCGCGCCGCATGATCGGACGGGCCGTCCCGCTGTGGCGGGACGGCCCGTTCTGCATCCCCCCTCCCGTTCATCCATCCGCGCGAGCCCCCGGAGGCGAACGATGATCAAGGCCCGGCAGGCGCTCGCCGCCCTGGAGGAGGGGAATCGCCGCTTTGTCGAGGGGACGGTCCATCACGTGCTGGACGCCGGGGTGCACCGGCGTGAGGCGCTCGTGGAGGGGCAGGCGCCGTGTGCGGTGGTGCTGGGGTGCTCCGACTCCCGCGTTCCCCCCGAGGTGGTCTTCGACCAGCGGTTGGGAGAGCTGTTCGTGGTGCGGGTGGCGGGGAACATCGCCAATCCGAGCCAGGTGGGGAGCGCCGTGTTCGGGGTGGAGGTGCTGGGGGCGCGGTTGGTCGTGGTGATGGGGCACACCGGATGCGGGGCGGTGGGTGCGGCGCTCCGCCAGGTGCTGGGCGGCACGACCGGCTCCGGGGCGGCCGCAGGCGAGGGCTTGGCCGCCGTCGTGGACCCGATCCGGCCGGCGGTGGAGGAGGCGGTGGCGGCCGCGGGCGTGGCGCGCATTCGGGGCGCGAACGCCGGACCGGCTCCCGAGGGGTGGGAGGCGCTCTCGGAGGCGGCCGTGGCGGCCAACGTGCGTGCGCAGCTGGCGCGGGTGCGGGCGGCCTTCCCGCTCGGGGTGGTCGGGAGCCCCGAGTCGCTCGCGTGGAAGTCCGACGGGGTGCTGGTGCTGGGCGCGGTCTACCACGTCGAGTCGGGTCACGTCCGCTTTCTGGCCGGGTGAGGGGGCGCATGAGCCGGGACCCGACGACGCCCGCCGGTGCCGCCGTGGTGGCGGACTTCGGCGGAACCAACGCCCGCTTCGCGACCGTGGGAACGGAGGTGCGCGACCTGGAGGGGATCGAGGTGGTGAAGTGCGCCGACTTCGCCTCGCTCGAGGACGCGCTCCGGCACTACCTGCGCACCCGGGCCATCGCCGAGCCGGCCGAGGTCTGCATCGCGGTCGCCGGGCCCGTCGACCGCGACCTGGTCGACCTGTCCAACAACCACTGGGTCTTCAGCCGGTCCGGACTGGAGGCGTCCCTGGGCGCGCCCCTCACGGTGCTGAACGACTTCACGGCCCAGGCGCTCGCCGTCGATCACCTCTCCCCGGACGAGGTTCAATGGCTGGGGGCGCCCCGCCCCGCCCCGGGCGGGATCCGCGCCGTCATCGGTCCCGGGACGGGGCTGGGGGTGGCGGTCCAGACGGTGGAGGGCGAGATCATCCCCTCCGAGGCCGGGCACATGGGGTTCGCCCCGGCGTCCGAGCACGAGATGGACCTGTTGCGCGCGCTCGTGGCACGCTACCGCCGTGTCTCCGTGGAACGCCTGGTCTCGGGGCCCGGGCTGGAGAACCTCTACTGGGCCAACCGGCGCCTGGCTCTGAACGATCCCGAGGCCGATCCGGTGCGGTACCCGCCTGCCCGCATCGCCGAGATGGCGCACGAAGGGGATGTGCTGGCGCTCCGGAGCATCGAGGACTTCTTCGACGCCCTGGCGTCGTTCGCGGGCGACATGGCGCTCGCCACCTGGGCCACCGGGGGCGTCTACCTCTCGGGGGGCGTGGTGCGCAAGCTGGAGCGCTTCCTTGACGTCGAGCGCTTCCGCGCGCGCCTGCAGGACAAGGGGCGCTTCACGCGCTTCTGCGAGGAGGTGGCGGTGGGGTGGATCCGGGCGGAGCAGCCGGGGCTTCTCGGATGTGCCGCCGCCCTCCGGGGTGACGCCCGGGGGCGGGTGGTGGCGCCCGCGGCCGCAGGGTAGCTTGCCGCGGCAGGTCCCCGTTCACCCGCCCCCCGATCGACCATGAAGAAGCTGCTCAGTCCCATCGTCCTCCCGCTCTCGCTGGTCCTTTCCGCCTGCGGCGTCCAGGACGGCGCCCCCGCGCCCGGTGACGTCGAGCGCTGGGAGGCCCGCGCCGAGCGGGTCGAGATCCTGCGCGACGAGTGGGGCGTCCCCCACATCTACGCCGACACCGACGCGGACGCGGTCTTCGGCCTCATGTACACGCAGGCCGAGGACGACTTTCCCCGCATCGAGCGCAACTTCCTCTTCTCGCAGGGGCGTCTGGCCGAAGCGTACGGCGAGGGCGAGATCTGGGCCGACCTGCGCATGAAGCTCTTCATCGATCCGGAGGAGATGCGGGCCCTCTACGCCGGGAGCCCCGCCTGGCTGCGGGACCTGATGGACGCCTGGGCCGACGGCCTCAACTACTACCTGCACACCCACCCCGAGGCGGAGCCGCTGGTGCTGGACCGGTTCGAGCCGTGGATGGCGCTCACCTTCAGCGAGGGGAGCATAGGGGGCGACATCGAGCGGGTGAACCTGCGTGAGCTCGAGGCCTTCTACGGCGATCCGGAGGCGCAGGCGACCGGAATCACGCGGCTTTCCACCACCGCGTCCGCGCCGGTGCGGGTGGCCAGCGCCCTGGTGGTACCCGACCCCGACGAGGAGCCCCGAGGCTCGAACGGGATCGCCATCGCGCCCGCCAACACCGTGGACGGCAACGCCCTGCTCCTCATCAACCCGCACACCTCGTTCTTCTTCCGCCACGAGGCGCACGTGGTAAGCGGAGAGGGGCTGAACGCCTACGGCGCCCTCACCTGGGGGCAGTTCTTCGTCTACCAGGGCTTCAACGAGACCGCCGGCTGGATGCACACCTCCAGCTCGGTGGACAACATCGACGAGTTCCTGGAGACGGTGGTGGAGCGGGACGGGACCCTCTTCTACCGGTACGGTGAGGAGGAACGCCCGGTCGAGACCCGCCGGGTCACGGTCCGCTACCGGACCGGCGACGGGAGAATGGCGGCGCGCGACTTCACCGTCTATCGCACCCACCACGGCCCGGTGGTGCGCGCCGTGGACGGACGGTGGGTGAGCGTGGCCCTCATGGAGGAGCCCCTGAAGGCGCTGGCCCAGTCGTACGCGCGCACCAAGGCCGCCAACCTGGACGAATACCTGGAGGTGATGCGCTCGCACACCAACTCGTCCAACAACACGCTGTTCGCGGACGCGGAGGGCAACATCGCCTACCTGCACTCCAACTTCGTGCCGGTGCGGGACGACCGCTTCGACTACGCCCGCCCGGTGGACGGCAGCGACCCGGCCACCGATTGGCAGGGGCTCCACTCCATCGAGGAATCTCCCAATGCCATCAACCCGTCCGTGGGGTGGGCGTACAACACCAACAACTTTCCCTACTCCGCCGCGGGCCCCGATTCCCCCCGGCGGGAGGACTACCCCCGCTACATGGACCAGGGGAGCGAGAACGCCCGCGGCCTGCACGCCATCATGCTCCTGGAAGGGCGCCGCGACTTCACGCTCGAGGGACTGAGGCAGGCGGCCTACGACAGCTATATCACCGGCTTCGACCCGCTGCTGCCCGCGCTGCTGGCGGACTTCGACGCCCTTGCGCCGTCCTCGCCCCGGCGGGCGGAGCTGGCCCAGGCGGTGGACCTGCTGCGCGCCTGGGACCGGCGCTGGGGGGTGGAGTCGGTGCCCACCTCCGTGGCCGTCTTCTGGGGGGAGGCGCTGCTGCGGGCCGTGCGTGAGGAGGCCCGGGCGGCCGACCTTCCGGCCCTGGAGTACGCCGCCACGCCCGCGGCCCGCGACGCCCGTCTCGCCGCCCTCTCCGACGCGCTGGCGCGCCTGGCCGGGGACTTCGGCGACTGGCGCACCCCGTGGGGCGAGATCAACCGCTTCCAGCGTCTCACGGGCGACGTCGACCACCCCTTCGACGACGCGGGTCCGAGCACGCCGGTGGGCTTCGTCTCCGGCCGGTGGGGATCGCTGGCCTCGTTCGGGGCGGCGCCGCGCGACGGCACGAAGCGCTGGTACGGGACCAGCGGCAACAGCTTCGTGGCGGTGGTGGAGTTCGGCGAGCGGGTGCGGGCGGTGGCGGTGACGGCCGGTGGTCTCAGCAACGACCCCGCCTCCCCGCACTTCAACGACCAGGCCGGACGCTACGCCACGGGCGACCTGCGCCCCGTACACTTCTACCCTGAGGACGTCGAGGCCCACGCCGAGCGCACCTACCGCCCCGGACGGTGAGGCCGGTCATCCACCCCCACCGGTCCCGACCATGACCGACCTCGACCCCGCCCTCACCGTCCTGCTGGTATCCTCGGCCGCCGCCTTCACCGCCGCCCTGGGCGTGCTGCCCCAGGGTCTGACCGGACGCATGCCGCGTCCGCTGCTGGGGTGGGGGAACGCGCTGGCCGCCGGTCTCATGCTGGGGGTGGCCTACTCGCTCATGGCGGTTGCCGAGACCGGGCAGATCTGGCAGGTGGCCGCGGGCGCGGCGCTCGGGCTCGGCTTCGTACGGCTGGCGCACATCGGAGCGGGAACCGAGGGGCTGGACCTGAACCGGCTGGACGAGGTGGGCCCGGCCTACGGCTACCAGGTGGTGCTCGTGCACACCCTGCACGGCGCCTATGAGGGGGTCGCGATCGGCATCGCCATGCTCGTCTCCCTCCCCTTCGGCATCTCCATGGCGGCCGCGCTCGCCATCCACAACATCCCCGAGGCCATGGTCCTGAACGCCATCCTCGCCAGCCGGGGCGTGCGCCCGCGCCACGCCGCCGGACTCGTGGTGGCCACCAACGTGAACCAGGTGCTGGTGGCGGTGGTGATCTTCACGGTGGCGGGCGCCCTGCCGGCGCTCTTCCCCTGGGCGCTGGGCTTCGCCGCCGGGGCGCTGGTCTACCTGCTGCTGGCCGAGCTGCTGCCGGAGTCGTACGAGCAGTCCGGGCACACCAGCATCGCGCTGGTGGCGCTCCTGGCCATGGGCATGGTGGTCGCCCTGGGAGGCGCCCGATGAGCGCCGTGACGCTGGTCTTCCTCTACGCGCTCGCCACCGCGCTCGCCACCGGGCTGGGTGCGCTCCCCTTCCTGTTCGTGCGCAACGTCTCGGAACGGGTGGTGGGGATCTCGAACGCGGTGGCGGCCGGGCTCATGATGGGCGCCAGCTTCGGGCTGGTCGCGGAGGGCGGCCGGCACGGCGGGCTGGAGACGCTCGGCGGGGTCTTCCTGGGCGTGGTCTTCATCCTGGCCACCCAGCGCTTCCTGGGTCAGTACGACGAGGAGGAGCTGGTGTTCGGGGCCGCGCGGGGCGAGAGCGCCCGCCGCATGATGCTCATGCTGATCGTCATGACCGTGCACTCGTTCTCGGAGGGCGTCGCGGTGGGCGTCTCCTTCGGGGGCGGCATGACGCTGGCGACGCTCATCACCGTCGCCATCGCGGTGCACAACATTCCCGAGGGCGTGGCCATTACCGCGGTCATGCGCCCGCGCGGGGTGAGCGTGGCCCGGTGCGCGGGCTGGAGCGTCTTCTCGTCCCTGCCGCAGCCGCTCATGGCGGTGCCCGCCTTCCTCTTCGTCGAGGCCTTCCGCCCGGGACTGCCCTGGGGGCTGGGCTTCGCCGCGGGGGCCATGCTCTTCATGGTGCTCGAGGAGCTCCTTCCGGAAGCCTTCCACGAGACGCGCCGTGCCGAGGTGGCCACCCTCGCGACCGTGACCCTGATCGCCATGCTCGTCTTCCAGCGTCTGCTGGGGTAGGAGCGCACGGCCGTGGACCACTCCCGGGGGGCCGGGTCCGGTGGGGTTCGGGGGGAGTCCGAGCCGCGGCGGGCGCCGGAGCGGCACGTGGTGTGGGGCGCCGGGGCCATGGGCGGATCGCTGGGGGCCGCCTGGGCGCGCGCGGGCGTAAACGTCCTCTTCGTGGACGTGGACCGGGCGCAGGTGTCAGCGGTGCGGGAGCACGGGCTCCGCATCACCGGCCCGGTGGACGCCTTCACCGTGCGCGCGCCCATCCTCACCCCGGAGGAGGTGGCGGCGCGGGTGGCCGGGGGCACCGAGCCCCCCTTCCGGTGGGTCCACCTGGCGGTGAAGGCGCACCACACCGGCGCCGCTCTGCGGGTGCTCGCGCCGCTGCTGGCCGCGGACGGCTGCGTGGTCTCGGTGCAGAACGGCCTCAACGAACGCGTCATCGCCGAGGCGGTGGGCGTGGCGCGCACCGTGGGGTGCTTCGTGAACTTCGGCGCCGACGTGGTCGAGCCCGGGGTCGTGCACCGCGGCAACCGGGGCGCCGTGGTGGTGGGGGAACTGGACGGCGCCCTCACGCCCCGCATCCGCGCCCTGCACGCGCTCTACGGGCGCTTCGAGCCCGACGCCCTCCTGACCCGCAACATCGAGGGCTTCCTCTGGGGCAAGCTGGCGTACGGGGCCCTCCTCTTCGCCACCGCCCTCACCCCCGCATCCATCGCCGACGTGCTCGCCAGCCCCCGCCACCGGCCGCTGCTGTGCGCGCTGGCGCGGGAGGTCCTGCGGGTGGCGCGGGCGCGCGGGATCCGGCCCGAGGCCTTCGACGGCTTCGACCCGCTCGCCTTCGACCCGGGCGCTCCGGCCGGCGCGGCCGAGGCCACCCTGGACCGTCTGGTGGCCTTCAACCGGGCCTCCGCAAAGACCCACTCAGGGGTTTGGCGGGACCTGGCGGTGCGCCGCCGGCCCACCGAGGTGGACGCCCAGATCGCGCCCATCGCCACTCTGGGGCGCGAGGTGGGGGTGGCGGCGCCGCTGGTCGAGCGGTTGGTCGCGCTGGTGCACAATGTCGAGGCCGGCGTGCGGACGCAGAGCTGGGAGACCCTCGATGCGCTCGGCACGGGGGACTGACCCGGCAGCTGAATGTGGGGAAATGCCCCACACCCGAAATGGGAAAAATCCCGACCCGGAATCGGGGACGGCGCAGGGGAGATTTGCAGGGGTTCACCCGCAATTTCCATCCAAGGATCCAGATATGATGCGCCCCTTCGCGCGGACCGGCAGCGCGGTCCTCTCGCTCCTGCTCGTCACCTTCCTCGCACCGCACGTCGCGGCTGCCCAGAAGATCACCGTCTCGGGGCAGGTCCGGCCCCGCTCCGAGCTCCGCGACCCCTCCGGGGCGGCGGGCGGGAGCCAGAGCTACACCTCGCTCCGGACCCGCATCGGGGCACTCTACCAGGCCCAGGGTCCGGTGCGCGCCTTCGTGCAGTTCCAGGATGTGCGCTTCTTCGGTGAGGAGTTGGGGACGCTCTCCGACTTCGACGCCGACAACCAGGACCTGCACCAGGGGTGGCTGGAGGTCGGGACGGAGAACTCCACGCTGGCGCTCCGGGTCGGGCGGCAGGAGGCCAACTACGGCGAGGAGCGCCTGGTGGGCGCGGTGGACTGGACCCAGCAGGGGCGGGCCTTCGACGGGGCGCGCCTGCGCGTCAACGCCGACGAGCGGCTCACCGTGGACGTGCTGGGCTTCCAGCTTGCCGAATCGGCGGCGCCCACGCAGTTCGAGGACGCCAGCTTCTGGGGCGCCTACGGCGTCTACCAGGCGGGTGCCGGACGCACCCTGGACGCCTATGCGCTCTGGCGCTACAACGCCTCGGACGGGGGCGACACCGACCAGTGGACCTCGGGTCTGCGCTACGCCGCTTCGGACGGGGGCTTCAACTACCGGGTCGAGGGCGCCTGGCAGACCGGCGAGCGGGTGGGGAGCGACGTGTCGGCGTGGCTGCTGGCCGCGCAGGTGGGCCGGGACTTCCACCAAGGGCGGGCCGGGGTGACGCTCTGGTTGGACTACCTCTCCGGGAACGACCCCGGCTCCGACGAGGTGGGGGTGTTCGAGACGCTCTTCGCCACCAACCACAAGTTCTACGGCTTCGCCGACCTTTTCACGGACATCCCGCTCCACACCGCGGGCCGCGGGCTGGTGGACATGGCGGTGAAGGGCCGCTGGCAGGTCCACCCCGACTGGCGCCTGAACCTGGACCTGCACCGCTTCACGGTGGCCGAGGACGACGGGCTCGCCGACGACCACCTGGGCACCGAGGTGGACCTCACGCTCACCCGGTCGCTCTTCTACGGGTTGCGCGTATCGGGGGGGGCGTCCTACGTCTTCGAGGGCGACGCGCTCCTCCCGGTCCGGGGGATCGGCGAGGACGTCCAGTTCGTCTACGTGATGCTCGACCTGGTGTTCTGAAGGAGGCTCGACCCATGACCACGCGCGCGAGCACCGGCGCCGCCCTGCTGGCGGTGGCCGTGGGTCTGGCGGTCGGCACCGGCGGCTTCACCTTCTTCTACGGGGAAGGGGCCTCCTACCTGACCAACGACCCCGGGGCGTGCGCCAACTGCCACGTCATGGAGGACTATCTGGCCGGCTGGTTGCAGTCCAGCCACCGGAATGTGGCGGTCTGCAACGACTGTCACGCGCCCCACGACCTGGTGGGGAAGTACTGGACCAAGGCCCGCAACGGATGGGCCCACTCGGTGGCCTTCACCACCGGGAACTTCCCGGAGCACCTGCGCATCAAGGACTACAACCTGGCGGTGACCGAGGCCGCGTGCCGGGACTGCCACGAGGCGATCGTCCCGGCGGTCGACGGCGTGGCCGGAGACGAGCGGCGCTCCTGCGTCACCTGTCACGCCGACGTAGGCCACCGTGAAGGCGCACCCCTCCTCGAACCCAACGGCCGTCCGTCGGCCCTTCACCCCTGATCTGCCATGAGCGAGAACGAGAAGAAGGCGCGCGGAATGCCCTGGTACGTGGCGCTCGCCGCCCTGGCCACCCTGGCGTCGGTCGCGGCGCTGGCGCTCCTGACCAACATCTTCGAGCGCAGGGCCGAGGCGCGGGATCCCTTCGTGCGCGTGGTGGACGTGACCGAAGAGACGGAGGACCCGGCGGTGTGGGGGCGCAACTTCCCGCACCAGTACGACACCTATACGCGCACCGTGGATCAGGTGCGCACCCGCTTCGGAGGCTCGGAGGCGCTGCCCCGGACTCCCGACGAGGCGGACCCGCGCAGCGTGGTGGCGCAGTCCAAGATCGAGGAGGATCCGCGCCTGAAGACCATGTGGGCGGGGTACGCCTTCTCGCGTGACTTCCGCGAGGAGCGCGGACACGCCTACATGCTCGACGACCAGACCTTCACCGAGCGGCAGGCGGTGGGACAGCCGGGGACGTGCGCCAACTGCCACGCCTCCACGGTGGTAGCCTGGCGGGAACTGGGAGACGGGGACCTCACGCGCGGCTTCGAGGCCATGAACCAGATGCCGTACATGGAGGCGCGCACCCACCTCGAGTACCCCGTGGGGTGCATCGACTGCCACGATCCCGAGAGCATGGCGCTCCGGGTCACTCGCCCCGCCTTCATGGAGGGCATCGCGGCGCTGAAGGCGGGCCAGGGCGTCCCGGACTACGACGTGAACCGCGACGCCAGCCGCCAGGAGATGCGCTCCTACGTGTGCGGCCAGTGCCATGTGGAGTACTACTTCCGGGGTGCGGAGAAGCGGCTGGTCTACCCCTGGAGCAACGGGCTGCAGGTGGAGGCCATCTACGACTACTACCAGCAGGCCGGGTTCAGCGACTGGACGCACGCCCAGACGGGGGCGGGCGTGCTGAAGGCGCAGCATCCCGAGTTCGAGATGTACAATCAGGGGATCCACGCGCGCTCGGGCGTGGCGTGCGCGGACTGCCACATGCCCTACCAGCGCGTGGGCGCTCAGAAGGTCTCCAATCACCACGTGCGCAGCCCGCTGCTGAACGTTCAGGCGTCGTGCCAGAGCTGCCACAACCTGCCCGAGACCGAGATCGTCGCCCGCGCGGAGCGGATCCAGGCCCACACCTTCCGCATGCGCAACCAGGCCATGGACGCGCTGGTGGAACTCATCGCCGACATCGAGGCGGCCCGCAGCGCGGGCGCCGGCGACGACGCGCTTGCCACGGCGCGCGAGATGCAGCGCCGCGCGCAGTTCTACCTGGACTTCGTGGAGGCGGAGAATTCGACCGGATTCCACGCGCCCCAGGAAGCGACGCGGATCCTGGGCGAGGCGCTCGACTACGCCCGTCAGGGCCAGCTGGCGCTGCGCGACCCGGGCTTCCAGGTCCGGATCGCGCCCCCGACCGGGACGCTGCTGGAGCTGCGCGACCCGAACTGAGGAGGGGCGATGGGGGGCGGGGCGGCTTGCGCCGCCCCGCCCCCAGGCGGTATCGGTTCCTCCCCCCCCTGACCGCCGGCACGGT
>JAVVFC010000088.1:0-11591 GCA_032250975.1 Longimicrobiales bacterium | reverse complement strand
GCAGCCCGTGCCGCTGACCGGCCGCGTAGTCGTCCGATCCGAAGGCGGGCGCCAGATGCACGATCCCGGTCCCGTCCTCGGCGGAGACGAAGTCCTCCCCCACCACCGTCCAGGCGTTCTGCGGATCGACGGGCTTCGGCACCATCTCCACCGGCCGCCGGTAGCCGAGCCCCACCAGCGCCGCGCCCGAGAACTCCCGCGCCACCACCGCCTCCTCCCCGAGCACCGCCGCCACCCGGTCGCGGGCCAGCACCAGCCGCCGCCCGTCCACCGCCACCTCGGCGTAGGTCAGCTCGGGGTGCACCGCCATCCCCACGTTGGCCGGTACCGTCCA
Organism: Longimicrobiales bacterium; assembly: GCA_032250975.1. Lineage (GTDB taxonomy): Bacteria > Gemmatimonadota > Gemmatimonadetes > Longimicrobiales > Gaopeijiaceae > Gaopeijia. The sequence goes on along the minus strand of JAVVFC010000088.1, from coordinate 11,257 downwards.
TGGGGTGGTGGTCCAGACCAGGAGGTGCCGACCGTCCGGCGCGCCCTGCGCGTCCAGGAGCGGCGCCAGAAAGTACAGGGAGGGGTCCTCCACGTCCCGGTAGCCCTGGGCCACTTCGTGGGACGAGAGCGCCGTTCCGCAACGCGGGCAGTAGGGCACGCTCTTGTGCCCCCGGTACAGGAGGCCGCGCTCGGAGAGTTCCTTGAGGATGGCCCAGACCGACTCCACGTAATCGTGGTGGAAGGTCACGTAGGGGCGGGAGTAGTCCAGCCAATAGGCGATGCGCTCCGAGAGCGCCTCCCACTCCTCCTTGTAGGTGAAGACCGAGTCCCGGCAGGCCTGGTTGAAGGCTTCGATCCCGAGCGCCTCGATCTCGGGCTTGCCGCTGATGCCCAGGCGGCGTTCCGCCTCGATCTCGACGGGCAGACCGTGCGTGTCCCAGCCCGCGATGCGGGTGACCTGGCGCCCCTGCATGGTACGGAACCGGCAGACCAGGTCCTTGAGGGTGCGCGAGATGATGTGATGCAGCCCCGGCCGGCCGTTGGCGGTGGGCGGACCCTCGTAGAAGACGAAGGGCGGGTCGCCGGCCGTGGCGACCTGCACCTGCCGGAAGAGGTCCTCCTCCCGCCAGCGCTCCAGTACCTCCGCCTCCAGTTCGGGGAGGCCGCCCGGGAAGTCGGGGTAACGGACGCTCATCCCCGCTCCGCTCCGTCCCCCTCGGCGGCTCCCGTCTCGAACAGGTCTCCGGCCTCGCGGGCCAGCCGATGGACGTCGTCCGCGGGCTGCGGGTCCAGGCCCACCGGGCGCCCCCCGCCCAGCTCCATGTCCACCGGGGCATCCTGGTCCGGAGTGCCGCGCGCCTCCTCGACCGACACGGCGTCCAGCTCGCGCTGCAGAAAGTGCCGGAACGACGCCAGGAAGCGGCGGCGGCGGCGGTCGAGCTCGTGCAGCGCCTCGGCGGATTCGGAGGCGCGCCGCTCCCCCTCGGCCAGCACCTCCCGGGCCCGTGCCTCCGCCGCCTTCACCACCCGCGCCGCCTCCTTCTGCGCACCGGCCTGGATTTCGTCGCGCAACTCCTGCGCGGTGACCAGCGCCTCGTGCACGGCACGCTCGCGCCCGGTCAGGGCGGTGACCTGCTCCGAGAAACGGTCCACCCGCTCACGCAGCGTGAGGTTCTCCTTGACCAGCTCCTCCATGCGCTCCGCCACCAGTTCCAGGAACGCGTCCACCTCCGGGGCTGCGTAGCCGCGTACCCCGCGGGCGAAGTCGCCGCGCTTCTTACGCACGTCCAACGGCGTCAGGTCGATCATCTCCGGTTCCTTCCCGGCTGAGTGAATGCAACGTCCCTCACCCCACTTCCCTCCCGGCCGGCGCCTCCCCCGGCGTGCGCGGCCCGAGGAGCGCGGTGCCGATGCGCACCATGGTGCTCCCCTCCTCGACCGCCCAGCGCAGGTCGTTCGACATCCCCATGGAGAGCTCGCCGCCCACCCGGGCGTCGTGGCGGCGGACGTCCGCCAGCGCCTCGCGCAGGCGTCCGAACGCCTGCCGCAGCACCCGCTCGTCGTCCACATAGGGCGCCATGGTCATGAGGCCCTCCACCCGGAGCCCGGCCGTCTCCGCCACCCTGAGCACGCCCTCCACGGCCTCCCGAAGCGGAAAGCCGCCCTTGGCTTCCTCCCCACTGGTGTTCACCTGCACCAGCACCGACACCTCGGACTGCGCGGCCACCGCCGCCCGCCCCAGCCGCTCGGCCAGCGCGATGCGGTCCACCGAGTGGACCAGATGCGCGAGCCCCACCAGCGCGGGGGCCTTGCGGCGCTGCACGTGTCCGATCATGTGCCAGCGCACCCCCTCCCGCCCCACCGCCCGCACCTTCTCCTCCAACTCCCCCACCCGATTCTCACCCAGATCCGTCAGTCCCGCCGCCAGCGCCGCCCGCACCGCCGCCAGCGGGTGTCCCTTGGTCACGGCCACCAGCCGCACCGATTCCTCCGTCCGGCCCGCGGCGTGGGCGGCGTCCCGGATGACCTCGCGGACGCGAGGGAGCGTCTCCTGCAAGCGTTCTGCGTACATGGTCCGGGAATGTATCAGAAGGCGCGGCCGCCGCGAGGGGGAAACGCGAGAGGCCCCGCCGGCCGTGCGCCGGCGGGGCCTCCGCTCCACGGGCAGGCCGCCCCTCGGGCGGCGTCGGTCAGCGAACCTGGAAGGTGATCGGGAACGTCACCCAGACCGGCACCTTCTTGTCGCGGTTGAGTGCCGGCGAGAAGCGCATGATTCCGGCCACCTTGAGCGCCGCTTCGTCCAGCTGCGCGTGCCCCGAGGACTGCTGGATGCGCGTGTCCTGGACCCGGCCGTCCTCGTCGATGAAGAACCAGATATTGGCGGTCCCGCCGATCCCGGCGTCCCTGAGCAGGGGCGGGTACTCCCGCTCCAGCGCACGGATCACCTCCGGCCCGTTGGTCATGCCGGGCGCCACCGTGTACGGCGTGAAGGTGGGTGCGGCCGAAATATCGCCCTCGCCCGTGGACTCGGGCGGCGGCGGCAGGTTCTCGACCGGGTTGTCCTCGAAGGTGGTGGGCGCGATGGTGATGTCCTCGCTCACCTCCGCCTCGGCGATCACCGGCGTGGCCGGGCGCGCGATGGCCTCGGGCGGCGGCGGAATCTCGATCTCGGGCGGAAGCTCAATGGCCTCCAGTTCGGAGTTCGAGAAGGAGACGTCGGCTGCGGTCATGTCGGGCCAGAACTGGAACGTCCCGAAGTGGACGAGGATCGCGGCGATCATCGAGCCCCAGAACCAGGTGTCCCAACTGCGCTTGAGACGGTCGTTGGCCGTCTCCGCCACGGCGGCGAGGTGCGAGGGTGCGGCGTCGGTTGTCATCGTCTCTGCCTCGTCATGCGCTGTTCGAGTTCCGTTGCGAACACCACGCGGACCACACCGGCACTCACCAGCTCCTTCTGAAGCTGGTCCATGGTCATGTAGGGCACCTCGCGGTCGCCCCGGATGGAAATGACGAGCCGCCGGTCGGACTGGGCGTAGAGGGGGCCAACCACCTCCGACACCTGGTCCATGGTGTAGGGCTGGTCGTTGATGAAGATGCCCCCGGACCGCTCCACCCAGATGTTCAGGATGTTCTTGGCCTTCTCATCGATCTTCTCGGTCGCCTCGGCGGACGGCCAGGTGATTTCGCGGTCCTGGTCGGTGCGGAACACCGTGGTGACCATGAAGAAGATGAGGAGGAGGAAGGCGATGTCCGCCAAGGACGAGGAGGGGATCTCGTCCGACGTCTTCGACTTCCGGGAAAAGCCTCCCTGCTTGATCGCCATGCGTCAGTTCTCCAGGACCTGAAGCGAGATCTTGTCCGCCCCGGCGGTCTGCAGGGCATCCAGTACGTCGATCATGAACTTATACGGCGCGTCCGGGTGCGTCTTTACACCCGCGATGAGATTGGGGTTGGACGCCACGTCCTGACGCCAGATTCCCTCGATCTCGTTGGCCGAGACCTGCTGCACCTGCTGCGACTCGCCCCGCCGCACCTCCACGATGCCGGTCGGCTGGATGACGATGTGGAGGATGTTCTTCTGGTTGACCTCCACCGTCTCCGACTCCTCCGGCAGGACGATGGCGAGCCCCTTGTCCTTGGGGAAGACCGTCGTCACCAGGAAGAAGATCAGGAGCAGAAAGGCGATGTCGGCCATCGACGAGGTGGGCACCTCGTCGCTGACCTTCGACTTCTTGTTGTTCAGTACGGCCATGGGTCAATCCTCCGGGTCGCCTGACTTGAGGTACTGGTGGAGTGGCGGTGGGGTTCCGTCAGGCGCCCGAGCCGAAGCCGTCGTCCGGTGCGGACTCGGTGGGCGGGGCCTGCGGTGCGCTCCGCGGACGGCGCGCGGGAAGCGGCTGGGCACGGAGCTTCTCGTCCATCACCTGCAGGGTCCCGTCCTTCTCGAAGTCCCAGGCCAGGGCCAGCACCTTCTGCGAACCCTGCTCCATGTCGAGGATCAGGGTGTCGATGCGGGTGACGAAGAAGTTGTAGCCGATGTTGACCGGAACGGCGATCACCAAGCCGGCCGCGGTGGTGAGCAGGGCCACCTTGATGCCGCCCGCCACCAGACTCGGATCCACGTCCCCGGCACGCGCGATGGCGTCGAAGGCCAGGATCATGCCGGCGACCGTGCCCAGGAAGCCCATCAGCGGGGCGACGTTGGCGATGGTGGCCAGAATGACGAGTCCACGTTCGAGGAAGCCCAGCTCGATCGTCCCGGTGGTACTGATGGCCTGGTCGACTTCCCCCCGGCGCACCTTGCCCTGGCGGATCCGGCGCAGGCCGGCGAGGAGGATGGCGGCGGTGGGGCCCGGGGTTTCGGCGGCCACCTGCATGGCGCCGTTGATGTCGCCGGCCCGGGCCGCCGCCTCCACTTCCTCGAGGAGGTCGTGGGTCCCCTTATGGGCCACCCAGAGGGTCCAGGCCTTGGCGATGATCACGCCCAGGGCCACCAGCGAGCAGAGGACGAGCGGGTACATCATGAGCCCGCCGTCGGCAAACAGGGTCAGGAGTTCGTACTGAGCCAAGCGTCACTCCTCATGGTGAGCCCGCGGGGGCCACTCGGGGTCTGGGGGTGGTGTCCGCCCAACGGGGGCGGGTCCGGCCAATGTATCCGGCGCTCGGCCGGGGTGTCAACGCGCCCACTCGTCTCTACTACGGCGCGAGCGCGCCCTGTATTACCGCATGACGGCTCCGGTGGCAAGGGCGGGGCCGGTCAGCCGCCGCCGGGCGCCGCCGTGAGCGAGCCCAACCCGCCTCGCGCTTCGGGGACCACCCCCTCGAGAATCTCGCGCAGCCGGTCCTGCTTGACGTCCCGCTCCAGGCGCCCGGCGCGCGCCACGCTCACTCGCGAGGTCTCCTCCGAGACCACGATCACCACTGCGTCCGTCTCCTCGCTCAGACCCAGCGCGGCCCGGTGGCGGGTCCCCAGGGATCGATCCGGGACCGGGTACTGCGTGAGCGGAAGGATGGCCCCGGCACAGCGGATCTGGTCGCCGGAAACGAGCACCGCGCCGTCGTGCAGCGGGGAGTTGGGGGTGAAGATGGTCGTGAGCATCTCCGCCGACACCCTCGCCTCGACCCTGCGGCCCGTCTGGGCGTACTCGTCCAGACCCACGCCCTGCTCCAGGGCGATGATGGCGCCGATCCCCGACCGGCTCAGCTGCTCCACCGCGGCCACGATCTCGTCCACCACCTCGCTCTCCCGTAGCCGGGTGAAGACGCGCAGCATGCGACTCTGCCCCAGGCGCGCCAGCGCGGAGCGCAGCTCGGGCTGAAAGACCACCAGCGCCGCGATGGCCCCGTACTGGAAGAGCTGCGCCAGCAGGTAGCGGATCAGGTCCAGCCGCAGAACCACCGCCCCCAGATAGATGGTCGCGACCAGGAGCAGTCCCAGCAGCATCTGCATGGCCCGGGTGCGCTGCACCAGGATCAGGATCCGGTAGATTCCACCCGCCACCAGCAGGATCTGGAGGAGGTCCCGCCACCCCGGCCGGAGGAGGAGAAGTTCGTCCAGCGGCGTCATGACTCCCGGGGGCGACCGCGCATCAGTTACCGCCCTCCTCTGCCACCTCCGCCCCCTCGGGCGCGGGGAGCGCGCCTGCGGCGCCCGACGCCAGACCGGCGATCACCCCCTCCGGCGGAAGGGGGTGGCCCACCCCCTCCAGGGGGGGAAGAGCCTCACCGCGGTCGAGCCGCTCGATCTCCTCCTGCCCGATCGTCTCCCGTTCCAGCAGGGCGCGGGCGATCCGCTCGAGCAGCTCGGTATTCTGCTCCAGCACCCGGCGGGCGTCGTCGTGGGCCTGGTCCAGGATCCGCTTCACCTCCTGGTCCACCTGCTGCGCCATGTGCTCGGAGACCTGGCGGCGATGTCCGATCTCGCGGCCGAGGAACACCTCCTGCTCCGAATCGCCCACCGCCATCAGCCCGATCAGGTCGCTCATCCCGAACGAGGTGACCATGCGCCGGGCCATGGCCGTGGCGCGCTCGATGTCGTTCCCGGCTCCCGTGGTCACCCGTTCCCGCCCGAAGATCATCTCCTCGGCCACCCGGCCGCCGAAGAGCATGATCAGTTGGCCCTCCAACCACTCCTTGGTGTAGGAGTGCCGGTCCTCCTTGGGCAGCGAGGCGGTGATGCCCAGGGCGCGACCCCGCGGGACGATGGTGACCTTGTGCACCGGGTCCAGCCCCTCCACCCGCAGCCCGATCACGGCGTGGCCGGCCTCGTGGTAGGCGGTCAGGGCCCGCTCCTTCTCGGTCAGAACCAGGCTCTTGCGCTCCGCGCCCAGCATGACCTTGTCCTTGGCGCTCTCGAAGTCCTGCATGGAGACCCGGTCCACGTTGCGGCGGGCGGCCAACAACGCCGCCTCGTTGCAGATGTTGGCCAGATCGGCGCCGCTAAGCCCCGGCGTCCCGCGGGCGAGCACCCCCAGATCCACGTCGTCCGCCAGCGGCAGCTTGCGCGCGTGGACCCGCAGGATGGCCTCCCGGCCCTTCACGTCCGGCGAATCCACCACCACCTGACGGTCGAAGCGGCCAGGGCGCAGCAGCGCCGGGTCCAGCACGTCCGGACGGTTGGTGGCGGCCAGCAGGATCACTCCCTCGTTGGCCTCGAAGCCGTCCATTTCCACCAGCAGGGCATTGAGCGTCTGTTCGCGCTCGTCGTGCCCGCCGCCCAGGCCGGCACCCCGATGCCGCCCCACGGCGTCGATCTCGTCGATGAAGATGATGCAGGGGGCGTTGGCCTTCCCCTGCTCGAAGAGGTCACGCACCCGCGACGCCCCCACGCCCACGAACATCTCCACGAAGTCCGAACCCGACATCTGGAAGAAGGGACGCCCGGCCTCGCCCGCCACCGCCTTGGCGAGCAACGTCTTTCCGGTGCCCGGGGGGCCCACCAGCAGCACGCCCTTGGGCAGGCGGCCGCCCAGCCGGACGAACTTCTGCGGGTCGCGTAGGAACTCGATGATCTCCTGCAGCTCCTCCTTGGCCTCCTCGGCCCCGGCCACGTCCTTGAAGGTGAGCTTGGGCGTGTCAGGTGAGATGAGCTTGGCCTTGGAGCGGCCGAACTGGAACGCACGATTCCCCCCCCCCTGCATGGAGCGGAAGATCCAGATCCAGAAGACCGCCAGGATGACCCACGGCAGGAATGAGAAGAGTACGGTGACGAAGGGGGTGCGCTCCGGTTCGGAGGCGACGAGCGCACCGTTTCTCTCGATCTCGTCCACCTGCGCCGCCTCAACCGGGTTGGGGTAGCGGGTGGTGAATTCGGTGTACTCCCGCTCGTCCCGGGTGACCGGCCGTGAGAACTCCCCCTCGGCCTCGTGGGTGCCCACGAAGGTCACCGAGTGGACGTTGCCACTCGCCAACTCGCGTTTGAACTCGGTGTAGTCCAACGTGAGCCGGTTGGGGTCCTGGGCGCGCAGAACCTGGAGCGCGACCACGGTGAGCAGGGCCAGCAGAACCCAGAATGCAAGGGTCTTGGACCCGCTGTTGCGTCGGCCGTCCTGCGGGGACTTGTTCGGTCTCTGGTCTGTCATTCCTCTTCCTGCGCTCCCCCGGCGGGGGTCTGACGGCCGGGTTCCAGCGCGCCGATGTAGGGCAGATGGCGGAACTGCTCCCCGTAATCCAGGCCGTACCCCACCAGGAAGTCCCGGGGCGCATCGAACCCCACCCACCGGGGGTGCGGGTCGAGTGCCACGATCCGCTTGTGCAGCAGCGCGCAGACCTCCAGGCGGCGGGGCCCGCGGCGCTCCAACTGGGGCAGCAGCCACTGCAGCGTCGTACCGCTGTCTATGATGTCCTCTACGATAACCACCGAGCGCCCTTCCAGGGACGTCTCCGGGTCGTACAGCAGCTTGACCTCACCGCTGGTGACCGAGCCCGAGCCGTAGCTGGCCACCCGGATGAAGTCCACCTTCATGGGCCGCGGGATGGCGCGCACCAGGTCGGCCATGAAGATGAAGGACCCCTTGAGGAGACCCACCACGAGCAGGTCCTCGTCCGGCTTCAGCTCGCGCGCGATCGCCCTGCCCAGCGCCTGCACACGCTCCCGCACCTCGTCGGCGCTGTACACCACGTGCACCAGGCTGTGGGCGCCCAGGCGCGGGTCGGAGAGGTCGGGGGTGACCGGGCGAGTCCGGGCGTTGGAGGAAGGGTTCACGGGACGCGGGGTTGAGGGATCGGTCGCCTCAGGCATGGCCTGTGCTGCTGCAGGTAAGATGGACACGGCCGGACGCGGGGGCCACCGCACCCGAAGCGGCGACCCCGGCGGCCCGCGCCAGCCCGGGAATCCACAGGATCCGGCCCTGCGGGTCGGCGCAGACCGGGGTGGTCGGGCGGTCCAGCCGGGCGACGCCCGCCTCGCCCAGAATGCGGGTCACCGCTTTTGAACCCCACGGAAAGCGGATACGGTCCCCGGCACGCCAGCCGCGGAAGGTGAGGGGTAGGTGGCGGGCGCCCTCCACGGCGATCCCCTCGCCCACCCCGGCGTTCCCGGGTGACCAGGTGATGTGGTAGCGAGCATGCCCCAGAGCGAGCTCGGCCTCCCCCGGCCCGGCGTCGGGCACGGTGAGAAAGGAATCCCCGCTCCCGGCCGGCGCTCGGCGCGCCGGGGCATGAAGGATCCACGAGGTCGAGCCGCGCTCGAGTCGGAGTCCCCCCTGCAGGTCCAGGCCCCGGCCGGATGCGAGCGTCCCGAGCGCCGCCACCGCCCGGTCCGAGGCGGCCTGGCCCAGGGTGACCCCCAGGCCCTCCGCCGCGCCCCGCACCAGGCGGCGCACCAGCGGCTCCTCCAGCCCCTCCAGAGCCTCCAGGGGGAGTTCCACCCGGCCCGGTACATCGCGGCGAGCGAAACGTGCCAGCAGGAATCGGTCAAGCGCCGCCATCTCGTCCTGGAGGCGGGCGGCGTTGCGGGCCAGCCGCACCAGCGAGACCCGGCTTCCGCGTGCGACGCCGGCCTCGAGTGCGGGCAGAACCTGGTGGCGGACCACGTTGCGGGCCAACGACAGGTCCCGGTTGCTGGGGTCCTCCCGGTAGGGGACCCCCCACCGGGACGCATAGCGCGCCAGCACCTCCCGCCAGCAGTCCAGCAGCGGGCGCACGACGCGCCCCCGGCGGGTCTCCATCCCGCGCAGGCCGCGGACTCCGGTGCCACGCGCCACCCGGAAGAGTACGGTCTCGGCCTGATCGTCGGCGTGATGCGCGGTCACCACGGCCGCTCCTCCCGCCTGCTCGCGCACGCGCTCCAGAAAGCGGTAGCGCCGCTCCCGGGCCTCCGCCTCGCCGGCAGGGGGTATGGTGAGCCGCTCCGTCACCAGCGGCACGTCCCAGGCCCGGCACACCCCCCGAACCCAGAGCGCGTCCCGCCCGCTCCCCGGACGCATGGCGTGGTCGAGGTGGGCCGCGAGCAGGGGACGCGCGGACCGCGCGAAGCGGAGCTGGTGGAGGAGCACCATGGAATCGAGGCCCCCGGAGACCGCCACCACGAGGAGTCCCGGAGGGAGCGCCCCTTCCCGCATGGGGAGCGGTGCGCTCATCCGTCGACGGCTCCCGGAGGAAGGGGGACCCCGGGGGGGAAGGCCGGTGGAAGGAGGTCCGGCGGAAGGGGGCGCCCCGTCTCACGGTGGAGTACCTGCGCGAGGCGATCGGGTCGGTCGGTCTGGATGCCGTCCACGCCCATGCGCAGGAGCCGCGTCATGTCATCCGCGTCGTCCACCGTCCAGACCTGCACCGGAAGGTTGCGGCGGTGCGCCTCACGCAGGAACCGGGGCGTGAGAATCCGCCTTCCCCGCCACCATTCGGGGATCTGCAGGGTGTCGGCGGCGGGCGTGTACAGGTGGCCTCCGGGGAGACGGTGCAGGAGGTAGAAGCGCCGAAGCTGCGCCCGGGAGGCGCCCCAAGGTCCCCGGTACCCGCGAACGGCTCTCCGGTTCGACTCCTCCGCCGCCGCCAGCAGTACCCGGTGTTCGGCCCCGTGACGGCGGATCAGCGCCACCAGCGGGCCGGCGACACGAGCGCATTTGCACTCCACGTTCAGGCGCGCACCGGGAAAAGCCTCCAGCACCTCCCGGAACAGGGGAATGCGCACGCCCTGGCCCCGGAAGCCGGGAGTCCCCTCCGGGTCGCGGAAGCGATGGCCGGCGTCGAACTCGCGAAGCTGGGACAGCGACATCGCCGCCACCGCGCCCGTTCCGTCCGTCGTCCGGTCCACGGTGTCGTCGTGGATCACCACCACCTCGCCGTCCGCACTGAGGTGCACGTCCAGCTCGAGCATGTCGGACCCGTACCGCTCGAGCGCGTTCCGAAAGGCGGGAAGCGTGTTTTCCGGGGCGACCCCCGCCCCGCCCCGGTGGGCCACCAGCAGCGGGGGGCCTGCCAGGTACGGGTGTCCGGGGCGGGCCCCGGGCCAGAGGCCCATATCAACCGGTTCCCGACGTCTCCAGCAGGTGGATCTCGCCCGGTTCCAGCCCGTGATACTGGTACAGCACCAGGTCCACCAGCCGGTTGGTCATGGAGAGCTCACCCCGCAGCCGCTCGGCGTCCTCGCCCGCGTCCCCCGCGAGTTCCTCGTCCAGCTCCAGAATCCGGCCCGCCAGGAAGCTCAGCAGCGCGTCCACCACCTCGGGCCGGGGCTCGGCCGGGGCCAGCGCGTCGGGGTTCACGCGCGTCAGCAGCAGCCCCCGGACCAGGGCCAGCAGACCCGGAAACATGAGTTCGATGAGCGGCTCCCCCTCGTCCACCGCCTCCTCTTCGGTGAGGTGCTCCCACTCCAGTTCGTTCCAGTAGAGGTCGCGGGCCTCGCCCAGGAGGTGCTCTCGCGCCTCCGGCGACAGCGGCGAGACGTGGGAGGGCGGCTGCCGCAGCGGGTGACCCAGCAGGCGGGTCATGCGCTCGCGCCGACCCTCAACGAGAGTTGCGATCCGATCACTCATGGGGGGGATGGGCGTGAAGGTGGGGGGAGGCGGAGGAGACCGCGAAGCCGGGCGGACAAGATGGGCAGGCGCCCCACCGGGGGAAACCCCCGTAGCGCGGCCCGCTGTGTCCACGCATCTTCGGCACCCACGCCTCACTCGCGTTGCCCCCCTCCCGGCGTTCCGTTCCCCCCTGCCCGCGGCCCCATGAACGTCTCATCCGCCCGGCGCCCCCGTCTCCCCCTGCCCCGTGCGGGCGCTCCGAACCGGGGCCCCGCCCTCCCGCTCCCCACCCTCCCCGCC
>JAVVFC010000087.1:0-11696 GCA_032250975.1 Longimicrobiales bacterium | reverse complement strand
GTGTGACGCTGCCTCCGCCCGAAGTCCGCAAGATCGAGGTCATGTCCGGGGACCGGGAATCGGACCTCTGGTTCCGGGTGGAGGCGGACTCCGTCTACAATCGGATCGTCACCTCCACGTGGCGGGCGATTCTGGAGGGTGCGCCGGCTCCGCCGTCCGAAGAGGCGGCGCGGAAGGCCTTCGAGGAGCTCCTGGCCGCGGTCCGGCGCGACGTGGCGAAGGTGCGGGAGCGTGGAGGCGAGGTGGTGTTCGTGCGCGCACCGTCCTCCGACTGGTTCCGGGATTTCGAGCGGCAGGCCACGCCCCGCCAGCAGGTGTGGGAACCGATCATCGGGGCAGGCGAAGCCGTCGGTATCCACTTCGAGGACTACCCGGAGCTGTCGAACGTGCGGACACCCGAATGGTCCCACATCAGCGCCCATGACAAGTCGCGGTGGACGCGGTCCCTGGTCGCCATCCTCCGGACCCGCCTCACCGAACGCGGCGTCACCCGCCCGGAGCTCGGATCATGAGCCTTCTCGTCGCTCTCGACTTCTCCACCGTCTCGGAAGCCCAGCTCACGATCGTGTCGCGCCTGGCCCATCCGGGTCGTGAGGTGGTCCTCCTGCATGTCGCCGAGCCGGACCCGAGCTTCATCGGCATGGAGGCCGGACCCGAAGAGGTACGCGGACAGGTCGCGGAGGAGTTCCGCCGCGGACGAGCCTCACTCCAGGAGATGGCCGACCGGCTACGTGCGGAGGGCCATGAGACGCGCGCCCTTGTGGTGCCCGGACCGACCATCCGCACGATCCTCGAGCAGGCCGACGCGCTCGGCGCCGAGGTGATCGTGGTCGGGTCGCACGGCCACGGAAAGCTGTTCGATCTGGTGGTGGGCAGCGTGTCGGCCGGGGTGATCCGGAAGGCGAGGGTTCCGGTACTGGTGGTGCCGTCGCGGGAGGAATGACCGGCAACGCCAGCTTCACCCTGCCGTCAGCCGCCCAGCCCCGTGGTCCAGTTCTGCACCCAGACGAGTTCCCGGCCCTCCCCGCCGATGGAGATCATCAGGAAGCGGTCCCCGTCCGGTGCGACCGTGTAGGTGGTCTGATTCGGCCCGACCAGGAGGCCGCCGATGGGGAAGAGGGGCGTGGAGGAGGAGACGACGAACGACCCGCGGTCGGTGGTAAACCGCACGGCCACCACCTCTCCGCCCGTCCCGGCGAAGAACAGTTCGGAGCCCGCGGGGGACCAGGCGGGGGCTGCTCCTCCTCCTGAGGAGATCTGCCACTTGCCCGCCCGAACGTCCGGGAATGGGGTCACGAAGATCTCATCCCGTCCCGTCTCGTTGGAGACGTAGGCGATCCACCGCCCATCGGGCGAAAGCGTGAAGGCCCGTTCATCGGCATCAGTGGAGAAGAGGGGACGGTCCTCGTCCTCTCCCCGGCGCCTTGCGAAGATGTCCCGCCCCGACGCGGTGCCCCCCACGCGGAAGGCGACCCATTCGCCATCGGGGGACAGCATGCCCTCCTCCACCTCCCGCTCCTGTACCACGACCGGGCTCGGCGTACCCGAGCCGTCGGCGGCCCGGATCCAGAACTGGGTCGGGGTCGTCTCACCGGCGGCGTTGGTGATGTAGGTGATGGAGTCCCCGCCGGCCGTCCATCGCGGCCGGACGTTGAGCGTACCGTCGTAGCTGATTCGACGAGGGGGTGAGCCCCCCTCCAGGTCTACGGCCCACACCTGGGAGTTGGGCCCGTCGGCCAGGGAGAGCGCGACCCGCCGACCGTCGGGGGACAGGTCGATGGCGTCCCAGAGGCCGACGGTCAGGGTCACATCGAGGTCCGAGGCGGGGGACCGGATCCCCTCCCGGTCCACCCAGACGAGGCTGCCGATGCTCCCGGCCACCGAACCCACCCGGTACACCAGGGAGCCCGACTCCGAGACCGCGTATTGCATCGTCGCGTTGGCGTCCGTCACCACGTTGTCGGCCAGGGCCTCGGTCGGTCCATCCAGGACTCCGGCGTCGGGGTCGAAGCGCGCCGTCAGGAGGCTCCCGTCGGGACCGGCCCAGAGCAGGCGGTCCGGGGGAACGAAAGTCGGCGCAGAGCCCTGAGCAAGGGGCGTCACCGTCCCGTCCTCGAAGTCCACCACCACGATTTCGGCCGCGTTCAAGCTGGTGCCCGCCCCGGAGAAGCGCGTCAGCACCATGCCGCGATCGCCGGGCAGGGTGCTTCCCTGCCCCCATTCCGGCACAGGTCTTGGGGCTCCGGAAATGACGGGAAGGCTGTCAACACCCCCGCCGTCCACATGGATTCTCCGGATGTCACCAAACGTCTGGCCGGCGTGGAAGTAGATCCAGCCTCCCGGAGACCAGTCCAGCAGCGACACGACCCTGCCCCCAAGCACTCGGGAGGAACCGCTACCCATCTCCACAACCCGGAGACCTCGGTCCGGCCCGATGAAGGCCAGGCGACTTCCGTCCGGTGAGAACACGGGCGTCAGACCATTCTGGCTGCCCGGGATTGGAGTCGCCCGCAACCCGGAGGTCGGACGGAGCCAGAGCTGCCAGGCAGAGGCCGAACTGCTGCCGGTGTAGACCATCAGCCGCCCATCGGGGGAGAGAGCCACCGGGGAGCCGACCTGAGGGCTGCTGATCCCCTGATCCGCGGGCAGCTCGACGGCAAAGCGAAGCAGGGGCGCCGGCGCGGACGGTTTCTCGCGTGCCAGAGCGCGGAAAGCCACGGCCGCCACCACCAGCCCCGCCAGAAAGGCGGCGGCCAGCGCGGGTCGGGCGGACCGGAGGTGGAGCGTCGGCTTCGATGACGACTGCGCTGCGGAGGCGGAGGGATCGTGCCGGAAGCGCTCATCGTCCAGAGCCTCGGCGAGCTCCCGAGCCGACCCGAAGCGGTCGGCGGGGAGCTTCTCGAGCGCCTTTGCCGCCACGGCCTCCACGTGGGCGGGCACCGTGCGCCGGAGTGCGGAGACCCGTCGCGGCGTGTCCGTCAGGACCCTCGCCAGCACCGCCTGTGCGTTGGGGCCGGGATGGGGCGTCTCACCGGTGAGCATCTCATACAGAATGCAGCCCAGGGCGTAGACGTCGGAGCGAGGATCCAGGGCGCGCTCGCCCGCCGCCTGCTCGGGCGACATGTAGTGGGGCGTGCCCACGGAGAGGCCGGTCTCGGTGATGCGCCCCCCACCGGCCTGGGTCAGGGCCAGTGCGATGCCGAAGTCCGCCACCATGGGCTCGCCACGGCGGAGCAGGATGTTGGCGGGCTTGATGTCCCGGTGGACGATTCCCTGGTCGTGGGCGAACTGCAGCGCCCCCGCGATCTTACGTACGATGTCCAGCGCCTCGGCCACCGGGAGCTGACCTTCCCGGTCGAGCCGGTTCCGCAGGGTGTCTCCCTCCACGTACGGCATGACGTAGAAGAGGAAGCTGTCGGCCTCCCCCGAGTCGTAGAGGGGGAGGATGTGGGGGTCCTCCAGGTTGGCCGTCGTGCGGATCTCGGCCAGGAAGCGCTCCGCCCCCACCACGGCGGCGAGTTCGGGCCGCAGAACCTTGATGGCCACGGCCCGGTCGTGCTTCAGGTCCCGGGCCAGGTAGACGGTGGCCATGCCACCGGCGCCGAGCTCACGCTCGATCCGGTAACGGCCCTCCAGGGCGGCGTTCAGGCGGTGGATCATGCGCACAAGATGCCGATCCGGGCAGCGCGCCGCCAACCGTCGTGGCAGCAGCCCCCGGAGCAGCCGGTCGAGGGCAACGTGGAGTACCGTCGGGGCACGCCGTGCAGAGATGGGAGATGAAGGTCCCGAGCGCTCCCCGGTTTGCCAAAGAGCCCCCTCGCGCCCATCATTCGGCATGAACCCCTCCCGTCCGTACTTCCGCTGCGCGGCGAGCGCGAGCCTCGCGCTCATTCTCGTGCTGTCGACGGGGCTCCCGTCCCATCACCACGCGGACGACGCGGACACGCGGGACGACGTCAGACTCGTCTCCGCGGACCACCATGACCACGGCACGCGGCTCGTGGAGCAGGAGGATCGACTACCGGCCCCGGCGGTCCAGGGGTTCGCCTTCCATGCCCCGTTGCTGACGGTTACCGCTCCGGCTCCCGTGGTGAGGATGGCCCCCACCGAAGCGGTGGTACCCCGGCCACGAGAACGTCCGCCGCCCCCTCGCGCACCCCGCGCACCCCCCGTACGGAGCTGATCACCGGCCTCTCCGGCCGGTTCCTATCCGTACATCCCTGAATCACCCACCGTCCCGGGGTTCTCGGGACGGACACCGTTGCGTGGGGAGTGGGTCCGTGAACTCGACGATCCGAAGGTCCGCCTGTCTTCTGGCGGCGGCGCTAGCATGGCCCGGGCCAGGGACGGCCCAGCAGCACCGCACCATTACCCTCGACGAGGCGATGCGCCTCTTCTCAGCGAACAACCTGGACCTGCAGGTAGCCCGGTCGGACGCGCGCGCCGCGCTCGGCGCGGCCCGACAGGCCGGCGCGTTCCCCAACCCGATCATCGGCGGGACGCACGAAGACCTGTCCGGAGGGGCGGGGGATGCCTCTGAAAGCTATCTCACCCTGAGCCAACGTCTGGAGTGGCCGGGAACCCGGGGCGCCCGGGCGCGGGCTGCCCTGGAGCAGGCCGACGCGGCGCGCGCCAGACTGGCGGCGGACAGCGCCCGGCTGGCCTTCCAGGTGAAGGAGGTTTATGTCCGGGCGGCGGAGGCCGCCCGGGCGGAGGCCGTGCTGTCGCAGGTCACCGAGGTGTTCCGGGAGGGTGCCCGCAATGCGGCCGCGCGCTTCGCCGACGGTGATCTTTCCCTGTACGATCGCCGTCGCATCGAGGTGGAGTGGGCACGGTACGAGACGCGGCTTGCCGAGGCGGCGCTCGAGGCGGCGGCGGCAAGGCGCGAGCTGGCCCTCCTGGTCCTCCCGGAGGGGGAGTCCCGGGAGGTCGCTCCCTCCGAGGACCTGGCCGGACGTCCTCCCTCGATGACCCTGGAGGAGGCGACCGCCACGGCGCTGGAGCGACGGCGGGAGCTGGAGGCCGCCCGCGCCGCGTCGCGAGCCGCTGAGGCCGAGTTCGCCCTGGCCCGGAACCAGCGGCTTCCCGACGTTACCGCCACCGGCGGGTACAAACACCAGTCCGACGGACGGGACGGCGTCTTCCTCGGGCTCTCCGTTCCCCTCCCTGTCTGGGATCGGAACGGGGGAGCCGTGCTGGCCTCCCAGGCGAGGCAGGCGGCGGCGGCCTCCAGGACCGCTCTGGTGCAACGCCAGGTCCGGAATGACGTGGAGCGTGCCGTGGAGACCTACCGCTCTCTGGTCCGACGTGCGGACATGCTGTCCGTCGGTGTACCAGGCGGCGCCCAAGACCTCCTCGAGATCGCCCGTGTGGGATATGCCGAGGGCGACATGGAACTCCTCCAGCTTCTCGATGCCGCCCGGGCCCACCTGGATGCACGCCTCGCCGAGGGCCGGCTCCAGGCCGACCTCTGGACCAGCTATTACGACCTGGAGCGCGCCGTGGGTGGCTTCGGCGACGCCGAATCGAATGGGGAGAACGACCGATGACGACGACGACGCGCGCCGACCGCGAGAACCGGCTGGCCGGAGCCGCACACCTCCTTGCCCGGCGACGCCGGCTGGCCGGAGCCGCACACCTCCTCGCCCTCATTGCCGGGGTGACGCTCTCCGCATGTGGAGAAGGGGAACCCGCCGCCGAGGAGCACGAGCATGAGGGGACCGAGGTGGTGACGCAGTGGAACGAAGCCACCGAGCTCTTCCTGGAGTACCCCTACCTCCTGGGCGGCCGGTCCACGGGGAACTGGGCCATCCACCTGACGGACATGGACGACTTTCAGCCCATCCGGAGTGGAACCCTGACCGTGAACTTCCTCCAGAACGGCGCCGTGGCGGAGTCCTACACGGTGGAGGGCGTGGCCCGCGACGGGATCTTCCTTCTGGATCCCTTCGCCCCGGCGGCGGGCGCCTACCAGGTGGAGTTGATCCTGGAAAGCCCCCAGGCCGACAGCCGGCACCTGCTCGAGGAGGTTCAGGTCTACGTGGGCGAGGAGGACCTCCCGCACGCGCACGTGGAGGAGGACGGGGGCGCCATCGCGTTTCTGAAGGAACAGCAGTGGCAGATCCCCTTCGCCGTTGCGGAGGCGGTGGTGGACACCCTGCACAGGACGGTGTGGGTCCCGGGAGAGGTCGCTGCGGCCGACGGCGCCATGGTCCAGGTGAGCGCTCCCGTGGACGGAATCGCCGACGCTGCGGCGAACCGGCATGCGCCCTCCGTGGGGGAGCGGGTCCGGGCGGGTGAGGTCCTGGTCGTGCTCCTCCCCACCGCCCAGGACGGGAGCTTCGCCCAGGCCCTGGCGCGGGTGGAGCGGCTGGAGCGGGAAGCGGCCCGGGCCCAGCGGCTGTATGACGCGGGCGCCATCGCGGAGAAGCGGCTGGAGGAGAGCCGCCACGACCTGGAGGTGGCCCGGGCCGAGGCGGAGGCGCTGGGCGCCGCCGGGACCCAGGGCGACTACCGGCTGCGCCTCGCCGCCCCCATCTCCGGTGAGGTCGCGAGCCGGACGTTCGTTCCGGGTGGGCGGGTCGCGGCGGGCGAGGCCCTCTACACCCTCGTCGACCCTGCCCGGGGCTGGCTCCGCCTGCGGTTGCCGGCCGACGAGGCGGCCGCGGTACCCCCGGGGGCCCGGGCCACGTTCACCCTCGAGGGGTCCGAGGCGGTCCTGGAATCGGGTCCTCTGATCTCCGTGGGGAGCGTGATGGATCCCGTGACCCGGACCGTCCCGGCGGTCTTCGACCTCTCGGGCCTGACCCGGAGGTTCACCTT
This sequence comes from Longimicrobiales bacterium, assembly GCA_032250975.1. Classification (GTDB taxonomy): domain Bacteria; phylum Gemmatimonadota; class Gemmatimonadetes; order Longimicrobiales; family Gaopeijiaceae; genus Gaopeijia. The sequence goes on along the minus strand of JAVVFC010000087.1, from coordinate 4,874 downwards.
CGGACAGTTGGCCCGCGCCGCCGTTCCGGTGGACGGGACCGTGACGGGACTCGTCGTCCCCAACTCCGCCATTGTGGACGACAACGGGACGCTGGTGGCCTACGTCCAGGCCGGGGGCGAGACCTTCGAGCGCCGGGTCCTCAACCTGGGCGCCACCGACGGGCGCCGCACCGTGGTCCTGTCGGGGATCGAGGCCGGGGAGATGGTGACGACCACGGGCGCCTACCAGGTGCGATTGGCCTCCATGTCCGGCGGCGAATTCGCCGGCGGGCACGCCCACTGAGGGGGGCGGAACCATGCTCGACGCACTCATCCGCTGGTCGATCAAGAACCGCCTCCTGGTGGTGGCCGCCTCGGCCCTCCTCCTGGTGGCAGGGGCCATCACCGCCGTCCGCATGCCCGTGGACGTCTTCCCCGACCTCACCGCGCCCACTGTCACCATCCTCACCGAGGCCCACGGCATGGCCCCCGAGGAGGTGGAGACGCTGGTGACCTTCCCCCTGGAGACGGCGGTGAACGGCGCCACCGGGGTGCGGCGGGTCCGCTCCTCCACCTCGCAGGGCATCAGCATCGTCTGGGTGGAGTTCGACTGGGGGACGGACATCTACCGGGCGCGCCAGATCGTCACCGAGAAGCTCCAGCTGGTGGGAGCCTCGCTGCCGGACGGGGCGGGGCCTCCCGTCCTGGCCCCCATCTCCTCCATCATGGGTGAGATCATGCTGGTGGCCATCACCGGGGACGAGACCGTCTCGGAAATGGAGATGCGCTCGGTAGCCGACTGGACCGTCCGGCGCCGGCTCCTGGCGGTCCCCGGGGTGTCACAGGTCATCCCGCTGGGAGGGGAGGTGCGCCAGTACCAGGTCCAGGTGGACCCGGATCGCCTCACCGCCTACCGCGTGAGCCTGGAGGACGTCCTGGCGGCGGCCGCGGAGTCCAACGTGAACGCTTCCGGGGGCGTCTTCATGGACGCCGGGCAGGAGTACCTGATCCGGGGAACCGGGCGGGTCCGGAGCGTGGACGACATCGGGGCCACGGTGGTGGCGGTACGGAACGGCGTCCCGGTGCTGATCCAGGATGTGGCGGACGTTCGCATCGGTGCGGGGGTCCCCATCGGGAAGGGATCGGCGAACGCCCGGCCGGCGGTGATCCTCTCCATCCAGAAGCAGCCGGACACCAACACCCTGGAACTCACCGGGCGCATCGACGAGACGCTGGGGGAGATCGAGGAGACCCTTCCGCAGGGTATGGAGATCAACCGGGGCATCTTCCGACAGGCGGAATTCATCGAGACGGCGGTGGAGAACGTCATGGAGGCGCTCCGGGACGGTGCGATCCTGGTGGTGGTGATCCTCTTCCTCTTCCTGTGGAGCTTCCGCACCACCTTCATCTCCGTCATGGCCATCCCCCTCTCCCTGGTGACAGCCGTCTTCGCCCTGAAGCTCCTGGGGATCTCCATCAACACCATGACGCTGGGCGGGATGGCCATCGCCATCGGCGCCCTGGTGGACGACGCCGTCATCGACGTGGAGAACGTCTTCCGGAGGCTCCGGGAGAACCGCCACCTCGCGGAGGCCGAGCGGCTCCCTGCCACGGAGGTCATCTTCCGGGGCTCCAAGGAGATCCGGGCCAGCATCGTCACGGCCACCTTCATCATCTCCATCGTCTTCGTCCCGCTCTTCTTCCTGAGCGGGATCGAGGGGCGCATGCTCCGGCCCCTGGGGCTGGCGTACATCGTGGCGATCCTGGCCTCGCTGGTGGTCGCCCTCACCCTCACGCCGGCGCTGGCGGCGTACCTCCTCCCCTCGTCCCGGGCGCTGGAGACGGAGGAGGAGAGCTGGGTCGTACGCACCCTCAAGGCGCTGTACGGACGGACGTTGGGACCCGTCCTCCGCCACCCGGTGCTTGTGATGGGTGGCGCCCTCGTGCTGGTGGCGGCCGCCGTGGCCTTCGTCCCCACCCTCGGCCGGTCCTTCCTCCCGGAGTTCCAGGAGGGGACGCTGGTCATCAGCTCCATCTCCATTCCCGGCACATCGCTGGACGAATCGGACGCATCGGGGAGGCGTATCGAGGAGATCCTGCTGGCCCACCCGGCGGTGCTGGAGACGGCCCGACGTACGGGACGGGCGGAGCTGGACGAGCACGCTCAGGGCGCCAACGCCGCCGAGATCGACGTGCGACTCGAACTGGGGGCGCACGAGTACGAGGAGGTGGTGGAGGAGCTCCGGGCCGCCCTCACGGCGGTGCCCGGCACCCAGATCACCATCGGCCAGCCCATCGGCCACCGCATCGACCACATGCTCTCCGGAACCCGGGCGAACATCGCCGTGAAGCTGTTCGGCCCCGATCTGCTTGAGCTCCGGCGCCTCGCCGGCGAGATCGAGACCGTGGTGGGCGAGGTGGAGGGCGCGGTGGACGTGGCCGCGGAGCAGCAGGCGGACGTTCCCCAGATACGGGTCGCCATGAACCGCGCCGCCATGGCCCGCCACGGCGTGACGCCCACGCACCTGGCCGAGGCCATCGACGTGGCCTTCGCCGGAGAGGCGGTGTCCCAGGTACTGGAGGACCAGCGGAGCTACGATCTGGTGGTCCGCTTCGCGGCGCCCTTCCGGGGGAATATCGAGGCAATCCGGGAGGCCCGCATCAACACCCCCGCGGGGGGGCAGGTCCCCCTCGCCACCCTGGCCGCCGTGCGCCGTGACGTGGGGCCGAACATGATCTCCCGGGAGAACGTGCAGCGGAAGATCGTGGTGCAGGCCAACGTGGCGGGCCGCGACGTGGGAAGCGTGGTGGAGGAGATCCGGGACCGGGTCGAATCTGCCGTGGACCTCCCCCAGGGCTACTACGTGGAGTATGGGGGGCAGTTCGAGTCCGCGGAGGAGGCCACCCGGACCATCACCCTGCTCTCGCTCCTCTCCCTGGCCCTGATCCTCCTGCTCCTCTACATGGAGTTCCGGTCCGTGCGCCAGTCGCTGCTGGTGATGGTGAACCTTCCGCTGGCCCTGGTGGGCGGGGTCTTCGCCGTGGTCCTCACCGGAGGCGTGCTGAACATCGCCACCCTGGTGGGCTTCATCACCCTCTTCGGGATCGCGGTACGGAACGGAATCCTCATGGTCTCCCACTACAACCACCTGCTGGACGAGGGCAAGTCGTTGAACGAGGCGGTCTGGCAGGGCTCCATGGAGCGCCTGAATCCCATCTTCATGACCGCCCTGACCGCCGGGCTGGCCCTCCTCCCGCTGGCCCTGGCGGGGGGCGAGCCCGGAAACGAGATCCAGAGTCCGCTGGCGGTGGTCGTGCTCGGCGGGCTCCTCACCTCGCTGGCGCTGAACATGGTGGTGGTGCCGGTGCTCTTCGCCCGGTGGGGGGTGCGGCCGGGTGGCGTTGGCAGACGTGAAGGGGTCCGATGAGATGCGATCGAGACATCGCCGGCAGTCGGTGAGTACTGGCCGGACCTGCAGCGGATGGTCTGCAGGGGGGCGGCGCACCGCCCCCGTCACCCGAGGTGTCCCGTGGCCCTGCGTCAGCAGGCCCGCATCGGTGCGTGTCCGCCGCCCCGGACGTCCGCGGCGGCGCCAACGGTTGCGGAATCCGCGATTATCCAGGCCTTCGCAGCCGCGAGTGAGGCGGTGGGGATCGCAGGCTGCAAACACCGTCATTGCCATGGTCATTGCCGCCACCTTTAAACGCCGGTCGCGTCCCGGCTGCGATCACCATCCTCGACCGGGCGCCGATCGTCTCGCACCGCGATCAGCGCTCAGGCGTCCGGGTCCCCAGCGCCAGACATAGGCGCGCGAGCACCCGGTCGGGCTCCTTCGTGAGCTGCCGCGGGGTGAAGCGCAGCACCAGGAACCCCCGGGCGGCGAGGGCGGCGCTGCGGCTGCGATCGTCCTCGAAGGCTGGACGCTGGCGGTGGAATGCGTAGCCGTCGATCTCCACAGCTAACCGGTAGTCCGGAAAGAGCAGGTCGACCTCGATTCCGTGGATCCTGGCATTGGTCCTGGGCGGCGGGACACCGGCCGTCCGGAGTCTCTTGAGGAACAGCACTTCGGGCGGAGAACGGGTGAGGGCCGGCTCCACGATGTCGTCGAGCAGAGCCTGAAGCCTCCCGCGCCCGGCTCGTCCGGGGTACCGGTCCGCGATGCGCCTGACCTGATCGAGGGTCACCACTTCCCTTCGCTCCGCCTGCGCGAGGGCGCGCTCGAGATCGTAGGGACCGAGGCAGGCGGCGAGGTCCAGAATCGTCCGTGGGCCCGCCGTGACGTCGAGCCCGTGCCGTCGGTCGAGTTCGTCGGCCGGCGGTCGTCCGACGCGGTGCAACCGGACTCCGGATCGGGAGCCGCGCAGCGTGCGCGGACCGGAGACGTGAACGAGTTCCTCGGGCCCGGGCTCCGGGAGGATACCGAGGATCCCCGCCGCCGACTGGTGCGTCAGCACGGCCTCCTCACCGCACGCAAGCAACGCGGCGGCCTCCGCCTGGTATTTCGATGTGACGGGGCCGGTCACGTATACACCTCGGTGCACCGGCCGAAGCGTGCCCTTCCGCAAGCGGTGTTCTATGGCGCCCCGTGACAGACCTGCCTGCCGGAGCTGCTCCCGGGCGACCGCACCGTGCTGCCGGGCCGCGATCTCGAGGATCCTCATGTCCGGATGAACGACGGCCATACCTGAGCGTCGCCAGGGGTCCGGGGCACGACCATGGCCGGATGCGCCGGGGAGGGGTCGGAGCCTCGCCGAAGCGGGAGAAGCTGCCCCACCACCCGCCCCCTTCGTGGGCCCGGTCCACTCCCCGACCCCGACCCCCCGACCTCCCGGTCCACTCCCCGACCCCCGACCCCCCGACCTCCCGATCCTGCGTCTTCGCACCCCCGTCCCCC
>JAVVFC010000086.1:0-11895 GCA_032250975.1 Longimicrobiales bacterium | reverse complement strand
GCCGGCCGGCACCGTCGTCGCCGCTGACACGATCTATGCCCAACAAAAGTCGTCGATGCTGCAAAGCGGGGTGCTGCTCTCCGAGCGGGGACGCTCCGGGGGATTCCGCCTGGCGCGCGACCCCTCCGACATCCCGCTGCTGGCGGTGGTGGGCACCTTCGACGACATCGGCGGGGACCGGAAGTGCCTGCTGCGCCAGGGGAACTGTTCGGAGGTCGGAGGCTGTCCCGCGCACCGGGAATGGAGGGAGGCGAGCGCGCCCGCCTTCCGTTTCTTCGAGCGGTGCACGGTGGCCGATCTGTTGCGGGACCACGCGCCGCTCCCCTAGAAGTCCATGCGCCGGAATCGGCGCAGGGCCAGCAGGTAGGGCCCGGCGACCCAGGCTCCCAGAGCCGCCATGGAGATGCTGATCCCCAGGGCGCCCCCGAAGAAGTCCTGGAAGACGGCGCCCGTGTACCCGAGCAGCGCCGAGGCGTCCACCGAGATCAGCGCCAGCAGGCGCGCCAGGTCCACCGGATTCAGGACCATGGCGGCCAGCATGGGGCGTTCGAGGGGGTAGGCCGAGAAGGTGTGGCTCGCCAGCAGCACCACGCCGTCGTAGACGACCGTGACCAGCAGCCAGAGCAGCAGCGCCGCGCCGAGCCCGCGGGCGGGCTCGTCCACCGAGAAGGCCACCACGAATCCCAGCGCCGTGAAGACGGCCGTGAGCAGCAGCCCCGCGGCCAGCAGCATTCCGCCGGAGCCGACCAGCACGCCCGCCCCGCCCGCCGCCACCAGGGGGATCCCCGCGCCCAGCAGGAACGCTCCACCCAGGGGGAGCGTCAGCCCCAGGTAAAGGCCCAGGAAGAGGTCGCGCCGCGCCACCGGCTGGGAGAGGAGCAGCTCGTTGAACGGCCGCCCGTCGTAGAGGAAGACGGTGGTGAAGACCACGCTCACCAGGGGCACGGCCAGCAGGATGACGTTGGCCAGCGAGGGGAGGGCGCGCTCGAGTCCGCCGCCCATGCGCATCAGCCCCAGGACGGCCACCAGGAAGAAGAGCCCGTAGCCCAGGATGGCGCGGCCACGAAGAACGTTGCGCGTCTCGTAGCGGAAGACCTTGAGTGCGGTGCCCATCACGCCACCCCCTTGGAGCCGGTTCCGGAATCGCCGCCGCCCTGGCCCAGGATCAGCGCCGCGATGGCGCCCTCCAGCTCGTCCTCTCCGGTGGCGGCCAGCAGCTGGCCCACCTCGCCCTCGAAGCGCACCACGCCGTCCAGCAGGAAGACCACGTCGTCGGCGAGCGCCTGCAGCTGTCCCAGGTCGTGCGAGGTCAGGAGGATGGTGCGGCCCGCCTCCCGCTCGCTCCGGACTCGTTCCTTGAGGATGCGAGCGGCCACCGGGTCCATGCCGGCGGTGGGCTCGTCCAGGACCAGCACCGGCGTTCCGTAGCGGAAGGCGAGCGCGGCGTTGAGCTTCTGCCGGTTTCCACCCGAGAGGGTGCGGAAGGGCTTCTCCATCTCGGGCCGCAACCCCAGGGCATCCACCAGCGTCTCGTCGGGCTCGCCCCGGAAGCCGCGCACGTCGTCGAGCATGGCGGCCAGCTCGGTTCCCGAAAGGTTCTCGGGAAATCGGGGCAGCTGGGGCATGTACCCGATCCCGTTCCGGTAGCCGGGGGCCTCGCCCACCTGGCTCCCGTCCACGGTGATGGTGCCGCCGTCGGGGCGCACCAGCCCGAGCAGGGCCTTGAGCAGCGTGGTCTTGCCGGCGCCGTTGGGGCCCAGAATGGCGGTGACGCGCCCGGGCCGGAAGCAGACGTCCACGTCGCGCAGCACCGGGCGGCGTCCGTAGCGCTTGCCGATCCCGGCCATCCGGATCCACACCGGGTGTTCACCCAGGTCGCGCAGGGCTCGAGGGTCGGTCATGACGCCCTCCAGGGCGTGGGGAGGGGGAGGAGCGAGGGGGCCGGGTCCGAAAGGTTCGCCGGCGTCAGGACCGGCAGGACGGCTTCGGCCAGGTCGAGCAGGAAGACGAGGGCGCTGCGCTGCAGCGCCAGCGCGGGCCGGTTCTGCTCCACCACCAGCGAGAAGAGCCGGACGGGCCGGAAGGGGACGTCGCCCACACCGTCCCGGTCCCGGTCGTAGCCGGCGTAGCGGTCCCAGAAATTGCCGCGGAAGGTGCTGGCCGTGGAGCGTGAATTGGTGGCCACGTCGAACGAGTTGCCCACGAAGTTGTTCCCCTCGAAGGCGCTCCCGTCCGAGTTGGCCATCACCTTCACCGCCCAGCCGTTGGTGACGAAGTCGTTCTCCGAGACCCGGACGCGGTTGGCGCCCTCCAGGTAGAGCGCCACCGAATTGTCGAGGAAGCGGTTGCCCGTGATCTCCGAGTCCCGGATCTCCTTGAGAAGCAGGCCGAAGGAAGCGCCGCCCGAACTCTCCACGAAGTCGTTGCCCTGCATCACCACGCCCGAGGTGTACATGACGGCCACGCCCGCACGGTTGCGCAGGAAGCGGTTGTGGGTGTAGGTGCACCGGTCCGAAAACATGAAGTGGAGCCCGTAGCGGACGTTGTCCTCGCTCAGGTTCCGGTCCACCCGGCTGTCCTCGACGAACTCGAAGTAGATCCCGTCGCGGTGCCCGCGCACCACGTTCTCGCGCAGCTCGACCCGGGTGGAGTACCAGAGGTGGATGCCGTTGCCCGAGTCGGTCTCCCGCAGAGCGCGCCCTTCGAGCACGTTGCCGGACACCAGGCAGTCGCCGGCGTTGGCGAGGTAGATGCCGAAGAAGGTGTCATCGAGCATGTTGCCCAGGATGCGGCAGAAGCGGGCGCCGTCCACCTTGATGCCGGCCCGGTCGTCGGTGAAGGAAAGCCCGGTCCGGCGGATGGTGAGCCCCTCCAGGGTGACGGAGTCGGCGGTCACCAGGAACACCGTTCCCTGCCCTTCCGCGTCCACCACCGCGCCGGGGCGGCCCAGCACCGTGAGGGGCCGGTCCAGCACGAGGCCCCACTCGGTGTAGGTGCCGGCCTCCACGACGACGGTGTCGTGGGCGGCGGCGGCGGCGAGCGCCGAGGCCAGGGTGCTGTGCGCCCGGCCCGGACCCACCCGGAGCCGGTCCGACTCCGGGGCGGTAAGCCCGGGCTCGGGCGCGGCGGACGCTGGCGCCGCTGAGGCCGGCGCAGCAAGCGCCGCCACGGTGAGCAGGAGGGCGGGGAGGGAGGGTCGGGCGTTCACGTCAGTCTCCGTCTCCGTGCTCCATGCCGGCGTGCGGGGCGGCGCCCTCGGTCTCGCTCCACTCGCGCGCGACCAGCGCCTGCACGCCGGCCCAGTCCAGCGCCTGGCCTCCGAAGGAGACCACTGCGCCGTCCCGGTCCTCGCGCCGTGCGAACGCGCTGAGTCCCAGCCCCATGGGGGAACGCAGCGTGGGACTGGCCAGGAAGAACGCCTCCTCGGCAAGGATGAGGGCGCCCGGGTTGGAAAAGTCGGTGACCCACACGGAGTGGACCCGGCTCGGCTCCCCCAGAGAGGCCAGATGGGCGGCCAGGCACTCCACCGAGTCGAAGCCGAAGGCCTTGCCGGTTTCGGTCAGCAGCTCGGCGCCGTGGCGATCGTCGGCCAGCCCCATGTGGCAGTACTCGCAGCGCTCCTCCCCGTAGGCGAGGTCGCGGGGCTGAGGCTCGCCACACGCGGTCACGGCGGCCAGGCCGGCCGTGGCGGCCAGCAGCAGCAGCGCCGGCGGGGTGCCCGTGGGAGGGGCTCCCGCAGAGGGGCCGTCGCCTGCGAGCGGGGCCGCCTCCCGCCTCCCCCGGCGGAGTTCTCCGAACGCCACCGCCATCCCGGACATCGCGGCCGCGATGGCGATCCACCCGCCTGCGCCCGGCCACGAGTGCGCCTTGAAGTTGAGGATCTGGCGGCTGCCGATCAGGGGCGGCTGGTAGCTCATCCCCGGGATCTTGATGATGGCCGTCTCCTCGTCCAGGTCGTGGCCGTAGTCGTACTCCCACTTCCAGAAGTCGGCCAGCCCCACCAGCGACACCGCCAGGAAGACGGCGACCCAGCCGTAGAGGACCTTGCGACGCCCGAGCGCGGCGGTGAGCACGCCCAGACCGATCAGGACGGCCAGGATCACGGGCATGAGGCGCAGCTCCGGAATGGAGTCCGGCTCGATGCGCTTCATGCCGATGTAGTGGTTCAGGTTGTTGATGTTGTTGAGGTCGTGCTTCTTGACCCCCTCGATGTTGTCCACCCGGATCACCATGCCCAGGCCCTCCGGGTACTGGGGGGCTTCGAGGTTGATCCGCCAGAGAGGGAGGACGTAGACCAGGCCCAGGGCCAGTGAGGCCAGGAGAATCACCGCCCGGCTTCCCTTGGTCATCATGCGCGCATCCTCGTGAAGGGGTGGGGGGGCGGAGAGCCCGCCCCCCCTGCTCCCGTGATCAGGTCAGTTGGTCCGCCACTCGCCGCCCGTGCCCCACCGGAGCGGGACGTTGGCGCCCTGGGGCGAGACCCGGACGTAGCCCTGCATCTCCTGGTGGAGCGCCGAGCAGAAGTCCGTGCAGTAGAAGGGGTAGATACCGGGGGCCCGCGGGAACCACTTCAGGGTGCGGGTCTCCCCGGGCATGAGCAGGAGCTCGGCGGTGTTCGCCCCCAGCGTCGCGAAGCCATGGGGCACGTCCCAGTCCTGCTCCAGGTTGGTGACGTGGAAGAAGACCTCGTCGCCCACCCGGATGCCCTCGATGTTGTCGGGGGTGAAGTGCGACCGGATCGAGGTCATGTAGACGTGGACCTGGTTCCCCTCGCGCACCACGCGCGTCTCGGCCTCGGACCGGGTCGCGTGCGGGTGGGTGTTCTCCTCGAGGGAGTAGAACCGCACCTGGTTGTCCATGACCAGCTCTGCGGGGATCCCCTGCGCGTAGTGCGGCTCACCCTGGGTGGGGAAGTCCAGCAGCAGGCGCATGCGGTCGCCCGAGATGTCGATGAGCTGCGCGGAGTGGGCCAGTTCGGGGCCGGTGGGCAAATACCGGTCCTTGGTGATCTTGTTGAGCGCCACCAGGTACTTGCCCCACGGCTGGCGGGAGTCGCCCCCCGGAATCATCAGGTGGCCCACCGAGTAGTAGACCGGGATCCGGTCCACGACCTGCCAGGTGCCGATCTCCCACTTGACGATCTCGCTGCTGATGAAGGCGGTGGTGTAGGCGTAGCCCCGCCCGTCGAACTCGGTGTGGAGCGGTCCCAGCCCGGCGTTCTGCACCTCGCCCGCCATGACGGCCTCGTAGCGGATCACCGGAATCCCGTCCACCACCGTCTCGAAGTCCTCCGCCTCGATGGCGGCCATCATCTTGGTGAAGGAGTGGACCGGGATGACGGTGGCCAGCTTGCCGCCGGCTACGATGTACTCCCCGGTGGGATCCACATCCACGCCGTGCGGCGACTTGGGCGTGGGCAGGAAGTAGATCATGTCCGAACAGTCGGAGGGCTCGATGACGCGCACCGAGTTCCGGCTCTCCGACACGGCGATGTGGTTCTCGTCGAAGTAGTTGTGCCGGTAGTCGGCCGGCATCGTTTCGCCGGCGCCGCCCGCGATGCACTCCTCGGCGCGACGGTAGTTCACGGCCGCCACGAAGTCCTTGTCGTTGCGGGAGGCGGTGATCTCGAGCAGCGTGTGCTCCTCCTCGGTGTTGTACGAGGTGAAGAACATCCAGCCGTCGGAGGGGCCCTTGCCGGCGTGCGCCAGGTCGTAGTTGTAGCCGGGCACCAGGATCTGGAAGGCCACGTCCATCTGCTTGGGCTCGTTGGCCCGGATGAACGAGAGCGTGCCCTTGAAGTTGCCCTTGTAGTCCTCGATGGACATGTCCCGGTTGGGGATCGGCACGCTGAACCGGGTAGAGGCCACCAGGTAGTCCGAGTTGGGCGTGATGAAGGGGGAGCCGTGGTTCCCGGCCGAGTTGGGGATCTCCAGGATCTCGGTGGTCTCGAAGCTCGAGAGGTCGATGCGGGCCACCCGGGGGGTGTTGTTCCCGTTGATGAAGATCCAGCGGCCGTCGGGAACCCCGTCGGTCATGGAGAGTTCGGGGTGGTGGGCGTCGTCCCAGGGGATGAAGCCATGCGACGTCTCGAGCATGGCCTTGGTCTCCTCTGAGTACCCCCAGCCGTTCTCCGGGAACTGGCTGAATACGGGCACCGTCTTGAGCAGGCGCCCGGAGGGCAGCCCCATGACGGTGAGGTTCCCGCTGAAGCCCCCGGACATGAAGGCGTAGAACTCGTCGTACTCGCCCGGGGCCACGTACACGGCCTGGGCGGCGCTGGCGAGGTCACCGGCCCCCACGGCGGGGCCGCTCCCGCCCTGGCAGGCGAAGGCGCCCACCGCCGCCGCCGACGCGGCAGCGGCCAGCAGGTAGAACCGGCGGTTGGATGAGGAACGCATGGTGTCCATCCTCCTTGGTGGTGGACGATCTGGCGGTGTCCGGGCGGGAGTCGCCCGGGGACCCGCGGGTGGATCGGTGTCAGCCCCCGGACTGGTTCGCCCGGAGGTATTCCAGGATGGCCCGCGCGTCGTCCGGATCGGTGACCTGGACGGGCATGGGCGTGAAGTACTCGGCCAGCAGCTCACGCACGACGGGGTGGCGCTGCACCATCTCGCCGGCGTTTAGCATCATGTTCATCACGAACTCGGGCCGGCGGCGGGAGAGCACTTCGCCCAGGGGCGGGGCCACGTAGCGCTCCTCGAGCTTGTGGCAGGCGGAGCATTTGGTGACGAACAGGGTCTCCCCCTCCGCGGCCAGCGCGGGGTCCACATCGCCCAGCTGCAGGTCGCGGATGGGACCGATGCCCTGCTCGATCTCCACCGCACTGAGGGCCGCGTCGGCGCCCGACGCACCTCCGGTCGCGGAGGCCCCGGCGTCGGCCGGGGGCGCATCCCCGCCGCAGGCGGCGAGAAACAGGAGTACGGCGGCACCCGGGAGGAGGGCCCGGAGTCCTTTCTTCATGGTCGATCCTCCGATTGAGCGTGGGCCGACACGGCAGCCGGCAGGGGATTCCCCTCCAGCAGGTCGGCGATGGTGGTGCACTCCAGGATCCGGAGCGCGGCAGCCGTCCAGGCCACGCGCCGCTCATGTGCGCTGCAGGGGTTCTCCAGATCGCACGGCCCGCCCAGCAGGCACGTCCGGGAGGGACGCAGCTCCTGGAAGGGCGCCACCACGGTGGCCACGGTGATGGCGGCCGGATCGGCGGCGAGCCGAAACCCGCCGCGCGCGCCCCGGGTGGAGTGGAGGACACCCTCCCGCCCCAGCCGGTGCAGGACCTTGGCCAGGTAGGTGGCCGGCAGGTCGAGCGCGTCGGAGATCGAGGCCGCCGACACGGACGCCCCCCCGCCCTGTCGAGCCAGGTGGAGCACCGCCTGCAGCGCATAGATTCCGGTCTGGGAGAGCATGGGTCCGGGTGTGACAGGTCTAGTTCGGTATTCGGATGATAATATCCGAATTACCTCACGAACTCCGGATTTCTCCGCTCCCCGATGTGGGGGAACTCCCTGCGGGGCCGTAGGACCCCCGCGCCACGCCGGGAACGTCCCCTAACCGGGCCTGCCCCCGGGGAGTTGCGCCGCGGCCCGCACCGCCGGAGGTTCGGCCCATCGCCGTCGCACGCCGACGTCCGTGTCTCCCCGTTCCACCGCCGACCATGCCCCCTGGCGTACCATCCAGCCCCCGCGCCGCCCTCGCTCCGACGCGTCCCACCGTCCCGGCGCGCTCCGGGTACCCCCGCGGCACCCGACTCGCCCTCGCGACCCTGCTCGCCCTCACCGCCGTGCCGGCCGCCGGGCAGACCCCCGGCCGCGAGCCGGCCGCCGCCGAGCTCACGCCGGGTGCGCGGGCACTGGGGCTGGGGATGGCGGCGGCGGTCGGGAGCAACGACCCCGACCTGGCCTTCCTCCACCCCGCCCTGGTGCAGGACCTGCAGGGGATCCAGGGGAGCTACACCTGGTTCGGGAGCGGCGCGGGCGGCTTCAGCCTGGCGGCCGCGACCGACTGGTTCGGGGGTGGGGTGGCCCTGTCACTCCATACGCTGGAGTACCGGAGCGGACCCGGAGGACCGGGTACACGAAGGAGCGGCGTGGACGACTTCTTCCGGCGCCCCCCCGACGGGGAGAGCGTCAGTGAGACGGTGGCCACGGCCACCTGGGGACGCTCCTTGCTGGGCCTCGACTGGGGCGCTTCGGCCCGGGCCTACACCCTGCGCCACGACAACGGGCGCACCACCGGACAGGCGGTGGACGTGGGCGTCGCCACCGAGGTGGGCCCGGCGCGGCTGGCGCTCTCCGGCCGCAACCTCGGAGACGACGAAAACCGCCCCACGGAGCTGGTCCTCGGAGCGGGAGGCTACGGCCAGCCCGTCGGTCCGCTGGACCTGGGCTTCGCCGCGCAGCTCCGGCTGCGGGACGACGGCGAGTTGGAGGCGGGCGGCGGGCTGGAGTTCGGCTACTGGCCGGTACGCGGCCGCACCTTCGTGGGGCGCATCGGGCTCCGCGACGTGCGCGACGGCGAGGCCCGGCCCGTGACGTTCGGAGGCTCCTTCTGGGGCGACTCGCTGGTGCTGGACTACGCCTTCCACCCGGTGGAGGGACTCCCCGGGGTCCACCGCCTCAGCGTGGGATGGCGCTGAGGGGCGGCCGACCCCGGGCCGGCCGCGCCCCTCACCCTCCGACGCGGGCGCTCCAGTAGCCGTCCCCCAGACGGGAGAGGCCGATGTCGTCCACCACCACCTCGCCCGCGACCGCCCGGTCGAAGACCAGGCGCACCGCGCGGAGCGTGCCGGGGTCGAAGCTCGGCTCTGCGGCCCGGAAGTCGTCCAGCAGGATGTCGAAGCCCTGCAGCACCATCTCGGAGCGGTCGGCGAAGACGTCCCGCTCCTGGTCGCGGCGGCGCCAGATGGTGATCTCGAGCGGACGCCGGATCGGGCCGTAGCGGCTGAGCGGGAGGCGGGCGGTGCGCCCGGCCGCATCCTCCACCTCCACGGAAAGATCGACAGGAGGCTTGGGATCATCGCGATCCCGACCCGCGCGCGCCCCCCGCTCACCCGGGCCACCGCCCCGCCCACCGGCCCCGCTCTCACGGCCTCCCGCCGCCTCCTCGTCCTCCGGCGGGTCGGGGTCCTTCCGGGGCCCGGGAAGGGTCTCGGTGGCCAGGAGGGCCAGGCTGATGGAGGTCGTGCCGTCCACCCCCCACTCCCCGGCGAGCTCCTCGGGAAGCGCGATCTCGTAGACGGCGGGCGGGCCGTGGCGTGTGGTGTCGGGGCCCGCGATGCGGTTGTTCCAGCCCAGACGGACCCCCTGATTCTCCTGCGAGGCGGAGGTGTTGGCGCGATTGCGGGAGCGGAGCGGGAGGTCCTCCTCCTTCCAGGTGGCGAGCGAGTCCCCGCGCAGGGTGACGCCCGGCGCGGAACCCGTGGTGACGTCGATGTCCCCCTCGAAGTCGGCCAGCGCCCGGAAGGACGAATGCTGCATGCGGGCCACGTACATGGTCTCCGGCAGCCACCCGCCGGCGACGCGGTGGTCGCGGAAGAGCGGGAGCCAGCGCGCCTCGCCGTTCAGCGTGGCCTCCAGGAAGGCCGTGATGTAGACCTCGGCGAAGCGGCGCTGGTCCTCGGGGGGGAGCAGATAACGGAGGTCCAGGATGCGGGGAGAGCGGGGCCCGTTGTCGTGCGAGTTCCAGACCGTGTTCCACTGACCGTGGTTGGCGCGGTACATGTACACGGCCGCCTTCAGGTACTCGCCGGCGTCCGTGAACGAGACCCGGTCCCACTGACGAAGCCCGTGGAAGGACGTCACGTCCCCGTCGTGGGAGCCGTGGAACACCAGATAGTTGACGTTTTCGACCGGCACCTTGCGGCCGGTCGGCAAGTACTGCCCGTCCACCGGGGCGATGGCCACCACCGAGCGGATGTCGAAGCCGAAGTCGAATGCGAGCGAGGCGTCGTCGGGGTAGCGCGCCAGGCGGTTGAAGGCGGCGGCGTGCCCCACCGCCTCACCTCCGCGGGAGTGGCCCATGAGGGCGATGCGCGACAGGTCCACCTTGCCGAGGAAGGGATTCCCGGGATCGACGTTGAAGGCCGCGAACGCCTCTACGTGCTTGAGCAGCAGCCACCCGCGCCCGTCGTTCTCGCCCCGGATGCCACCGTTGATGAAGTTCATGTCCACCGACGCCAGGATCATGCCGCGCGACGCCAGCAGCTCGCCCAGGTAGTCGTAGCCCGGGTCCGAGAAGTCCCGCATGTCGTGGTTGCCGTGCACCACCAGCACCAGCGGGAAGGGGCCCGCCCCCTCGGGGTACCAGACCCGCCCGTTGATCGGAAAACCTTTGGGCGAGAAGCCCCAGTACCCGTTCCGCTCCTTCGCCGACGCCCCCAGCTGCACCAGCTTGGAGGCGTCCACCGAGTCGGTGCGGACCGCCACCGAATCCCGGTACTCGGGGCGGTTGCGGTCCGTCCCGCTCCCGTAGTAGAGGGTCAGAACCCGGTGCGGGCCCCGGGCGGCGGGGGAGGGCCCGGGAATGGCCTGATGGGCCAGCACCACGTCCGCGTCGCTGGGGGTGAGCTGCAGCGGTCCCGCGCACCCCGCCGCGCCCAGCACCAGGGCGAAGACTGCCGCCGGCCCCCACCGCCCCCGATTGCCACCTACCTCCCCGGCCACAGCACCCCCTGGTTCTCCACATCCACCATGCCCATCCCCCGGTACACGAAGCGCTGCACCCGCTTCCCCTCGTAGGTCTCGGTCGTGAACAGATTGCCGCGCGAGTCGGTGGCGATGCTGTGCACGGCGAAGAACTGCCCGGGCTGGCGGCCGCCGTCCCCGAACGAGGTCAGCACCCGCAGCTCCCGCCGGTCCACGATGTAGACCTTCATGTTCTTCCCGTCGGCGACGTACATGAACCGCTGCTCCGGGTCGCGCGAGAAGGCCACGTCCCAGGTGGAGCCGTCCCCCAGGGTGCGCGGTGCGATGCGGACCTCGTCCACGAAGGTCCCGTCTCTCCGGAAGACCTGGATGCGATCGTTGGGGCGATCACAGACGTAGATGAGCCCGTCCACCGAGGGCTCCGCGCAGTGCACCGGATTCCGGAACTGCTGCGCGGGCGGCGCGTCGGGGTCGTAGCGCCCCGGATCCTCGTCCGAGGGCCGGTTCCCGTAGGCGCCCCAGTAGCGCTTGAGCGCGCCCGTCTCCATGTCGATGACGGCCACCCGGCGGTTGCCGTAGCCGTCCGCCACGTACGCCTCGCTGGCCTCGCCGTCGAAGGCGATCTTGGCCACCCGTCCGAAGTGGTCGGTGGCGTGCGAGTCGGCCGGCCGGTTCGCCTCGCCGAACTGCGCCAGGAACGTCCCGTCGCGCGAGAACTTCAGGATGTGCGAGTCCGTGGGGCCGTTTCCGCCAATCCAGACGTTGTCCATGGGGTCCAGGGACAAGCCGTGATTCGACGCGGGCCAGTCGTATCCGTCGGCGGGGCCGCCCCAGGCGTTCACCAGGTTCCCCTCGGGGTCGAACTCCAGAACGGGCGGAGCCGGATGGCAGCATTCCCCGGTCGGCGGATCCTGCGCCGCGCCCGCCTCGGTACGGGGGTTGAGCGACGCGCCCCGGTGCACGACGAAGACGTGGTCGCGCGAGTCCACCCCCACCCCGATCACCGAGCCCATCAGCCAGTGGTTGGGGAGGGGTTTGGGCCAGAAGGGGTCCACCTCGAAGAGGGGGACCTCGACGGCGCCCGGCGGGGCGGCCTGCTCCACCCGGCCCGCGGCGGCGGCCAGGAGGATGCCGGTACCCAGCAACAGGGCGATCAGCACGAGGCGAACGGGCTTCATGGAACGCATCCCTTTCCGGAGGGAGGAGCGGGTGACACAATCGGGCATCCTACGCCCCTCAAACCCTCCCCGTCCAG
>JAVVFC010000085.1:0-11950 GCA_032250975.1 Longimicrobiales bacterium | reverse complement strand
GGGGTGGGTGGCGGGCGTTGGGGGGGCTGGCACGGGTGCGGGCCGGGGAGCTGGGGCTGGGGGCGGCGCTCGGGGCGGGCGCCGGCCGGCTGGCCGGAGTGGTGGGAATCCTGCTCGTAGGCTTCTACCTGGCGTGGGGGCTCAACTACGCCCGTGCTCCGCTGGAGCGGCGCGCCGGACTCGAGCCCACCCCGTCGCCCGCGGACTCCGCCGCGCTCGAGGCCCTGACCGGGTACGTCGTGGAGCGCGTGAACGCGGCCTACCGGGTGCTGCACGGGGGCGTGGACGACGCGGGCGTACCGACGGCGGTCCCCTTCGAAGCGGTGCGGGTCTCCCGCTCGCTGGAGGCGGGGTGGCGCGCCGTCGGACCGGCGTTGGGGCTGGGGGCGGCCGCGTCCCGGCGCCACGGCCCCGTGAAGACCGTGGGGGCTACCTGGATCCTGGACGCCCTGGACCTCTCGGGGGTGTACGCTCCCTGGACGGGGGAGGCGCACGTCTCGGCTTCGCTGCCGTCCATGGTGCTCCCCGCCACCGCCGGGCACGAGCAGGCCCACCAGCGGGGCATCGCCCGCGAGAATGAGGCCACCTTCGCCGGGGCGCTGGCGGCCATCCACGCCGACGACGCCTACGTGCGCTACTCCGGGTGGGCGCGCATCGTGCGGGCGCTGCAGCGGGACCTCTCACGCGTGGACCGGGCGGCGTGGGACCGCGCCATGGAGGCGCTCCTGCCGGGCGTGCGGCGGGACTGGGGCGACTACGTGCGCTGGTACGAGGAGAACCGAAGCCCCGCCGGCCCCGCCGCCAGCGCGGTCAACCACGCCTACCTGCGGGCCCACGCCGTCCCGGGCGGGATCGCCAGCTACACCCGTGAGACGGGGCTGCTGCTGGCCTGGGCGGCCCGCAACGGCGGCGGGCTCACCCTGTCGGAGCGGCCACCGGAATAGCCGCCGGAACGGGCGGGCGGTCAGTTCGTGGCCGGCTCCAGCAGGGCCACCAGGCGGCGGCCCTCGATGTTGTTGGAGCGCTGCTCCACGCGGGCGATGTCGGAGGTGGCCTCCAGCATGCGGTCCAGCGCGCGCACCCCCACCTCGGGCTGGCGCAACTCCCGGCCGCGGAAGCGGAGCACCACCCGCACCACGTTGCCGTCCTCCAGGAAGCGCCGGGCGCGCTTGAGCTTCACCTGGAAGTCGTGCTCGTCCGTGCGGGGCCGGAGCTGCACCTCCTTGAGCTCGACCGTAGTCTGGTTCTTGCGCGCCTCGCGCTGCTTCTTCTGGCGCTCGTACCGCACCTTGCCCCAGTCCATGATGCGGACCACGGGGGGACGGGCGCCGGGCGCCACCTCCACCAGGTCCAGCTCGGCCTCGGTGGCGCGGTTGCGAGCGTCGTCCAGGCTCACGACGCCGACCTGTTCCCCGTCCTGGTCGATGAGGCGGACGGGGCTGATGCGAATCCTTTCGTTCACGCGTGGGTCGTCGATGGGTCGAGCTCCTTTCCGGGGTCGATGGGAGGAGGCCGGACGACCTCCCCCTTCAACAGGATATCCCCGATGCCCCCCCGGGGTCCAATCGGGGCTGTCGCCCGGCGTACCCCGAAACCGCCCGTGCGCTCTGGTATCCCGGGCGCGCCTACTCCCACTCGATGGTGCCGGGGGGCTTGGAGGTGATGTCCAGAGCCAGCCCCGTCACCCCCGGGAGCGCCAGGATGCCCTCCCGCAGTTCGCCCACCAGATCGGGCGGCAGCCGCACCGGCGTCGCGGTCATGGCGCGGGCCGAATGGATGGGGCGCAGCACCACCGTCTCGCCGTCTTCCTCCCCCAGGGAGAGGGGGAGGAGAACGGTGGGGCACTGCCAGACGCGCTCGTACATGCCGTGCCGGCGCAGGCCCTCCATGACGAGGTGGTCCGCCTCGCGCAGGAGGTCGAGCCGCTCGCGCGTCATGTAGGCCGCAACGGGCCGGGCGGTGCGGGGGTGGCCCGGCGCCAGGTTCCAGAGGCAGCGGTTGATGCCGAGCACCTGCGCCGTCATGGTCCCGGCGGCGGCCATGAGCGTACTCCACTCCGCCTCTCCACTCAGCAGCACCGGGTGTTCGTAGGCGCGCAGGTCGGCCTTGACGCCCACCGAGCGGATGGGAAGGAGCAGCGGGTGCAGCGCGAAGTGGTCCGCCACCTCGGCCACCTCGTGGGTGAGGCGCTCGAATTCGGCGGTGTCGGGCTCCCCGTCCGAGCAGAGGCAGCGCACGCCCAGCCCCGGGCCCGGGAAGGGGTGGCGCCAGAGGGCCTCGTGGGCGATGCCCAGGCGCTCGCCCAGCTCCCGCACCTCCACCTTGTAGAGCTCCGCCAGCGGCTCCACCACCCTTCCCTGGCGGATCATCTCCTCGATGACCTCCACCCGGTTGTGGTGGGTCTTGATGATGTCGGCGCGCCGGGTCCCTCCCGTCTCGACCGTGTCGGGGTAGATGGTGCCCTGGCCCAGCAGGTGGTCCTGGATGCCCAGCCTCGCCGCCTCGCGGTTGAAGACCTCCACGAAGGTGTTGCCGATCGCCTTGCGCTTGGCCTCCGGATCGGTGAGCCCGTCGAGCGCGGCCAGGAAGTCGTCGCCGGCGTCCACGAAGTGCAGATGCTCCCCCAGCCCCAGCCGGCCGAACATCTCCACCACCTGGCGGCTCTCGTCCTTGCGCATGAGGCCGTTGTCGATGTGGAGCAGGTGCACCCGGTCCGGCCCGAGCGCCTCCTTGAGCAGCACGGCGGCGACCGTGGAGTCCACGCCTCCGGACGCCAGCAGGAAGACCGACTCCTCCCCGACCTGCTCCTGCAGCTTGCGGCGCTCGTCCTCCAGGAAGGCATCCATGGACCACGTCGGGCGCGCCCCGCAGATCTCCAGCACGAAGTTCCCCAGCATGCGGTCGCCGTGCAGGGTGTCGTCCACCTCGGCGTGGAACTGGAAGCCGTAGCGGCGCAGCGTATCGGAACCGATGGCCGCGTAGCGGTGGTCCGGTGAGCCGTCGCGCGAGACGGTGTAGCCCAGCTCCTCGAACCTGGGGCCCACCGCCGCCACCGAGTCGAAGTGGCTCATCCACACCTGCTCCACCGGCCCCAGTCCGTCGAAGAGGGGGTGGTCTCGCACGACGTGCAGGTCGGCGTGCCCCCACTCCCGGCCGCCGTGGATCACCTCCCCGCCGTAGTGCTTGGCGATCTCCTGGTGGCCGAAGCAGAGGCCCAGGATGGGCACGTCCAGGTCGAACACGGCCTTCGTGTAGTCCGAGTCCTCGCCGTGCGACGAGAGGGCGGGGCTCCCGGAGAGGACGATCCCGCGGTAGCTCCGGAAGGCCTCGATCGGGTCCTCGGGCTGGCGGATCTCGGCGAGGACCCCGAGGCGGCGGACCTTGGTGGCGATGAGGTGGGCGTACTGCCCGCCGAAGTCCACCACGGCGATGGCGTCGTGCTGCATGGATGCGGCCGGTAGAGGTGCGGGGGTGGGGAGACCCCAAGAATACGGCCTTGGCCGGTGGGGATGAAGGGGGGCGGCGCCCCCGGGTGAAGGGGGGAACCGAGGGGTCCGTATATTGAGACGATTCCTACGAAGGCCGGGTCGCTCCGGCCCGTCGCGGACCGCGGGTGACCGACGCACGGAAGGCGCACGGCCGACGCACTGTGGACTGCATCAGGGGGAGGCATGCGGGTCATGACGGAGAGGGGGGACCGGCGAGCTTTGACCCCGTGGGCGCCCCGGATCCTGGGCGCGCTGGGCCTGGGCGCGATCTGCGTGGGTGCGGGGACCGCCCAGCAGCCGGACGTGGAGCGCTGGGTCGGGGGGTGGCGGGGCACGCTGCGGACGGGGTCCGCCGAGTTCCCGGTCGTCTTCCACGTCTCCGCCGGACCGGCGGGGCTGAGCGCCGCCATGGACTCCCCCGCGCAGGGCGCCTTCGGGGTCCCCATGGACGAGGTGGCGGCGGTGGGGGACACGCTGAGGCTGGTGCTGCGGAGCGCCGGTGCCGGGTACCGCGGCGTACTGCGTGAGGATGGGACGCTGGCGGGGACGTGGACGCAGGGCGCGGCCTCCCTTCCCCTGGACCTCGAGCGTGTCCACGGAGGCGGGGAACCGGACGGGGAGCGCACCGACGCCAGCGGGGCTCCGGCCCGGGAGCGAGCCGACCGCGGCGCGGAGCCGGCGCACGAAGGCGTCGGAGCGGCGCCCGCGGCCCCGGACCCTGCCGCCCGTCCACAGACCCCGGCCCCTCCGTTCCCCTATCGTGCCGAGGAGGTTCGCTTCCCCAACCGGGCGGAGGCGTTCGAACTGGCGGGGACCCTCACGCTGCCGGAGGGCGCGGGACCGTTCCCGGGCGTGGTCCTGATCTCGGGTTCCGGCCCTCAGGACCGGGACGAGTCCCTCATGGGGCACAAGCCCTTCGCGGTCCTGGCGGATCATCTGACCCGGAGCGGGATTGCGGTGCTCCGCTACGACGACCGCGGCGTGGGGGGCTCCGGCGGGGACTTCGCCAGCGCCACCAGCGTCGAGCTGGCCGGGGACGCCGAGGCGGCGCTGGCCTGGCTGGCTGCGCGCCCGGAGGTGGATGGGGAGCGCGTGGGGATGGTGGGGCACTCGGAGGGTGGGCTCATCGCACCCATGGTGGCCGCCCGGAACCCGGCCGTGGCCTTCGTGGTGCTCCTGGCGGGAACGGGGATGACGGGAGCCGAGATCATCCTCGACCAGTCCCGGCGGATCGCCCTCGCCGAGGGCATGGAGCCCGAGCGTGTGGAGCGGAGCCTGGAGGTGAACCGGGCGCTCTTTCAGGTGGTGCGGGAGGAGGGCGGGACGGAGGCGGGCGAGGCCCGCATGCGGCAGATCCTGAACGCCGCCATTGCCGCGATGACGCCCGGGGAGCGGACGGCGGCGGGGCTCACGGAGGCGTCCCGCGAGGCTTGGGTGAACGGGCAGCTCGCCCAGCTGCGCTCGCCCTGGCTCCGGCACTTTCTGGGCTACGACCCCGTCCCGGCGCTGGAGGCGACCCGGGTCCCGGTGCTGGCGCTGAACGGGGAGCTCGACCTGCAGGTTCCGCACGAGGGGAATCTGGCCGCCATCCGGGCGGCGCTCGCGCGGGGCGGGAACCCCGACTACGCGGTGGAGGCCCTGCCGGGCCTGAATCACCTCTTTCAGACCGCGGGGACCGGATCGCCCCGCGAATACGCGCACATCGAGGAGACGATGAGCCCGCGGGTGCTCGAGCGGGTGAGCGGCTGGATTCTGGCGCGCTTCGGGGGCGGGTAGCGGGCCCGGTGCGCCGCGGGCGCGGGGCTGCCTTGTGACCCCGGCGGCCGCGGCGCAGGTTGGGGAGCCCCCCGCCCGCCCACGACCGTACTTCCCCGAGCCCCCGCGAGCCCCATGCTCCCCGGTCCCGCGCTCCTCGCCGCCGCCCTGGCCCTGACGCCCGCCCCTCCGGCTCCGGCGTCCGTCGCCGACACCCTCCCGGTCCCGCACGCCTACCTGGACGCTCTGGCGGCGGGCACGCGCTCCCGCACCGGCGCGCCCGGACCCGGCTACTGGCAGCAGCGGGTGGCGTATCGTATCCGGACACGGCTCCATCCCGATGACGCCCGCGTCACGGGGTCGGAGACCATCCGGTACGAGAACCGCTCTCCCGACACGCTGACAGCCGTCTGGCTCAACCTCCCCCAGAACGTCTTCGCGCCCGGGAATCCCCGGAACCGCACCGTGCCCGTCACCGGGGGGTTCACCCTGGAGCGGGTGCTGGTGCAGGGTGGCCCCGTCACCGTGGAACGGCCGGGACGGCCTGTGCCCACCTCCGTCGGAATCCCTCTCCCCTCTCCCGTCCCGCCGGGGGGCGTGGTGGCGCTGGAGATCGACTTCTCCTTCCAGGTTCCCGAAGGGACGTTCCGTATGGGGCGCGAGGGAACCGAGGTGTTCTACCTGGCGCAGTGGTATCCGCAGGTGGCGGTCTACGACGACCTGCAGGGGTGGGTACGGGACCCCTACCTGGGAGACGGGGAGTTCTATCTGGACTACGGCGACTTCGAGGTGGAGATCACGGCCCCGGAGGGGTGGCTGGTGAGCGCCTCGGGGGTGCTGCAGAACCCGGACGAGGTGCTGCGGCCCGAGGCGGTGGCGCGGCTGCGGGGCGCGGGGCGGGACGGGGTGACGCCGGTGGTGGGCCGGGGAGACCGGGACGCGGGTCGGTCGACCGCGGAGGCGGGCCCCGACGGCCTGCTGACCTGGCGCTACCGGGCGGAGAACGTGCGCGACTTCGCCTGGGGGGCGTCGGACCGCTACGTGTGGGACGCGACCGTGGCGGAGTACCCCGGAGCGGACGGGGTCACCCGTTCCGCCGCCATCCACGCGCTCTACCGCCCCGAGCAGCCCAACTGGGAGCGCGCCGCGGAGTACGCGCGCCACGCCATTGAGTCGCACTCCTACTGGTATCCGTACCCCTACCCGCAGATGACGGTGAACGAGGGGGTGATCGGCGGGGGGATGGAGTACCCCATGATCACCATCGTCGGAGGCGGTCGGACACCCCTCTCCCTCTACGGCGTCGTTTCGCACGAGTTGGCCCACATGTGGTGGCCCATGGTGGTGGGCTCGAACGAGCGGAGGCACGCCTGGATGGACGAGGGGCTGGCCTCCTTCTCCGAGGACCTCTTCACACCGACGCTCTTCCCGGAGGCACCGGGCGGCGTGGGGACCCTGGAGGGGTACCTGCGCACCGCCGGCACCGACGCCGAGACGGAGAGCATGCGGCCGGCGGACCTCTACGGGCCCTTCGGCAACCGGGGCCTCGCCTCGTACGGGAAGCCGGCCACCGTCTTCCGAGCCCTGCGCGCCATCCTGGGGGAGGAGACCTTCGACGAGGCGATGCGCACCTACGTCCGGCGCTGGGCCTTCAAGCACCCCCACCCGCTGGACCTCTTCTGGACGTTCGAGGATGTGGCCGGGCGCGACCTGGACTGGTTCTTCCACCCCTGGCTCTACACCACCCGCGTGCTGGACCAGGCCATCGAGGGAATGTCGGTCGAGGCGGGCGGGCGGCACGTCACGGTATTCGTGGCGGACCGGGGCGAGATCCCGATGCCGGTGCACCTGACGGTGGAGGTGGAGGGTGGGGATGTGGTACGCTACACCGCCGGCGTGGAGCGCTGGCGGGAGGGCCGCATGGAGCTGGAGTTCACCCTGCCGGCGCCGGTGGCCCGCGCCGAACTGGATGCCGGGCGGATGTTCCCGGACGTGAACCGGGCCGACAACGTCTGGCCGCGCTGACCTGACTCATACACTCCACGAGGGAGCAGCAGACATGGAGCCGTACGACGCCATCGTGATCGGAACCGGCCAGGCCGGGAAGCCTCTGGCCGGCGCGCTGGCCCGGGCCGGGCACCGCACGGCTGTCATCGAGAAGGGTCGTGTCGGGGGCACGTGCGTCATCGACGGATGCACCCCCACCAAGACCGTCATCGCCAGCGCCCGGGTGGCGTATCTGGCGCGGCGAGGCGCGGATTACGGGGTGCGCACCGGTCCGGTGTCGGTGGACATGGAGAAGGTGCGCGCGCGCAAGCGGCGCATGGTGGACGCCTGGAGCGAGGGGGGCGAGAAGGGGCTGGGCCGCCTGGAGGCGCTCGACCTGATCTTCGGCACCGCCCGCTTCACCGGCCCCCGGCAGGTGGAGGTGGCCCTCAACGAGGGTGGCGTCCGCACGCTCACGGCGCCGCGCGTCTTCATCAACACCGGCACGCGCGGCCGCGTCCCCGAGGTGGCGGGGCTGGACGGGGTGCCCTGGATGGACAACGCCGGCATCCTGGAGCTGGATCGGGTGCCGGAGCACCTGGTGATCCTCGGCGGCGGCTTCATCGGGCTGGAGTTCGCCCAGGCGCACCGCCGCTTCGGCGCCGAGGTGACCGTGCTGGAGCGGGGCCCGCGCGTCGCGCCGCGCGAGGACGACGACGTGGCCGAGGCGCTGCGCGAGATCCTGGCCGGAGAGGGGATCGCCATCCGCACCGGGACGGCGGCCCTGGCGGCGGAGTCGGTCGCGGGCGGAGGGATCCGGGTCCGCTACCGGGGCGCGGAGGGCGAGGGGGAGGTGGTGGGGAGCGATCTGCTGGTGGCGGTCGGCAGGGTCCCCAACTCCGACGACCTGGGGCTGGCGGCGGCGGGTGTGGAGGTGGACGCGCGCGGCTTCATCCGGGTGAACGACGCCCTCGAGACCACCGCCGAGGGCGTGTGGGCGCTGGGAGACGTGAACGGCGGCCCGCCCTTCACGCACATCTCCTACGACGACTACCGGGTGGTGGCGGCGAACATTCTCGGCGAGGGGGGCGCGTCGCGCGCCGGGCGCCCGGTTCCCTACACCCTCTTCACCGATCCCCAGCTGGGGCGTATCGGCCTGACGGAGCGCGAAGCGCGGGCGCTGGGGATGGACGTCGACGTGGCCTGCCTGCCCATGTCGCGGGTTGCGCGCGCGGTGGAGTCGGAGGACACCCGCGGCTTCATGAAGGCGGTGGTGGAGCGCGGCAGCGGCCGCATCGTGGGAGCCGCCATCCTGGGGATGGAGGGCGGGGAGGTGGCCTCGGTCCTCCAGGTGGCCATGATGGGCGGACTCACCTGGATGCAGCTCCGGGACGGCGTCTTCTCGCACCCCACCCTGACCGAGTCGCTCAACAACCTGTTCATGACGCTGGGGTGAGGGGCCGGGCGCGCGCGGGTCACGAGCCCGCGCGCGCGCCCCGGGCGGCGTCGATCTCGCGCACGATGCGCTCGGCGCCGTACACCACCTCCAGGGTGTGCCGGATGGCGCGCACGTCCACCATGATGTTGCGCCCGCGTTCCGGCAGGTAGATGAAGTCCCGGCTCAGCCCCTCCACGTTGCGGTCGAAGTTGAGTCCGACCAGCTCCAGCTCCCGCGTCAGAGCCGGGGATCCGGAGTTGCCCCCGTACGAATCGGCGGTGGAGACGAAGTTGAGCGGTGTGGTCAGGTCGAGGCCCGCGGGGACCGGGAGCCAACGCTCCGGCAGGAGCCACTCGCGGCTCGTCCCCAGGTGGGAGAAGTAGCGGTCGTAGACGCCGAAAAGAGTCGTGTGCGTGGGGGCTTCGGTACCGTTGTATTCGTACCCGCGCACGACGCCGTCCGTGATGCGGGGGGAGGAGGAGGCGTCAGGGGCGATGGCGGTGCCGTAGACCTGGAAGCGGATGCGACCCAGCTCGGCGTTCAGGTCCCCCTCGGGACGCGCCGCCTCGCGCGCCTCCGAGTCGTGGCGCAGGACGCGCGGGAGGAGCGCGCGGATGAAGACCATGAGCGGGTCGTCGGCGGGAACCACCGCCTCGCCGGCCATTCCTCCGGCCTCGAGCGCCCCCCGGGTGCGCGCCCTTGTCGCCAGTACGGACCCCTGCAGGAGCACCGTGGCGGCGCCCTCGGGCGAGCGGCCCTCCAGGATGCCCGCGACCAGCGGATCGTCCCGCCCCAGGTAACGGACCAGGTCGGCGAGGCGCAGCGCCAGCAGGTCCTCCTCCAGGTCACCCGGGTGATCGTCGATGGCGGCGAGCGCCTCGCGGGCCGCCTGAAGCGTGTCGGCGGGCGCCCCCCCGTCCGCCATCGCCTGCAGCTCCAGGGCGCGGGCGGCGCGCAGCAGCGCCCGGGAGCCGAAGGCCTGGTCGGCGACCCGGTAGTACGCGTTCATCTCGTCGCCCAGCGCGGACTTCTTCTCCTGTACGGCGGCGACCTCGGCCAGCAGCGCCTCGGCGCGCGCCCGCGTCTCCGCGTCCCCGGCCAGATCGTCCAGGAGCTTCAGTTCGGCGGCGCGCTTGCGGGCCATGATCTGCGGGTCCCGCAGCGCCTCCAGGCGGCCGGTGTACGCCTTGAGCGAGTTGGAGAGCGAGAAGGCCTGGTTGCGCAGGCCCAGCGCCTCGCCCCGCTCCGGGTCGGCGGTGTAGGCGTCCCTCAGCGCCCCCAGCCGGCTCTCGAAGTAGGCACGGCGACCGGGAACCAGATGGTCGCGCTGGTACTCGAGCTGCGCCACGGTCAGCAGGCGGTTGGTGGGGCCCGGGTTGCCGACCAGGAAGATGGGCTCGCCGGGCGCGGCGCCGTCGCCCCAGCGGAACCAGTGGTCCGTCGCGAACGGCTCCCCCTCCTCGTCATAGACCCGGTAGAACGCATAGTCCAGGGCGTAGCGGGGGTACGTGAAGTTGTCCGGGTCCCCGCCGAAAAAGCCCAGCCCCAGCTCGACCGCTGCCACGAGACGCACGTCGGTGAAGCGCCGGATCACGTAGGCCGAGGTGCGCGCCCCGTTGTAGAGCGGCACGAACTGCACCAGCATGTCCGCGCCGTACTCTTCCTGCAGACGGCTGCGCAGGACGCCCAGCACGGCCTCGCGCGCCGCGCCGCGTTCGGCCGCCCCCACCCCGGCCAACGCCGCATCCACCTGGTCGGTGACGTCCAGCGCGGCCACCAGCTGGTCCGCGTAGTAGCCTGGAATGCGCCGCTCGTCTCCGAGGGCTTCCGCATGGAAGCCGTCGTCCAGAAGGTTCTCCCCCTCCCGGGTCACCGAGGCGATGGCGCCCCGCGCGCAGTGGTGGTTGGTCACGACCAGCCCGTTGGGGGAGACAAAGGACGCCGAGCAGCCCGGGATGCGCAGCGCCGCCATGCGGGCGCGTTCGAACCATTCGGGCGAGGCGTCGAAGCCGTACGTGGATGAGAAGTGCTCGGCGGGCGGGTTCTCGAACGTCCACATCTTGCCGAAGTCGAACGGGCCGACCTCCGGTGGCGCGTTGCGTGCCCCGCTGGGCGGGGCTCCGGTGGCCGTGGCCTGAGCGGAGGCGCCCCGCGGGGCGAGGCCACCCAGGGCGGACGCGACCAGGGAGACGGCCAGGACGAGGGGGGCGGACGGAGCCGTGCGGCGGCGGCTGCGGAGGCGGACGGGGAGCCGGTTCATCACGCTTCTCTCCAAGGAGTGCCCGAGAGGGTATTGTGCAACCCGGAATCTACCGGACCGCCCCGCAACCCCAAGCCCCCGGATGCGCATCCCCCCCCTGGCCTCCGTGCACGTTGCCGTCCTCCTCTTCGGAGCGGCGGGACTCTTCGGCAAGCTGCTCGCGCTGCACCCGGTCGGGATCGTGCTCGGGCGGGTGGTGTTCGCCACCCTCTTCCTGGGTGCGCTGCTGCGGGCGCGCGGGGCGCCGCTGGCGCTCGAGCGGGCGCGGGATGCGGTGGGGATGGTAGGGCTGGGCATGCTGCTGGCGGCCCACTGGGTGACCTTCTTTCACGCCATCCAGCTGAGCAGCGTGGCCATCGGGCTGCTGACCTTCTCCACCTTCCCCATCTTCACCGCCGTGCTGGAGCCGCTCCTGCTGCGCGAGCGCTGGTCGTGGGGCGACGCCGGCGCCGCGCTCGTGACGTTCGTGGGCGTCGCGCTCGTGGTCCCGGAGCCCGCATGGAGCAACAGCTTCACCCGGGGCGCCGTCTGGGGCGTGGTCTCCGGGCTGACCTTCGCCCTCCTCTCCATCGCCAACCGGGGGTTGGTGCGCCGGTATCCGCCGCTGGTGCTGGCGTTCCACCAGGACCTCTGGGCCGCGGTCGCCCTCCTTCCCTTCCTGGGCGTGGTGGGGGCGGTCCCCGGGGGGCGGGACCTGCTGCTCCTGGTCCTGCTGGGCGTGGTCTTCACTGCAGGCGCCCATTCCCTCTTCATCCACGGGCTGCGCGAGGTGCGGGCCCGCACCGCCAGCGTCATCGCGACCCTGGAGCCGGTCTACGGCATCGCCTTCGCCCTGCTCCTGCTGGGCGAGGTGCCCGCCGGGCGCACGGTGCTGGGCGGGGCGGTGATCCTGGCGGCGGCGACGTGGGTGTCGCTGCGGGGCGGGCGGGCTCCGGAATCCGGGACTCCGGCGGTGGCGCCTGGCTCGCCGCCCGCCCCCCGGGAGGGTTAGTTTCCGGCCTCGCGCCGCCTCCCTGCCCCTCC
>JAVVFC010000084.1:0-12416 GCA_032250975.1 Longimicrobiales bacterium | reverse complement strand
TCAACCTTCACGCCTCTCACCAGCCACAACGGGGCAGACGCCTCCCGCTGCACCACGTGCCATAGACACGACAAAGGGTTCGAGGCGACCTGTGATTTCTGCCACGCCGGCGGCGATCCCAGCGCGGCCCACTCCATCAAATACAGCGCGCCGAGAGCTTTTGCGCCAGGGTACGGCCCGCCGGCCGTCGCCCCTCCGGCCGGGCGCCGGATCCATTATCATCCAGAGACCATCCCGAGACGAACCGCAGCGCGCTCCATCATGCACGGACCCCCCCCCCATACCGACCCGGCCGGAGCGACGGGCCCCACGGGAGAGCCCTCCCGGGTGGCCCGTCTGCTCTGGTGGCTGCTGCGGCCCTACCGCTACCGCATCCTGGGGCTCTCCGTGCTCATCAGCGGCACGGCGGCGCTGGGGGCGGCCGGTCCGCAGTTCGTGCGCGTGGCCTTCGACACTGTGATTCCGCGGGGCGAACTGAGGGTCTTCGGCCTGTTCGCGGCCGCCTTCGCCCTCTTCTACCTGGTGCGCTCCGGGCTGGGCTACGCCGGCATGTATCTGAGCTTTTCGTTCACCCAGCGAGTCATCTCGGACATCCGCGCGCGCGCCTACGGCCGACTGCTGCGCCTGCCCATCGTGCGCTTCGAGGCCGAGCAGTCGGGCTCGCTCACCTCCCGCGTGGTCAACGACGTCAACGCGCTGGAGGGGATGATCCAGGCCGGCGCCACCCGCCTGGCCGGACAGCTCTTCTCCATCCTGGTGGTGGGCGGGCTCCTGATCTGGATGAACTGGCGGCTGGCGCTGGTGAACCTGGTGGTCCTGCCGGCGCTCGCCCTCGTCACCCGCCACTTCCAGCGCCCCCTGCGGCTGCAGGCGCGCGAGATCCGCCGCGAGGTGGGCGGGATGGCCGCGGTCGCCACCGAGGCCATCGGCAACATCCAGGTGGTGAAGTCGTTCGTGGCCGAGGTGGAGGAGGAGGCCCGCTTCGGGGCGCGCAACGATCGCTACGTGCGCCTGAACCTCGAGCGGCGCAAGGACGTGGGGATCATGGAGGCGCTCATCACCCTGGTCTCCAACTTCGGGATCGGCGCCCTGCTGCTGCTGGGCGGATGGATGGTGGTGCGAGGCTCCCTCACCCTGGGCGAGCTGACCGCCTTCGTGCTCTACCAGCAGCAGCTCCAGCAGCCGGTCATGTCTGTGATGTTCTTCAACAACCAGCTGCAGGCGGGGCTGGCCGCGCTGGAGCGCGTCTCCGACCTGCTGGAGGCCGACCCGGAGCCGCAGGGCGGGTCGGGGGAGCCCCCGGCCGGGGACCTGGCCTTCGAGGGGGTCACCTTCACCTACCCGGGCACCACCGACCCCGCGCTACGCGACCTGACGCTGCGCTTCCACCAGGGGCAGACCGCGGCGCTGGTGGGCTCGTCGGGGTCGGGCAAGACCACCCTGACGCGGCTCATCGTACGTCTCTACGACCCGCAACGGGGGTCGGTGCGCATCGGCGGGCGCGACGTGCGCGACCTTTCGCTGGCCGCGCTGCGACGCAGCATCGCCGTCGTGCCCCAGGAGCCCACCCTCTTCTCGGGCTCCGTGCAGGAGAACATCGGCTACGCCGACCCGGGCGCGGGTCCGGAGCGCATCCGGCGGGCGGCCGAACTGGCCAACGCGGACGCCTTCATCCGGGCGCTGCCGCAGGGGTACGACACTCCGCTCGGCGAGCGCGGGGTGCGCCTCTCGGGCGGCCAGAAGCAGCGCATCGCCATCGCGCGCGCCATCCTCAAGGAGGCCCGGTACCTGGTCCTGGACGAGGCCACCTCGGCGCTCGATTCGGAGTCGGAGGCCGTGATCCAGGACGCCCTGGACGGCCTCTTCGCGCGCGGTTCTGGGCTGACCAGCATCGTCATCGCGCACCGGCTCTCCACCATCGAGGGGGCGGACGTCATCCACGTGCTGGAGGAGGGACGTCTGGTGGAGTCGGGCACGCACGCATCGCTGCTGGCGCGGGGCGGGCGCTACGCTGTGCTCTACGAGGTCCAGTACGGAGAGGACGCCCGGGGGGTGGCGTCCCTGCGCTCGACGGGAACTCCGGGCCTTCCCTGAACCGGCGGCGCCCACGAGAATTGGCGCGCGTCTCGAACATCCGCGATCACGACTTCCGACCCTCTCCCCACGGACGGCATGGACCACACCACGGGAAAGATCCCCTTCCTTCCGGAGCGCATCCGGGGGCTGGAGCGGCTCGCCCTCAACCTCCTCTGGCGCTGGGACCGCGGGGCGCGGCACTTTCTGCGCAACCGCCTGGACCCGGTGCTGTGGTCCGAACTGCGGCATAATCCGGTCGCGCTGTTGCGCCAGATGGATCCCGGGCGGCTGGCCGAGCTGGCCGCCGATGACGGCTTCGTGGCCGAGCTGGATCGGATGGTGGCGGACTTCGAGCACGCGCTCGCCTCGGACAACACCTGGTTCCGGGAGCGCTTCCCCGACCTGGGGGACGATCCGGTCGCCTACTTCTGCGCCGAATTCGGGCTGCACAACTCCATCCCCATCTACTCCGGAGGGTTGGGCGTGCTGGCCGGCGACCACTGCAAGGCGGCCTCCGACCTGGGCATCCCCTTCGTGGGCGTGGGACTGCTCTACCACAAGGGGTACTTCGACCAGCACCTGAACCTGGAGGGGTGGCAGGAGGGCTCGGACGAAGTCTTCGATCCCGCCGTCATGCCCCTGGTGCGGATTACGGGCGCCGACGGTTCGGAAGCGCTGGCGGTGGTGCCGATGGCGGGGCGCGAGGTGCGCGTGGGCGCCTGGCGGCTGGACGTGGGGCGGGTGCGCCTCTACCTGCTGGACACCAACCTGCCCGGGAACCTTCCCGAAGACCGCGAACTCACTTACCAGCTCTACGGGGGTGGGCAGGAGTACCGGCTGCGCCAGGAGTGGATTCTGGGCGTTGGGGGTGTGCGCGTGTTGCGTGCGCTGGGAATCTCACCCGGCGCCTGGCACGCCAACGAGGGCCACGCCGCCTTCATGATGGTCGAGCGGGTACGGGAGGGGCTGGCCGCCGGCCTGGGGACGGACGAGGCGGTGGAGCGGGTGCGCCGCCACACCGTGTTCACCACCCACACCCCGGTTCCCGCCGGGCACGACACCTTCCCCCCGGAGCTGGTACGGCAGGTGTGCGGCGACGACCCGGGCACGCTGGGGATGGAGCCCGACTTCTTCGCCGGGCTGGGACGGCACCCCGACGATGGGAACGGCCACTTCCACATGACGGTGGCCGCACTCCGCCTCTCGGAGCACGTGAACGGCGTCTCGCAGCTGCACGGACGGGTCTCGCGCGGGATCTGGCGCGCCCTCTGGCCGGGTCTGGACGCGGCGCACGTCCCCATCCGGGGGATCACCAACGGGGTGCACCTGGGCAACTGGATGTCGCACCGGGTCATGGAACTGCTGGACGCGGAGGTGGGTCCGGACTGGGGTGGTCGGGTGGACGACCCGGAGCTCTGGCGGGCGGTGGCTGCGCTGGACGACGCCCGCGTCTGGGCGGTGCATCGGGCGCTCAAGCAGCAGCTGCTGGACTTCTGCCGCGAGGAGTCGCGGCGGCGCTGGAAGACGGTCTGGCGCAACGCCGCCCACCTGGTGGGGCGGGGTGCGCTGCTGGGACCCGAGCCCCTCACCATCGGTTTCGCGCGGCGCTTCGCGACCTACAAGCGCGCCCACCTGCTCTTCCTGGACGAGGACCGGCTGGCCCGGCTGCTCACCGACCCGCGCCGCCCGGTCCAGCTGGTCTTCGCCGGCAAGGCGCACCCGGCCGACGACGAGGCCAAGTGGGTGCTGCAGCGGGTCTGGCAGGCGACCCGGGACGCGCGCTTCGAGGGGCGGATCGCGTTCGTGGAGGACTACGAGATGCACGTCGCCCACCGCCTGGTGCAGGGCGTGGACCTCTGGCTCAACATCCCGCGCGTGCCCATGGAGGCGTCCGGGACGAGCGGCATGAAGGCCGCCCTCAACCTGGTGCCGCAGCTCAGCACGCTGGACGGGTGGTGGGCGGAGGGGTACGACGGCAGCAATGGGTGGGCGATCCCGCGCGAGGAGGGCCCCTCGGAGGAAGTCGACCGGCAGGACCACGAGGCGCTCATGGCGGTGCTGGAGCGCGAGGTGGTGCCCGCGTTCTACGAGCGGAACGAGGACGGCGTGCCCACCCGCTACGTGGCCCGGATGAAGAACGCGCTGCGGGTGGCGGGCAGCCGCTTCACGGCGCGCCGCATGGTGCGGGAGTACGCCGAATTCTGCTACGCTCCCGCGCTCAACCCAGCCCCAGGAACAGCCCCGCCAGCGCCGCGCTCATGAGGTTGGCCAGCGACCCGGCCGCCACCGCGCGCACCCCCAGGCGGGCGATGTCGCCGCGACGGCTGGGGGCCATGCCGCCCAGCCCCCCGATCAGGATGGCGATGGAGGAGAGGTTGGCGAAGCCGCAGAGCGCGAAGGTGACGATGGCGCGGGTGCGCTCCGAGAGGTCGTCGGCCAGGGTGACGAAGTTCACGTAGGCCACGAACTCGTTCAGCACCAGCTTCTGGCCGATCAGCCCGCCGGCCACGGCCGCCTCCTCCCAGGGGACGCCGATGAGGAAGGCGAGCGGGGCGAAGAGCCCGCCCAGCACGCCCTCCATGCTCAGGTCCGGGTAGCCGACCAACCCGCCCACCGTCCCCAGCAGCAGGTTCATGAGGGCGATGAGGGCGATGAAGGCCAGCAGCATGGCGCCCACGTTGAGGGCCAGCAGCAGCCCCGACGAGGCTCCGCTGGCGGCGGCGTCGATCACGTTGACCGGCTTGTCGGGGTCCTCGGCCAGCGCCTCGTCGAGCGACTCGTGGGGCGTGGCCGTCTCGGGGATCATCATCTTGGCCATGAGCAGCCCGCCCGGGGCCGCCATGAAGGAGGCCGCGATCAGGTAGCGGAGCTCCACGCCCAGGGCCGCGTACCCGGCCAGCACCGACCCCGCCACCGACGCGAGCCCGCCCACCATGACGGCGAACAGCTCCGACTCGGTCATGCGGGGGATGAAGGGGCGGACCACCAGGGGCGCCTCCGTCTGGCCCACGAAGACGTTGGCGGTAGCGGAAAGCGACTCGGTGCGGCTGGTGCCCAGCGCGCGCTGCAGCGCGCCGCCCAGGATGCGAATCACCCACGGCATGACGCGCAGGTAGTAGAGCACCGCGATGAGCGACGAGAAGAAGATGATGAGCGGCAGCACCCGGAACGCGAACACGAAGCCCAGCCCGGCCGCCTCTGCGGGGGCGCCCGCCAGCCCGGCGAAGAGGAAGTCCATGCCCGCCTGCGCGGCGTTGATGACCTGCTGCACGCCATCCGAGAGCTTCAGCAGCAGCCGCTGGCCAGGTGGAAAGTAGAGGACGAAGGCGCCCAGTCCGGCCTGCACCAGGAAGGCGCCCGCCACGGTGCGCACACGAATGGCGCCGCGGCGGGCCGAGACCAGGAATGCCAGCAGGAGCAGTCCAGCCACCCCCGCCAGGCTCATGAGAGCGGCCATCGAGTCCTCCTGTGGGAAGTCCGGTTCAGGTCGGGTCAGTCCACCGTCCGGCGGATGTCGATTCCGTGCCGGGCCAGCTCCGCGACGTAGGGCTCTGCGGGGACGGCCTCGTCCGGGGTGTGCACGCCCTTGCGGGCCACGCGCCCGTCGGCCTGCATGAGCGCGGTCACCGCCAGAGAGAACCCGGTGGTGCGCATCATGGCGGTGATCTGATGCTCGTTGTCGCAGTAGTCGAGCAGTTCCCATCTCACCGTGCGGGGAGCGCCGTCCCGGGTGCCCTCCACCTCCACGCGCATCGCCACCAGGTCGTCGCCCACGGGGTTCCGGAGCCGGGGGGAGACGATCTCGATGAAGGCGTCCCGGGGCGTGACCAGGCATTCACCCACCCGCACCGGTTCGGTGGAGAGCAGGCCCAGCTCGCGGATGGCCTCCATGAGGGCGGCGTGCCCCGGGTAGCGCAGCGTCTTGTACTCCATGTGCGGGATGCGCCCCTGGTAGCGGTAGGGCATGGTCGAGATGCCGCCCGCCGTGTGAAATGCCTCCAGCTCGCCCACCGGCTCGGGAAAGCGCACCGGCTCCACCTCGGAGAGGGCGGCCTTACGCACCAGCCTCCCATCCTCCAGCACGATGGAGAGCGTGGTGTAGTAGTCCAGCACCCCCTCCATGGAGTAGACGATCTGGTAGTTGAGCGGGGGGACGGGCTGCTGGGGCAGCCCGCCCACCCGGATCCGGACGGACGCGGTCTCGTCGAGCGCGTCGATGCCCGCCTGCGCCAGGATGTTCACCATGCCGGGGGCGAGCCCGCAGTCGGGGATGACGCTCACTCCGCGCTCCACCGCCTGCTCGTGCAGCCCCCGCTGCGCCTCCACGATCTCGGTATTGCCGCCCAGGTCGCAGAAGTGGCAGCCGCACTCCACCGCCAGCGCCGCCATGTCGTAGTTGAAGTAGTAGGGGAGGCCGCACAGCACCGCGTCCACCCCTTCCATGGCCTCCCGCACGGCGCCGTGGTCGGCGGCGTCCACCGGCTGCAGGTGGAGCTTTCCGCCCAGGTGGGGCGCCAGGAAGGGGCGGGGTGGGCCGGCCTCGGCGTCCGCGATCACCACCCGTTCCACATCGTCCCGCCCGAGCAGGTCGAAGGCCGCCGCCGATCCCTGGGCGCCGCCGCCCAGCACGAGGAATCGCATCGCTCTGTATCCTTTTGAGTTCGGTCCGTCGTTCTCTGTCAGTCGATCTCGGTCGATCGATCTCGGTCAATCCTCATCCAGCAGTGTGAGCTGGTCCTGCGCGTCCTTCACGGTTGGGGGGAGGGGGCCGGCGGCCGGCTCGTCCCCGCCCGCCGGTGCGGACGCGCTCCCACCCCCGACCGTGCGTGTCACTTCCACCACCCGGTCTCCGGCCGCGACGGATACGAATCGGCGCCCCGCCGCCCGCCGACCCTGGAGCGGAATATCGCGGGCGGGCACCCGGGTCACACCCCCCCCGGCGGTGATCACCATCACCTCGTCCCCGTCCGTAACCTCGAGCGCGGCCACCACCGGGGAGCGGAAGCCGCCGGGTCCCACCAGGGTGCCCTGGCCGCCCCGTTTCTGCACCGGAAACTCGGAGGCCGCGGTGCGCCGGCCGGTGCCGTCCTCGGAGACCGTGAGGACGGCGGCCTCGCGCCGCAGCAGGAGCATGCCCACCACGCTGCCGCCGTCGCCCAGCGCGATCCCCTTCACACCGCGCGCGCTGCGCCCCTGCAGGGGGACGTCGGCCTCCGCGAAGCGGATGGCGCGTCCGTCCCGCGAGAGGACGATGAGCTCCGAGGCGCCGTCGGAGAGCGCCACGTCCAGGATCCGGTCCCCCTCCGCCACCCCGGCCGCGATGATGCCCCCGGACCGGGGGTTGGCGAACTCCTCGAGGGCGGTGCGCTTCACCAGCCCCCCCTGGCTCAGGAAGACCAGCACGCGCCCCGCCTCGCCCAGCTCCTCCAACGGCACCAGCGCCACCACCGGATCGCCGCGGTCGCCGGCCGGGAGCAGGGAGTAGAGGCTCTGGCCGCGTGACGCCCGACCGCTCTCCGGCAGGTCCAGCACCTGCAGGAAGTGGCACTGCCCGGCCGCCGTGAAGGCCAGCAGCCAGCCCCGCGTACGCGCCACGAAGATCTGCTGGATGTAGTCGTCCTCGAATCGCTCCATGCCGGCCAGCGCCTTGCCGGACGAGACCCGGCGCCGGTAGAGGTGCACCGGGATGCGCTTGACGAACCCCTCGTGCGAGACCGTAACCACCACGTCCTCGTCGGCCACCTCCTCCTGGACCTCCTCCACCTCCTCGCCGGCCTCGCGCAACAGTACCGTGCGGCGCGGGTCGCCGTA
The DNA here is from genome assembly GCA_032250975.1 of Longimicrobiales bacterium. Classification (GTDB taxonomy): domain Bacteria; phylum Gemmatimonadota; class Gemmatimonadetes; order Longimicrobiales; family Gaopeijiaceae; genus Gaopeijia. The sequence goes on along the minus strand of JAVVFC010000084.1, from coordinate 4,529 downwards.
GCGCGCCACCACCTGGTTGAGTTCGTCCAGCACCACCTCCACCTGCCGCTCGTCGCTCTCCAGGATCGCGCGCAGTTCGCCGATCCAGGCGCGCAGCTCCTCCAGGCGCGCCCGCAGCTGGCTCTGCTCCAGGCGGGTGAGCCGGGCCAGGCGCATGTTGAGGATGGCGTCCGCCTGCACGTCGCTCAGCCCGAAGTGGTCCTGCAGCTGGCTGGAGGCCGCCGCCCGGTCGGCCGCGCCCCGGATGATGCGGATCACTTCGTCGATGTGGGCGAGCGCCACCAGCAGCCCTTCGACCACGTGCCGTTCCGCCTCGGCACGCTCGAGCTGGAAGCGGGAGCGACGCTGCACCACCTCCACCCGGTGGTCCAGGTAGAGGCTCAGGATCTGCTTGAGGTTGAGCTCGCGCGGCTGGCCGTGATCCAGCGCCAGCAGGATGGCGCCGAAGGTGGTCTGCAGGCTGGTTCTGCGGTAGAGCTGGCCCAGGATGCGGCTCGCGTCCGCGCCCCGCTTGAGCTCCACCACCAGGCGCAGCCCGTCCCGGTCCGACTCGTCGCGGATGTCGGCGATGTCGTCCACCTTGCCCTTGCGGGCCAGGTCCACGATCTGCTCGATGATGCGGGTCTTGTTGACCGCGTAGGGAAGCTCGGTGACCACCAGCTGATGCTTCCCGCCCCGGAGCGCCTCCTTGACCACGCGCCCGCGCACCTGCAGGCGCCCCCGCCCGGTCTCGTACATGCTGCGGATCCCGTCCTCGCCCACTACGAAGCCGGCGGTGGGGAAGTCGGGGCCCGGGAGGTGGCGCATGAGGTCGGCCACCGAGCAGTCCGGGTCGATGGCCAGCTGCTTCACCGCGGCCGCCACCTCGCGCAGGTTGTGGGGGGGAACGTTGGTGCTCATCCCCACCGCGATTCCGCTGCTGCCGTTCACCAGCAGGTTGGGGACGCGGGCGGGCAGGACGGTGGGCTCCTGCAGGCGGCCGTCGAAGTTGGGCGCGAAGTCGACGGTCTCCTTGTCGATGTCTTCGAGCAGCTCGGTGGCGAGCGGGGCCAGGCGGGCCTCGGTGTAGCGGTAGGCGGCCGCGGAGTCGCCGTCCACCGAGCCGAAGTTGCCCTGGCCGTCCACGAGCGGGTAGCGCAGCGAGAAGTCCTGCACCATGCGCACCATGGCGTCGTAGACGGCCGAATCGCCGTGCGGATGGTACTTGCCGAGCACGTCCCCCACCACGGTGGCGCTCTTCTTGTACGCCCGGTCGGGGCTCAGCCCCGCCTCGTGCATGGCGTAGAGGATGCGGCGATGCACCGGCTTGAGGCCGTCGCGCACGTCCGGCAGCGCCCGCTGCACGATGACGGACATGGAGTAGTCGATGAACGACTCCCGCATCTCGTCTTCGATGGGGCGGTCCAGGATGCGTTCCCGCCGATGGGACGTGGCCATGCCTTCTCCTCAGAGGTGTGCTGAGCTCCCCGGCCGGGGGCCGGAGGTCGCCTATCCTCTAGGATTCGAAGGAGGCCCGCAAGCGGGGGCGGACCCCGCCCGGCCGCCGTCGTCTCAGGTGGCGTCCGGGTCCTCGCGCCGCTCGCTGGCCAGGATCTGCAGCACCCGGTTGCGCAGCTGGTCGGGCACGCGCGGGTGCTGGAGTGCGGACTGCAGACGGCTGCGGAATTCCCGCTCCAGCTTCAGGTGCGGGTAGCAGCGGGTGCACACCTTGAAGTGCTCCTCAACCGAGGGCGCTTCGGAGGGGTCCAGCTCCCCGTCCATGAACTCGTTGATCCGGGCCAGGGCCTCCTGGCACCGGATCCCGCCCGGCGGTCTCCCGCCGAAGAGGCGCTTCAGCGCATGGACGATCATGACTCCTCCTCCCCTTCACCGCGCCCCGGGACGCGTTCTTCGATGTAACCCATTTCCACCGCGTACTCGTAGAGCACCTTCTGCAGCTGCCGCCGCCCCCGGAAGAGCCGGCTCTTCACCGTGCCCACCGGGACCTCCATCAGCTCGCCGATCTCCTGGTAGCTGAGGCCCTCCAGGTCCGAGAGCACCACCGCCGTCCGGTACTCCTCCGGCAGCGCGTCGATGGCGCTCAGCACCTGGTCGTCCACGATGGAGTCGAAGAACTCGCCCTCGGGGTCCCGCCCCAGATTCGAAACCCAGACCGGGTTGATGACGTTCCCACCCGACTCCGACAGATCGCGCCCGGACTCCTCCTGCACGATCTCGTCGTGCCGGCGGCCCCGCTCCCGCTGCCGCAGGAAGACGTTCCGGCAGATGGTAAAGAGCCAGCTCTTCGCCCGGGTTCCCGTGGTGTACTGGTCCCAGGAGCGGTAGGCGCGCAGAAAGGTCTCCTGGACCAGGTCCTCCGCCTCGTCCGCGGAGCCGGCCAGCCGCAGGGCGAAGCGGTACACCGCGTCCATGTGCGCCAGCGCCTCTTCCTGGAAGCCGATTTTGGGATCGTCGGGGCTCACCACACGTTCTCCTGCTCGTTCGGACCGGAGACGGATTCAGGGCGGAAGATAGCCAGTTTCACCCGGTCGCGCCTCAGGCCTGCGGGATGCGGGGCGCGCGGGAAAGCCGGAGCGAAAGTGTACCCGCAACCTCCCCGTCGATCGAGATCTCCACCGCGTACACGCCGGGCTGGGGGAATACGAAGCCGTTCAGCCACAACACGTGGGGGATGCGCACGCCCTCGACGCCACCGGAGGGCCCCAGGTCCAGCGAGCCCGACATGCGGGCCAGCTCCTCCTCTTCCGGGTCGCGCACCGCGACCAGCACCTGGTGCTCCCCGGCGTCGGACGCCGCCGCGCTGAAGCGCATCACCAGGCACATGTGCTCGTGGCGGGCGGGAAAGGACGCCGCCGCGATGTGGTCGAAGATCCCGAGAATGTTGAGCTTGCCCGAGCCGTCCACCGTGGCGGCGTCGGCCAGCAGGGCCAGGTCCAGCCTCATGTGCCTCCAGAGGGGGGGGTGTTCCCCCGTTCGTCGGTTGCCAGCATGCGCGGTCCCAGGATCAGACCGGAGACCAGATCCACGCCCGCGTGGACCACCACGGCGGGCCAGAGGGATCCCCCCAGCACCAGGGACCCCGCAAAGATGAAGCCCAGGACGCCGCTGCGCACCATCCCCAGGGGCCCCTGGTAGGCGTGCAGGAGCGCGAACGCCAGCGTGGACACCAGCGCCGCCGCCCACGGCCCGGTGAAGTGGGGGGTGAGCACCGCCAGCAGGTAGCCGCGGTAGGCGAGCTCCTCGCCGAAGCCGGCCGCCAGCGAGAGCAGTGCGAACAGGCGCCGCTCGCGTCGCGTGCGGGGGATCAGGTGGTGCAGGAAGGGATTCTCCTCCCACCCCGTCCAGCGCTGGACCAGGTGGAAGGCCCCGCCGACCGCGAACACCGCCGCGGCGAGCGCGCCCAGGACGAGCAGGGTGGAGGCGTCCCCCGGCAGGGCGAGCCCCAGCGCCGCGGCCCCGGGGCCGGTGAGCCCGAGCGCCAGCGACACGCCCCCCAGCCCCGCGAGCACGGCGGCCGAGTGCCGGTAGGCGGGGATGCGAGGCACCTCCCGGATGTCCAGCAGCGGCAGCTGCGCCAGCGAGAGGAGCGGCAGGGTGCCGAGCAGGGCCGCCGCGAAGGCGCCGTGGTGGAGCGGCACCCCCGCGCCCAGCACCAGCGCCGCGGTCAGCAGCGGGAGCGCCGCCACCCCGGCGTGGAAGAAGAGCGCCGCCTCGCGCACCTCACGGGGGCCAGGTCCGGATCCGGGTCCGGAGCCGGAGCCCGAGCCCGAGCCGGAGCCGGAGCCGGAGCCCGAGCCCGGTCCCGGTCCGGGGCCGCCACCGGCTCCGGGCGTCGGGTCGGGCGTCACGCCGGGCCCCGGCGGGCGAGCGTCACGATGCGGTCCAGGACCCGGTCCACGTCCGCCCGCGTGGTGCGGTGGTTGAGGATGCAGAGCCGCAACGAGAAGCGCCCCCGCACCCGGGTGGAGGAGATCATGGCCGTGCCTTCCTCCACCACCTGACGTTGGAGGGACTCGTTCCAGGCGTCGGTGCGCGCGGGGTCGCCGAGGGCCAGGGCGTGGAAGCAGACCACGCTCAGCGAGGGCTCCGCCAGCAGGGTGAGCTCGGGGGCCTCGCGGATGCGGGCGGCGGCGTGGTCCGCCAGCTCCAGGGCCGACTCCACCGCCTCCGCCAGCGCCCGGCGGCCGTGCACCTGCAGGGTGAGCCACACCTTGAGCGCGCGGAACGAGCGGGTGAGCTGCAGGCCCCGGTCTCCGAAGTTCACGTGCTCCATGCCCAGCTCGGTGTCCTGCAGGTATTCGGGCATCACCCGGAAGGCGCGCGTCAGGTCGTCGGGGTCGCGGGCCAGCAGGCATCCGGTCTCGTACGGCTGAAAGAGCCACTTGTGGGGGTCGAGCGTCACGCTGTCCGCCGCCCCCACCCCCGCCAGCAGGGCGCGGCCCCGCGCGGTGAGCACCGCGAAGCCGCCGTAGGCGGCGTCCACGTGGAACCATGCCCCGTGGGCCCGCGCCCGCTCGGCCAACTCCGGC
>JAVVFC010000083.1:0-12450 GCA_032250975.1 Longimicrobiales bacterium | reverse complement strand
TGATGGGCCATGTCCACCCGCCCGCTCGCCAGGAATTCGACGCCCTCCCCCTCCAGCAGGGTGCGCTGCAGCGCCCGCAGCCCCAGCTCCGCGGGGATGATCACCTCGCCGTTGCGGTTCACGACCCGCCACCAGGGCACGTGAGCCTCGGGAGCGAGACCGCGCAGCACCGACCCCACGCCCCGCGCCGCCCGCGGGGCCCCAGCCATGGCTGCGACCGCCCCGTACGACGTCACCCGGCCGTGGGGAACCGACCGCACCAGGCGATGGACGGTTTCCGCGAATCCGGGGTGTGGAGAGAGGAATCGCATGAGGGTGAGGGGAGCGCGCTTTGGCCGGGAGGGCGGTGGGGAGTCTATCTTGCCGCAGTTGAATGGTGCCTGCCCCACACCGGGGCGCAAGTCCGTCCCCGACTCCATGCCTCCGACCTCCCCCGACGCCGCCGCCGTCCCCCGCTCCGTGCGGGTGGTCAACCTGGGCCTCACCCTGCTGCTGGTGGGTGGGATCACCTGGCTGGCCACCGGCCTCTCGCTGCCGGGCTTCGAGGGCGGCCGCCTGACGGTGCTCATGGGGTTCGTGCTGCTGGCGGCTTCGCTGGCCGGCGGGCTGGCGGCGGCGGCGGGTCTGCCTCGCCTGACGGGCTTCCTGCTGGTGGGAATCGCGGCCGGCCCCTCCGTGCTGGGCATCCTGCCCGCGCCGGCGGTGGAGGAACTGCGTCTGATCGACGACTTCGCGCTGGCCCTCATCGCGCTGCTGGCCGGAGGTGAGCTCAAGGTGGGTTCCGTGCGAGCCCAGGCGCGACCCATCCTGCTGGCGACCCTGGCGGTCACGCTGGTGGTGTGGGTGGGTATGACGGGGGTGGTCCTGGCGGTGCGGCCCCTGGTCCCCTTCCTGGCCGACCTCCCCCTCAACGCGGCCCTCGGCGTCGCCGTGCTGGTGGGGATCTGGATGGCCAACTCCTCGCCCGACCTGACGGTGGCCGTCATCGAGGAGTCGGGGGCCAAGGGGGCGTTCACGGACGTGGTGCTGGGCGTCACCATCGTCAAGGACGTGCTGGTGATCGTCCTCTTCACGCTCACGCTGAGCCTGGTCGGTCCCCTGATCCGCACCGGCGAGGGGTTCCGGGCCGGGGTCCTGGTCGAACTGGGCCAGCACGTGGGGGGCGCGGTGGTCGTCGGCGCGTTCCTGGGTTGGGTCTTCTCGCTCTATCTGGGGAGCGAGGACGGTCGGCCCCGGCCGCCGATGGCCACCTTCCTGTTCGCCTACGTGCTGGTGGTGGTCGCTGCCCGACTGCACCTGGAGCTGCTGCTGACGGCGGTGGCCGCGGGCTTCGTGATCGAGAACCTCTCGAGCGCGGGCGACCGGATGATCCGGGGCATCGAATCGGTCTCGGTGGTGATCTTCGCCTTCTTCTTCGCCATCGCGGGCGCCGGCCTGGAGCTGGCGGCCATCCGCCGGTTCTGGCTGGCCGCGCTCCTGCTTTTCGCGGCACGCGCCCTCCTCACCTGGTTGGGCGCGCACCTGGGCGCGCGCTGGGCGGACGCCTCGGGCGACGTGCGCGCCCGCCTCTGGCAGGGCCTCATCTCGCAGGGCGGCGTGAGCCTTCTGCTGGTCCTCTCCGTCCGCGAGACCTATCCCTCCGTGGGGGGTGGAGTGGTGGCGCTCGCCATGGCGGTGATCATCGGGAACATCCTCGGCGGGCCGGTGCTGCTCAAGCGCGCGCTCACCCGCGGATCTCCCGGCTGAGGCCTCCGCCGCAGTCCTTCCTTGACAGCCCCGGGGCCCGATTTACCTTCGCGTTTTACAGGCACCGAGCGCCCATCGCGGCGCACAGTATTCTCTCGTTCAAGGAGACCGGGACCATGACGTTCCGCCTGGGTGGGTTCGACCGCGACCGTGGGGGTGCGTGCGTCCTGGCGGTCGGGGCGCTGGAAGAATACGACGAGGACGAGGAGGTCTGGGAGGACGAACTGGACGAGGACTGGGACGACGAGGACGACGAGGAGTGGGACGACGACGACGAGGGTGACGACGACGAGGAGGACGAAGGGGAGTGGGACGACGACGAGGACGACGACGAGGAGGCGTGGGACGACCTGTAGGTCGTCCTGCCGGCCGGCGCGTGCGCCGGCGTCCATCGCCGGCAGCGCTCCGGGGGTCGCCCCCGGAGCGCTGTTCCGTTGTGGGGTGGCACCCTGGCCCCGGGGGGGAGGGGGGCGCACTTTGAAGCGACCCTCTCCCCCCCGAGCTTCGAGCCATGGTCCGCCTCGTCCCCGATCCCCGCACCGCTTCGCTTCTGATCCTGCTCCTGGCCACGCTGGCCGGTGCGCACGGCTCCGCGGCCCAGAACGTCCCCACGCCGGAATCGGTTCTGGGATTCCCGGTGGGGGCCGACTTCCGCCTGGCCACCTACGAACAGTCGCTGGCGTACTTCCGCGCGCTGGACCGGGCCTCGGACCGGGTCGAGCTGCGGCAGGTGGGGGTCACGTCCTTCGGGAGGCCGTGGTACGTGGCGCTGATCTCGTCGGCCGCCAACCTCCGCAACGTGGAGCGCCATCGCGAGATCGCCCGGCGCCTGGCCGATCCGCGCGGGCTGGGTGAGGAGGAGGCGCGCGCGCTGGCCCGGGAGGGGCGGGCCATCGTGCACATCGACGGCGGGCTGCACAGCAGCGAGGTGGCACACGCCCAGCACACCATCCAGCTGGCCTACGACCTGGTCACCGGGGACGACGACCCCGAGGTGGCGGCCATTCTGGAGAACGTGATCCTGCTGCTCTGGCCCTCGATCAACCCGGATGGCCAGACGCTGATCGCCGACTGGTACCATGGCAACGTGGGAACCCCCTACGAGGTTGCCCCCGCTCCCTTCCTCTACCAGAAGTACGTGGGGCACGACAACAACCGCGACGGCTACATGATCAACATGATCGAGTCGCGCGTGGTGACGCGGGTCACGCGCGAGTGGGAGCCGCAGATCCTCTACAACCACCACCAGACGTCGCCCTTTCCCACGCGCATCTGGATTCCGCCCTTCGCCGAGCCGGTCTCGCCGCGCGTGCACCCCCTCATGTGGCGCACGGTGAACCTGATGGGGATGGGGATGGCGCAGGCGCTCGAGGAGCGGGGTCAGAAGGGGGCCACCCACATGGGGACCGGCTTCGACAACTGGTATCCGGGTTTCATGGACCACGCCAACAACTTCCACAACGTGGCCTCCTTCCTGACCGAGACGGCGCTCTACCGCTACGCCACGCCGCACTTCTACACGGTGTCGGACTTCCCCGCCGAGGAGCGCGCGCTCCGGCCCGGCTCGCTGTACTCCTCGCCGTGGGAGGGCGGCTGGTGGCGGCTGCGCGACGCGGTGGACTACATGCTGACCGCGTCGTTCTCGGTGCTGGACTTTGCCGCCAAGTACCGCACCGACGTGCTCTACAACCGCTATCAGGCGGGGCGGGACGTGGTGGCCGAGCACCGGGCCGCGCCCCCCTACGGCTACTTCGTGCCGGCCGGGCAGCGTGATCCGGTCGCGGCGGTGGAGCTGCTCCGGCGGCTGGCGTTCAACGGAATCGAGGTGGATGTGCTGACGGAGGCGGTGGACTTCGAGGGTCTCCGCTGGCCGCGGGGGACGTGGTTCATCCCCATGGACCAGCCCTTCGCGAACTTCGTGGAGCAGCTCTTCGACACGCAGGAATACCCCGACCTGCGCCAGTACCCGGAGGGGCCGCCCGACCAGCCGTACGACCTGGCCGGCTGGACGCTCCCGCTGCAGATGGACGTGCGCGTGGTGGCGGCGCTGAGCCCGGTGGACGGTCTGGCCGGGGCGCTGGCGCCGGTTGGCGGGGAGCCGGTGGCATGGGACACCCCCGGCGACGCCGCGCCCTTCGACTCTGCGCCCGACGCGGGCTTCGACACGAACCCGGTGGCCGCCGGGCTGGTGCCCCCGGCGGGCCGGGTGGAGGGGAGCGGGAGCGCCCTGATCCTCGACCCGGCGCAGAACAACAGCTACCGCGCGCTGGGTCGCGCCTGGGCCCGGGGTGCGCGTGTGCGCTTCCAGCCGGGGGAGGCGGGCGCGGGGGGGCAGGGCGGAGCGTCGGGAAGCTGGGTGGTGGAAGGGCTTCCGGGGGGTGAGCGGGACGCGCTGGTGCGCGATCTGCACCTTCAGGCCCGGGCGGGCGCGGCCGCGGGGACGCCGGTTCCGCGGCCCCGCATCGGCCTCTACCGCCCCTTCAACCCCAGCATGGACGAGGGATGGACGCGCTGGGTGCTGGAGCGCTGGGAGCTGCCCTTCACCTCGCTCTACAACCCCGAGGTGCGGGCGGGAGAGCTGCGCGAGCGCTTCGACGTCATCGTCCTGCCCGACCTCTCCACGCGCGCCATCCTGGAGGGCTTCCCCACCGGCACGGTGCCGGGGCGTTACGCGGGCGGCCTGGGGCCGGAAGGGGTGCGGGCGCTGGACGCCTTCGTGCGGGCCGGCGGCACGCTGGTGGCGCTGAACGGGAGCAGCCGCTTCGCGCTGGAGCAGCTCCACCTGCCCGTGCGGGACGTGGTCGACGAGTTCGAGCCCACCGAATTCTACGTGAGCGGCTCGATCCTGGAGGTCGTCACCGATCCCTCGCACCCGGTCATGTCGGGGGTGCGCGAGCGGGCGCCGGTGATCGTCGCCGACAGCCCGGTGTTCACGGTCGAGGACGGCTTCGAGGGCCGCGTGCTGGCCCGCTATGCCGGCGAGGGCTCACCCCTGCTCTCGGGCTACCTGCTGGGCGAAGAGCACCTGCGCGGATACGCCGCGGCGCTGGAGGTGACGCATGGAGCGGGGCGCGTGATTCTGCTGGGTCTGCGCCCCCAGTGGCGGGGGCAGCCCTGGGGGAGCTTCCGGATCCTCTTCAACGCTGTGCTGTACACCTCGGCGGTGGCGGGTGCGGCGCCCACGAACGACGAGTTCTGGACGCCGCCGCCGACGCCCGCGAAGACGACCACGGAGCAGGGCGCCCGGCGCCGCTGAGATCGGGGAGGGGAGGGATGGTCCCACTGACGCCATGGGTGAAGCGTCTGCTGATCGCCAACGGGCTGATCTTCCTGGCGGTGCCGCTGGGCGGGTCGCTCTACTATCAACTGGCGCTCTTCCCCGAGGTGCGGTACTTCCTCACCCACCCCTGGACGGGAATCACCTATCAGTTCCTGCACGGCGGGCTGGGGCACCTGTTCTTCAACATGCTGGCGCTCTTCTTCTTCGGTCCCCGCCTGGAGGAGCGCATGGGGGGAGGGCACTTCCTGGCCCTCTACCTGGGGAGCGGTCTGGGGGGCGCGCTGCTGAGCCTGGGGGTACCGGGACCGGAACTGCGTCCGATCGTGGGCGCCTCGGGAGCGGTGTACGGGGTGCTGGTGGCGTACGCCGCGCTCTGGCCCCGCACCGTGATCCACATCTGGGCGATCCTCCCCATCCAGGCGTGGGCGCTGGCGCTCATCATGGTCGCAGTGAGTCTCTGGTACGGCCTGACCGGGTCGGGCGGGAACGTCGCCCACCTGGCCCACCTGGGCGGGTTGGCGGTGGGCTTCGTGTACCTGCGCACCTGGGAGTGGCGCCTGGGGGCGGCCCGGCGTGACTTCCGCCGCAAGCTGGAGGCGCCGCTGCGCCCCCCGGGTCCACTGCCCCCGGAACCGGGCGGGGACGGGGGTGCGCTCGGGCGGTGGGAGGCGATCGATACCGCCGCGCTGCACGAGCTCAACCGGGAGGAGGTGGAGCACCTGCTCGCCAAGGCGCGGCGGGACGGGGTGCGGGCTCTCTCGGTCGCCGAGCGCCAGTTCCTGGACCGGATGCTGCAGACGTGAGGCGTCCGCCGCCGCCGGCCCGTGCGCCCGTCAGCCCTGCCGGCGCGGGCAGGTGCTGATGCCCAGCACCTTGTAGAGGCCGCAGAACCCGGTGACGCCCGTGAGCAGCAGCACCCCACCCACGATCCACGCCGCCACACCCGCGGCCGAGGGGAGGACGTCGGTGGCGAGCCCCAGCCAGAGCAGGGTGCTGCCCAGCACGACTCTGAGGACGCGGTCGGCGGTGCCTTCGTTGACGTTCATGCGGGAACGCTCCGGGCTGAGGGTGGGTTCGGTGCCGCTCCCCGAAAGGTAGCGCACTCCGTGGAGGAGCGGCACGGATTTCCGGTCCCCGCCGGCCCGCGCCGGGTGGAGGACGTGATCCAGCGCAGCCGCTTCATCACCACGGTCGCGCGGGCCGCGTCGCCCGAGGCCGCGCACACCTTCATCCGGCGCGTGCGGGAGGAGTTTCCGGACGCCACGCACCACTGCTGGGCCTTCGTGGCCGGCCCCCCCGGGAGCACGCGGGCGGTGGGGATGAGCGACGACGGCGAGCCGCACGGCACCGCGGGCCGGCCCATGCTGACCACGCTCCTCCACTCCGGCGTGGGCGAGGTGGTGGCGGTGGTCACCCGCTACTACGGCGGCACCAAGCTGGGGACGGGCGGCCTCTCCCGCGCCTACGCCGGCGGAGTCAAGCAGGCCCTGGAGTCGCTGCCCGTGGAGGAACTGCTGGCTCGCGCGCGCCTGGAGGTGGGGGTGCACTACCCACATCTGGACGGCCTGCAGCGGCTGCTGGAGGAGCTTTCGGGGGTGGTGGAGCGGGAGGCCTACGACGCAACCGTCCACTACCTGGTCTCGGTGCCCGAGGTCCGACTGGCGTCGTTCGAGCGACGGTTGGCGGATCTGACCGGGGGCGCCGGGCGGGTGCGGCGGGTGGACTGATCCAGCTTCGGGAGGGGACGGCGTGGGTGTCGTCTATGATATGCCGATAATTTAATATCAAACTATTGATACATCACCGAAACTTTGTGATCTTACCGTGGGTTCGGGTGCACAGAGCGGCCTGCGGGCCGCGTGACCGATACCGATGACCGACCTGACGATAGACAAGGAGACTTCTCATGATGCGCAAGATCATTCCCGTGGCGGTAGCAGCGCTGACCCTGGCGGCCGCGCCGGCACCCGAGTCGTGGAACGTGGACAACAGCCACTCGGCGGTGACCTTCGAGGTAAAGCACTTCTTCACGCCGGTGAAGGGCACCTTCACCGACTTCCAGGTGGACCTGGTGTACGACGCCGAGAACCCCGCCAACAGCTCCGTGGAGGCGCGCATCGCGGTGGCGAGCGTGGACACGGACAACCAGCGCCGGGACGAGCACCTGCGCTCGGGCGACTTCTTCGAGGCGGACGCCCACCCCTACATGACCTTCCGCAGCACCTCGGTGCGAGAGGTGGCGCCCGGCGAGCTGGTGGCCCGGGGCGATCTGACCATCAAGGGCGTCACGCAGGAGGTCGAGCTTCCCATCACCCTGCTGGGCGTGCAGGAGATTCCGGCCGAGATGCAGGGGATGCTGGGCGGCGTCACGCGGGTGGCCTCCTTCCAGGCCGAGACCACGGTGGACCGGCGTGACTTTGGCGTGGGTGTCGGCAACTGGGCGGCCACCATGGTGGTCGGCGGCGACGTCAAGATCAGCATCGCGGTCGAGGCGAACCAGAAGTAACGGATCGCGGCCGGGGCGCCGGCCGGGGGGGGCGTCCTCGACGCCCCCCCCGGCCGTGCCTCAGGCGTCCAGCCCGTACCGCCTGATCTTGCTGATGAGGGTGGCGCGGGCGATGCCCAGGTCGCGGGCGGCGCGGGTGCGGTTGCCCGCATGGTGGCGCAGAACCCGCTCGATGTGGGCGCGCTCGACCTCCGCCAGCGACTCCGGATGGTACGGGATGTCGGTGCGCCCGTGCGCCTGGGCACGCATCTCCGGCGGCAGGTGGCGGGGGAGAAGCGTCTCCTCGCCCTGGCCGAAGATGAGGGCCCGCTCAAGCACGTTGCGCATCTCACGGATGTTTCCGGGCCACGGGTGCGCCACCAGGCGCGCCAGCGCCTCCGGGTCAATGGCCGCGGGGCCGCGGCGCAGATCCCGCAGGAGTTCCCGGTGGATGCGGTGCAGCAGGGCGACCCGGTCCTCCGGGGGCCGCTCGCGCAGCGCGGGCAGGTGCAGAGGGGTGACATTGAGCCGGTAGTAGAGGTCTTCGCGGAAGGACCCCTCGGCCACCGCCGCCTCCAGGTCGTGGTTGGTGGCGGCCACCAGGCGCACGTCCACGCGGATCTCGCGCGAGCCACCCAGGCGGCGGAAGGTCTGATGCTCGAGGACGTTCAGCAGCTTGGGCTGCAGCTCGGGGGCCAGATCGCCCACCTCGTCCAGGAAGAGCACCCCCCGGTGGGCCAGCTCGAAGAGCCCCTCGCGCGCCTCGCGCGCGTCGGTAAATGCCCCCTTCTCGTGACCGAAGAGCTCGGAGGAGAGGAAGGTGGCGGTGAGGCCCGCGCTGTTCACCTCGACGAACGGCGCGTCGCGGCGGGGCCCGAGCCGGTGCAGCGCGCGTGCCACCCACCCCTTACCGGTGCCGCTCTCGCCGGTGAGGAGCACGGTGGTGCGGTCGCTCTCCGCCAGCAGGCGGACCTTGTGCGCGAGCTCGGTCATGAGCGGAGAGGTCCCCAGCCCCTCCAGCGGATCCACGTCGCCCGCGGCGGCCGAGGCCCGGTAGGCGCGCACCTCGCGCCGGAGCCGGCTCTTCTCGACCGCGCGCGCCACCGCGGCGCCGAGGTGCGGCGAGTCCACAGGCTTGAGGAGGAAGTTCTCGGCGCCCAGCTGCATGGCGCGGACCGCCGTGCCCACGTCCCCGTGGCCGGTGAGGATCAGGACGGTCGCCTCGTGCGCGCGCAGGTGCTCCAGCACCTCCAGGCCGTCCAGGTCGGGCAGGCCCAGGTCCAGCACGACGGCGTCGGGGCGGTAGCGGACGAACTCCTCCAGGGCGGCGCCGCCGGTCGTGGCCTCGGAGACCTGATAGCCCATCCCGGTGAGCGAGCGCCGGAGCGCCTCCAGGACGCGGAGGTCGTCGTCTACGAGCAGCACCGAGCCACTCACGGGTTCCTCCCCGCCGTCTCCGGCGCCTGTGGTCTGGGGTCCGGCGCCGTCCGTTGCCGCTCCGTTGCCTCGGCCGCGGGGGCATTCGACGTCTGCGGCAGGGGGCGCGCCGGGCGGACCAGGCGCAGCTCGACCGGGTCGGGAGAGGCCGCCGACTCGCCCGCGGAGACCACCACCGGAACCCACCCGGACTCCTGGATCAGGCCGCTCCGCTCCCGGAACGCCGGGTCCAGGCGCAGCACGTAGCGCCCCGGGGTCACCCCCGCCTCGTAGAACTCCCCGTCCGAGAACGTCTGTACCGTGCGCACCGTCCCCGTCTCCCGGTCCAGCAACTCGAGCCGGGCGTAGGGGACGGGGACCTCCGCTCCACCCTCCACGCGCACCACCCGGCCCCAGATCTCGCGGGCGGGCGTGACCGGGAGGTTCACCCACCCGAAGGAGGCGGGCGGCACCGTGACGCGCACCCGGTTGAAGGTGGGCACCAGCGTCGGGTCCTGGATGGAGGCGGAGTCCGTCCACAGCTCCACGGGCTCGAAGGGGACCAGATCCCAGTGCGAGATGCGGCCGCGCGCGTCACTGGTCACCGTCTCGTTGCCCACCACCACGCGCACCCCCTCGAGCGGCTCCTCGCCCGGACCCATGGCGCCGTCGCCGTCCCGGTCCAGGAAGACGTACCCCGCCACCCCGCCCCGCTCCACACCGGGGCCGGGGGCGAAGGAGACCCGCCGGATGGCCTCGTTCCAGTGGACGGTGCCCTGGCTGAACTGGGTGATGGTGGCCGGCGCGCCTGCCCGCACCACCGCCTGCGAGACGGTGCGCGCCTGGGGGAGGAGGGAGGAGAGCGAGAGGGTGAGCGCGGTGCCCGCGAAGCGCTGCCACGCCACGCCCAGCTCCAGGCGGGTGCCCGCGCCGAGCTGGATGGCCGCCTGGGCGCGGGCCCGCTCGAAAGCTTCCGCCTCGCGCAGCTCGGCCTCGCCGCGCAGGTACACCGAGTGCCGGCGGCCCACCCGCACCACGCCGTTCAGCGCCGCGAACTGGAAGTCGCCCCCCGCGGCGGGTTCGGCCGGGCCGCTCGCCGACTCCCGGCGCACCCCGCTCTCCAGGGCCAGGTTCCCGAACGGGACCGTGAGGGCCGCCTGGTAGCGGGCCAGGGTGGCCGCGTCCAGATCCTGCCGGAGCGCGGAGGCGCGCAGGAACAGGCGGGGGTTGTCGGCGGCCGGCCGCAGGAAGACGTCGGCCTCGGTGGTCGAGCGCCGGCGGGCGTCGTGCAGGACGGGCGCTTCCACGCCGGTGTCGAAGCGGGTGTGCACGCCGCGCAGGCGCACACGCGGGGTGGGCGCGAAGGTGGCGCCCGCCCGCAGGAATCCGTTCCCCACCCCCTCCAGCGCCAGTTCCAGCGATGGCACCACCATCCCCGTCACCCCCACGTAGGGCTGCATGAGCGTCGAGAGCGAGTCGCGGGTGAAGGCCTCGGCCCCCGCCCGCACCGTCCACTGGTTCGAGAGGCCGAAGCGCAGGTCCAGATTGCCGGTCTCCCGGCAGGAGGAGCCCCGGCACTCGCCCCCGCTCAGCCCCCACTCGAAGGTACCGCCCGGGAGGCGGTCCTGCCCCAGCAGCAGCAGACGCTCGGTGGTGACAACCTCGCCGTGCGGGCCGAAGGCCAGCACCTGCACCGCGTTCTCGCCGTAGCGGAGCGGAATGTCGAGCGCGAAGGCGCCCTGCTCGTCGGCGCGCAGCAGGTCCAGCGTCCGCCCGGCCTGCCGGAGTTCCACCTCCCACCCCGGACCCACCCGGCCCGCGAACACGTCCGTCCCGAATTCGCTCCCGCGCAGGAAGGGTGCGTTGGTGAGCGAGAAGCCGCGCACGTTACGCAGCCGCGGTCCGGTGGTGAAGCCGTCGCCCAGGCGCATCTGGCGAATCCAGGCGGCGTCCTGAAAGACGGTCTCGTAGGTGCCGTCCACAGTGTGGTCACCCTGCGCGAGGGGCCCCACGGAGCGGGACGAGACCCGCAGGCTGCCGCCCATGACCCGCGCCGCCACACCGGCCGAATACGCGAGGGACCCGTCCGGGTCGCGCCCGTTGGCCGAGAGTCCCCAGTCCAGCACGGCGCCCCCCAGCGGGGGTGCGGCGAGCTGCTGGACGGCCAGCCCCCGCCGGCGCGCGGTGGAGCCCGCCACACCGGCGTTCCAGCGCGCCTCGCGGGCCAGCCGGCGTCCCAGCGGGAGCACCTCCGGGTTCATGACCACCACCAGCAGGTCCACCCAGTCGGTCTGGATCCGCACCCCGAGCAGCGCCTCGAGCAGGGGCGTGGCCAGGAAGAGCTGGCCGGCGGGGTCGGTATGCACCCACCCCTCCCGGACCGGGACGGCGACGCCGTCCACCCGGACCTCGCCGCGCTCGGGCAGGACCCGGATCACGCGCCGCTCGGGGTGGAGCGTGGCCCGGAAGCCGCCCGCCGGATCGTCCATGACCTCCAGCTCCGCCAGCTCCAGCAGCTGGCGGGCGGGGAGCAGCGCGAGCGCCCCGTCCGAGAAGGCGCGCACGGTGACGGCGGCCAGGCGCCCGAAGCGGAGCTCCACCAGCAGCTCCTGGTACTCGGGATCTTCCGGCCCGGGACCGGGCCGGGCGTGGGCGGAACCCGGCCCCGCGGCGAGCGCGAGCGCCAGCGCCATGCACGGTACGCGGCCCGCCCGGCGAATCACGGAAGGACCACCTCCGCGGTCCGCTCGACGGGCTCGGTGGGCAGGCGGGCGTGCGGGGGCACGTCCTCGCGGTCGGTCCCCATGCGCAGCGCCAGGGTGTAGCGGCCGGCGGGCAGGTCGTCCACCGGGTAGGCGTAGCGCCGATGGTAGGTGCGGTAGACGGCGATCTGCTCGTCCCAGCGCCGCACGGGCGTCCCGGTCGCGTCCAGCAGCGTGAAGTCCAGTCGGCCGATGTAGGCGGCGGCGCCCGTGCGGCGGAAGTCGGGCCGCACGACCAGCGAATCGCCCTCCACGCGGGGCTCGAAGCCGACGACGTCCACGCCCGTACTCACCGCGCCCCGGCGGTACGAGACCGCGATGACCGTTCGGACCTCCAGGGAGAGCCCCACCTGCACGCCCGTCGAATCCGGGGCGCCGGCGACCGGCAGGGTCTGGCCGCGCGCGGCGAAGACCAGGCGGGCCCAGTACTCGCCGTCGGGCGTGCCGGCCGGGGGCCGCGCCAGCAGCCGCACGGTGCGGCGTTCGCCGGGCGGCACCACCAGGCGGCGGGGGAGCGCCTGAATCCACGGGACCGCCGAACGTGGGTCGTCGCCGGCCGAGTCCACGAGCAGGTACAGGCGACCGTCGCTGTCGGTGGTGGGATAGCCGAAGACGGCCGAGACGGTCACCTCCTCGGGCGTGTCCGAGGGGTTGTAGAGGGTCACGGCCTCGCCGGCGGCCCCGTCGCGCAGGTAGACGGCGGTGGGCGCCACGGCGATGGCCGCCACCCGGCCGGAGAGTCCGGCGCCCAGCAGCAGGAG
>JAVVFC010000082.1:0-12456 GCA_032250975.1 Longimicrobiales bacterium | reverse complement strand
GGGTCGGGGTGGGCACCGACGCCGAGGCCGCCTTCCACGACGCCTTCCCGGCCGGGGCGGGGATCCTGCTGCTGGCGGGCACCGGCTCGGTGGCCTGGGGGCGGAGCCGGGCGGGGACGGTGGCGCGCGTCGGCGGGTGGGGTCCGCAGCTGGGCGACGAGGGGAGCGGCTTCGCCCTGGGGATGGCGGCGCTCGGGGCCGTGCTGCGGGCCGAGGACGGCCGAGGCCCGGCCACCGCGTTGCGCGCCGCGGTGCTCGCCCACGCCGGCGTGGACGATCCGGCCGCGCTCCCGGCCTGGGCGGCCGCGGCGGGGCGGGCGCGGGTTGCGGCGCTGGCCCCGGCCGTGGTCGAAGCCCAGCGCACCGGGGACGGGGTGGCCGGGGCGCTGGTGGAGGGCGCCGTGGCGGCCCTCTCCGCGCACGCCACCGCCCTGCGGGAGCGGCTCGCCGGGGGCGCGGGGGGGCGAGCCCCCGGCCCCGGGCCGGCGCACACCGCTCCGCCGGCGCCCCCCGTGGCCCTGGCCGGTGGGCTGCTCGGCCCGGGGCGCCCGCTGCGCGCGCCCGTACGGCGGGCGCTGGCCGAGCGGGGCTTCCGGGTGCAGGAGCCGCCGGTGTGCCCCGAGCGGGGCGCGGCCGCGCTGGCGCGGGCGGGCTGGCTGGGCTGAGGGCGCACCGGCGACGTCGCCGGATCCCGCCCTCAGCGAACGTTTCCCGCTGCAATCCTGGCAGGCCGACGCCTTCCCGGGGTGCCGTCCCGACAGGGGAGTGGGTGCCGTAACCCCCTGCGCCGTACCAGAATGGCAGATGTGGTCGGGGCCGGTCCGTGGCACGGGGGTTGCAACTTCATGGGGGCCGTGACGCGGGACCCGCGGGCGCGCCGCCCGGGGTCCGGCACGGTGTGAATCCGTTTCGTGAACCTTCAACGGAGGCAGACGCCATGGCCCTCATGCACATGACCTACCGCAACCCCTGGCGGGAGCTGGACACCCTGAGCAACCGGCTGGGGCGCATGTTCGACGACTTCCCCACCCCCACCGAGTCGGGGAACTGGCTCCCGGCGGTGGACGTGGCCGAGAGCGCCGAGGAACTCCGCCTCACCGCCGAGCTGCCCGGCATGACCCGGGACGACATCGAGCTCGAGGTGGAGAACAACGTGCTCACGCTGCGCGGCGAGAAGGCCGAGGTGCGGAGCGAGGGGGACGAGAACCGCCGCTACCACCTGACCGAGCGCCGCTATGGGACCTTCCAGCGCTCCTTCACGTTGCCGCGCACGGTGCGCGCGGAGGAGATCGAGGCGGAGTTCCACGACGGCGTGCTGCACGTGCGGCTCCCCAAGGCCCCGGAGGCCAAGAGCCGCCGCATCGCCATCAAGGGCTCGGTGGAGTGACGCCGGGCGGGGGAGCGGGTGCTCCCCCCCCGGCCGTGCGCCAGAGGGTCCGGGGGCGACCGAGTCGTCCCCGGACCCTCGTCGTCTACGCCTCCGCCAGCAGCGTCCGCAGCCCGTCCAGGGTGGCGGCATCGTTGGCGGCCATGACGCTCCCCTCGGCGAGCCCGAGCGGCCCGCCCTCCATGCGGCCCGTGGCGCCGCCCGCCTCCTGCACCACCAGCCAGCCGGCGGCGTAGTCCCAGGGATTCAGGAAGTGCTCCCAGAAGGCCTCGAACCGGCCGTCCGCCACGTAGCAGAGGTCCAGGGCGGCCGCGCCGCCCCGGCGGATCCCCGACCCGGCCCGCTTGAGGGCCGCCATCTGGCGGGTGAACGCCCCCAGGTCGGCCTCGCCCTTGAACATGAAGCCGGTGGCCACCAGCGACTGCTCCCAGCCGCGCGGGTGCGAGACGCCGATGCGCCGTCCGTTCCGCCACGCGCCGCCGCCCGCGCGCGCCCACCACACCTCCGACGTGGCCGGGGCGTGCACGCACGCGGCCACCGGCGCGCCCGCCACCGTCACCGCCACCGAGGCGGCGTGCGCGGGGTGCCCGTGCAGGTAGTTGGTGGTGCCGTCCAGCGGGTCCACCACCCAGAGCGGGGTGTCGTCGTCGGGCAGGCGGGTGCGGTCGGCGCCGTCCTCCTCGGCCAGCACCAGGTGGTCCGGGTGGCGTGCGCGGATCTCGGCCAGCGCCGCCTCCTGCGCCTCGCGGTCCACGCGCGAGACGAAGTCGGCGAAGCCCTTGCTGTCGGCGGCCCGCACGTCGATGCGCCCGGCCCAGCGCCGGTGCACGTCGGCCGCGCGGGCGGCGGACGCGCGTGCGGTGCGGAGCCAGTCCTCCAGGCGGGAGGGAGGGGGGGGGAAGGCCATGGCGGCGGGGGTCGGGGGATTGGGAGGGTGTCGGAGCGACGCTAAGTTACGCCCTTCATGCCCCCGGCGGGACCGGTGCGGGACGGGCGTGGTTCCCGCGCGGGGCCGGGGTGGAACCGTGTTGCGGGGTGCGAACCATGGCGAAGAAGCGGGTCTTCAGCGGAATGCAGCCCAGCGGCGAGGCGCACCTGGGCAACTATCTCGGTGCGTTCAAGCACTGGGTGGAGATGCAGGACGACTTCGAATGCATCTTCTGCATCGTCGACGATCACGCCATCACGGCGGGTGGGGACGCGGGCGCCCTGCCCCGGAACATCGTGGACCTGGCGGTGAGCTTCCTGGCGGTGGGGCTCGACCCGGAGCGGAGCACCATCTTCGTCCAGTCGGACGTGCCCGAGCACACCGAACTCGCGTGGCTCTTCAACGCGGTCACGCCGGTGGGCGACCTGGAGCGCATGACCCAGTACAAGGACAAGGCGCAGCGCTTCGAGTCCGTCCCGGCCGGCATCCTGAACTACCCCATCCTGCAGGCGGCCGACATCCTGCTCTACCGCGCCCAGGCCGTGCCGGTGGGGGAGGACCAGCGTCAGCACCTGGAGCTCACGCGCGAGATCGCCCGCAAGTGGAACGCCGCCTACGGCGAGGACCTCTTCCCGGAGCCCGAGGCCATCATCGGCCGCGCGGGGCGGATCCTGGGGCTCGACGGCGAAGCCAAGATGAGCAAGTCGCTGGGCAACACGGTGGGGATCCTGGCCGAGCCGGACGAGATCCGGGCGCGGGTGCGCACGGCGGTCACCGACCCGCAGCGGGTGCGTCGCACCGATCCCGGGCGCCCGGAGATGTGCAACGTCTTCGCGCTTCATCAGCACTTCACCGACGCCGGGACCATCGCCGACATCGACGTCCGCTGCCGCACGGCGGAGATCGGGTGCGTGGACTGCAAGCGCATCCTGGCGGACAACATTGCCGAGACCT
This sequence comes from Longimicrobiales bacterium, assembly GCA_032250975.1. GTDB lineage: Bacteria > Gemmatimonadota > Gemmatimonadetes > Longimicrobiales > Gaopeijiaceae > Gaopeijia. Next base: position 9,187 of record JAVVFC010000082.1, on the reverse strand, counting down.
TCGCCCCCATGCGGGAGCGGGCCGCCCATTACCGGGCCCACCCCGAGGCGGTGGGTGAGGTGCTGGAAGCCGGCGCCGAGCGCGCCCGCGCGATCGCCCGGGAGACCATGGCCCGGGTGCGGGAGCGGATGGGGCTCGACTGGAGAGTGGCCCTGCGCTGACCCGGGCCGGTATCTTTGCAACGTCCTCCCAATCCGGAGCCCGACCCATGATCGAGATCTTCAAGGCCGCCATCCAGCGGGGCGCCAGCGACATCCACATCAAGTCGGGCGATGTGGTGCGCGCCCGCATCAACGGGCGTCTGACCCCGCTCAGCCAGCAGAAGCTCTCCACGGACCAGGTCAAGGCGCTCGCGTCGCGCCTGATCCCGCACGAGTCGGACCGCGAGCGGCTCGACCGGCTGCTGGACTACGACTGCTCGTGGGGGCTGCCCGGCGTGGGCCGCTTCCGCGTCAACATCCTGCGCCAGCGGGGCAGCTTCGGGGTGGTGCTGCGCATCATCCCCATCGACGTGCCCACCATCGACGACCTCAAGCTGCCCGACGTGCTCAAGGACATCGCCGACCACGAGCGCGGCCTGATCCTGGTCACGGGCGTGACCGGCTCGGGCAAGAGCTCCACCCAGGCGGCCATGATCGACTGGATCAACGAGCACAAGTCCCTGCACGTGGTCACGCTCGAGAACCCCATCGAGTTCCTGCACCGCGACAAGAAGGCCTCCATCACCCAGCGCGACATCGGCACCGACACCGAGTCCTTCGCGGTGGGGATGCGTGCGGCGCTGCGCCAGGACCCTGACGTGATCCTGATCGGCGAAATGCGCGACAACGAGACCATCGACACCGCCCTCAAGGCAGCGGAGACCGGCCACCTGGTCATCTCCACCGTGCATACCAAGAACGCGGTGCAGACCATCTCCCGCCTGGTGGCCGTCTTCGAGCCCGCCGAGCAGGAGCTGATCCGGGTGCGGCTCTCGGAGTCGCTGCAGGCCGTCGTTTCGCAGCGCCTCATCCCCACCGCCGACGGCAAGGGGCGGGTGGCCGCGGTCGAGATCATGCGCGCCACCGGGACCATCCGCGACTGCGTCAAGGACCCGAAGCGACTGGACGAGATCTTCGACCTGGTGGAGAACGGCCGCGAGCAGTACGGCACGCAGAGCTTCGACCAGCACCTCATGGACCTGGTGCGCACCGGCACCGTCACCTTCGAGGTGGCCAAGGCGGCGGCCAACAACCCCACCGACTTCGATCTGAAGATGAACACCTTCGGGTCCGGCTCGCGCTCCGCCCACACGCAGCAGATGGGGCAGGACATGGCCAACGAGATGAACAGCCTGTTCGGCAACGGGTAGCCTTCGCCCGCTCCCTCCCCGATCACTCCCCTGCCACTCCCTGACCAGGAACCTCCCGTGGACCTCTCCGGCGTCCTCATCCCGACCGCGACCCCCTTCGACGCCACGGGTGAGGTGGACCTGACCGGCTTCCGCCGCAACGTCGAGGCCTGGCTGCGCCACCCGGTGCGGGGGCTGGTCGTGGGGGGCTCCACCGGGGAGGCCGTACTGCTGGACGAGGAGGAGCGGGTCGCGCTCTGGCGGGCGGCCCGGGAGGCGGTGGGGGAGCGGCTCCTGGTGGCCGGCACGGGCGCCGAATCGCTCCGGACCACGCTTCGCCTGACGCGGGCCGCCGCGGACGCGGGCGCCGACGCGGTGCTGGTGCAGCCGCCGGCCTTCTACCGGGGGGCCATGAGCGCCCCGGTCCTGGAGGACCACTTCCGGGCGGTGGCGGACGCCTCGCCGGTTCCGGTGATCGTCTACCAGGTGCCGCTCCACCTGAACACGCTCGACATTCCCAACGAGGTGAGCGCGGCGCTCTCCGCCCACCCCAACATCGTGGGCATCAAGGACTCGCGCGGGAAGCTCGAACTGGTCGAGGAGCTGGTGGCGCGCTGCGTCCCCGGCTTCCAGGTGCTGGTGGGGAACGGCGCCCTGCTGCTGGACGCGCTGCGGGCCGGGGCGGTGGGCGGCATTCTGGGGGTGGCCAATCTGCTGCCGGGGGCGTCGGCCGGGATCGTGGAGCGGTGGCGGGCGGGCGCGGGCGCCGAGGCGGAGCGTCTGCAGGAGGTGGTGGCCCCCCTGCATCGTGAGGTGGTCGGCGGGATGGGCGTGCCGGGGGTCAAGCGCGCCCTCGAGTGGATCGGGATGACCGGGGGCGACCCCCGGCCGCCGCTCCGGCCGCTGGCCGCATCCCGCGAGGAGGCGCTCGCGGCGCACCTGCGGGCGGCGGGCCTGACCCCGGCTGCCTGACCCGGGCTGATTGACGTCGGCTGATTGACGCTCTTCCGCCCCCCGGATACCTTTCCCCAAAGGATTCGAGCGCCTGCCCGCACGGGGCGGGCCGCGGCCCGTCCCCCGTGGCGGGCCTTTTCATTGTCGTGGAACGACCGCGAGCGGCACCCTCGCGTCTTCAAGATTCAGGAGCGGGTACGCCGTGACGCTTCAAGCCGGGTCCGGACGCTGCACCGTCGTCGTGGGCTGCCAGTGGGGGGACGAGGGCAAGGGCAAGATCGTGGACGTCCTGGCCGAGGACGCCGGGATCGTGGCCCGCTACCAGGGCGGCGCCAACGCGGGCCACACCGTGCACGTGGGCGACGAGGAGTTCGTCCTGCACCAGATTCCCTCCGGGGTCCTGCACCCGGGCAAGCGCTGCCTGCTCGGGAACGGCGTGGTGCTGGACCTGCTGCAGTTCTTTCACGAGTACGACGGGCTCGCGGTGCGGGGCATTACGGTGGACGGCCGCGTGGGCATCAGCCAGCGGGCGCACCTGCTCATGCCGTACCACCGGGTGCTCGACCAGGCGCGCGAGGATCGGGCGGCCGAGAAGATCGGCACCACCGGCCGGGGGATCGGCCCCGCCTACGAGGAGAAGGCCGGACGCCGGGGCATCCGGGTCGCCGACGTGGCCGACGAGGCGCGCTTCCGGCGGCTGGTCGAAGAGGGCGTCGCGCGGGCGCGCGAGCGGCTGGAGGTGCTGGGGGGTGAGGAGGGCGAGGCGCTGGAGCGGGCCATGGACGAGACGCTGGCGCTGCGCGACCGGCTGCTGGCGCTGGCCACAGACACCGGGATCGAGATCGTAGAGGCGCTGGACGCCGGCCGCGACGTGCTGCTGGAAGGGGCGCAGGGGACGGCGCTCGACCTGGACCACGGCACCTACCCCTTCGTCACCTCGTCCAACACCACGGCGGCCGGCGCCGCCACCGGCGTGGGCATCGGGCCCACCCGCATCCACGACGTGGTCGGTGTGGTCAAGGCCTATACCACGCGGGTGGGCAACGGCCCGCTCCCCACCGGCGCCGACCCCGCCATGGACGAGACGCTCCGGCGTCTGGGCGGCGAGTTCGGGGCCACCACCGGCCGGCCGCGCCGATGCGGATGGTTCGACGCCGTGCTGGCCCGCTACGCCGCCCGCGTGAACGGCCTCACCGGCCTGGCGGTGACCAAGCTCGACGTGCTGGACACCCTGGCCGAGATCCGGGTCGGGCTCGAGTACTGCACCCCGGACGGGACGTGCACGGGGGAGTTTCCGGCCGACACCTTCTCGCTGGGTGCGGTGGAGCCCCGCTTCGAGACGCTGCCCGGCTGGCAGGCGGACACCTCCGGCTGCCGCACCATCCAGGACCTGCCCCGCAACGCGCGGGCCTACCTGGACCGTATCGAGGCGCTCACCGGCACCCCCATCCGCTGGGTCTCGGTCGGTACCCGGCGCGACCAGATCATCCTGGCGGACTGATGTTCGACGAACTCGGAAGCAAGCTGGACGCGGTCCTGGGCAAGTTCCGCCAGCGCGGCGTCCTGACCGAACCCATGATCCGCGAGGGCCTGCGCGAGGTGCGCCGGGTCCTGCTGGAGGCGGACGTCAACTTCAAGGTCACCCGGGACTTTCTGGCCCGCGTGCAGGAGCGGGCGCTGGGCGAGGACGTGGTCAAGGCGGTCTCGCCCGGCCAGCAGGTCGTCAAGATCGTGCACGACGAGCTGGCGGCGCTCATGGGCGAGGACGCGCCCCGTCTGGTGTACAGCTCCGCGCCCCCCACCGTGATCCTGATGGTCGGGCTGCAGGGCGCGGGCAAGACCACCACCGCCGCCAAGCTGGCCCGGCGTCTGGACCGCGAGGGGCGCAAGCCCATGCTGGCCGCCTGCGACCTGCAGCGTCCCGCCGCGGTGGAGCAGCTGCGCACCCTGGGCGGCGAGATCGGGGTGCCGGTGCACGCGGGCCAGTTCGGGGGTGATCCGGTGGCCACCGCCGAGGCGGCGGTGGCGGAGGCGCGCGCGCAGGGCCGCAACGTGCTGATCGTGGACACGGCCGGGCGCCTGCAGATCGACGAGCCGCTCATGGCCGAACTCGGCCGGCTCCGCGAGCGCCTCGACCCCCAGGAGATCCTCCTGGTGGCCGACGCCATGACCGGGCAGGAGGCGGTGCGCATCGCCGAGGGCTTCAACGACGCCCTCGACATCACCGGGGTGGTGCTCACCAAGATGGACGGCGACGCCCGGGGCGGCGCGGCGCTCTCCATCCGGGGCGTGACCGGCAAGCCGATCAAGTTCGTGGGCGTGGGCGAGACGGTGAACGACCTGGACGCCGCCGACCCCCGCCGGCTGGCCGGACGCATCCTGCAGATGGGCGACGTGGTGGGGCTGGTGGAGCGGGCCCAGGTCGCCATGGACGACGAGGAGCAGGAGCGCCTGCAGGAGAAGCTCCTGGGCAAGGGGCGCTTCACGCTGGAGGACTTCCTCGTCTCCATGCGGCAGGTCCAGAAGATGGGCCCGCTGGAGCAGCTGCTGAAGCTGATGCCGGGCATGGGGAAGATGAAGATCCCCGCCGGGCAGATGGACCCCCGCCGGATGAAGCACGTCGAGGCCATCATCCTCTCCATGACCCGCGAGGAGCGGGTTCGCCCGGAGATCATCGACGGCTCGCGCCGCGCCCGCATCGCGCGCGGCAGCGGCCGCCCGGTGGCGGAGATCAACCGCCTGCTCAAGCAGTTCAAGGAGATGCAGAAGTTCATGAAGGGTATGAAGGGCCTCATGGGCGGAATGGGCGGCGGTGGCGGGCTCCCCGGTCTGGGGAAGGGGTTCCGGGGGGGGCTGCCCTTCGGTTGAACCGGAGGGGTCTCCGGCGCCTTGTACCGATGCCGCCGTCCCTCTATCTTTTCAGGCTCTCTGCCCACGGATGACCCCTGGGGGGAGTGGCCGAGACGAGATCCTCAAAACCGAGTGCGAGATGGCCGTACGTATTCGACTCAAGCGCATGGGCCGGAAGAAGGCGCCCCACTACCGGGTGGTGGTGGCGGACAGCCGTTCCCCGCGCGACGGGCGCTTTGTTGAGTCCCTGGGCTACTACAAGCCCCTCTCCAACCCCGCCCGCCTGGTCCTCGACCTGGACCGGGTCGACTACTGGATCGGCCAGGGGGCATCCCCCTCCGGTACGGTGAGGTCGCTCATCCAGCAGGCGCGCACCGGGGGCGGACCGACCGTCGCGGTGGGCGAGGAGGACGTCGACGCCCGCCGCCGGGCCGAGCTGGAGGCCCTCGCCCGCAAGCGCGCCGCCGAGAAGGCCGAGGTGGAGGAGGCCGCCCAGGCCGAGGCCGCATCCAAGGCGGCCGCCAAGGCCGAGGCGGAAGCCGCCGTGGAAGCGGAGGCCGCTGCGGAGGCCGCTGCCGAGGCGGAGGCCGTGCCCGACGAGGCGCCCGAGGCCGTGCCCGACGAGGCGCCCGAGGCCGCGTCCGACGAGGCGCCCGAGGCCGCGTCCGACGAGGCGCCCGAGGCCGCGTCCGCTGAGGGGCCCGATGCCACGCCCGACGAGGCGCCGGCGCCGGAGGCCGCCACCGAGGCCGAGGCCGAGGCTGGATCCGCCTCCGACGCGGACGAGGCGGAGAAGAACGGGTAGGGGGCTCCGCCCGCCATGGGTCGCCCCGAACCGACCCACCTGGCCGTGGGTGTGGTCCGCCGCAGTCACGGTATCCGGGGCGAGGTGCGGATCCACACGCTCTCCGACCACCCCGGGGCGGTCTTCGCCCCCGGGGTGGTCCTGTATCCGGGCGCCCCGGACGCCTCCGGCCCCGACCCCGAGCGCGCGCCGCTGACGGTCTCCGAGGTGCGCGACGCCCAGGCGGACTACCTGGTGCGCTTCGAGGGGATCGACGACCGGAACGGCGCCGACGCGCTGCGGGGCCTCCGGCTCCATGCGCCGCTGGGGGCGCTGGCGCCCCTCGAGGAGGGCGAGATCTTCCACCACCAGCTGGTGGGCCTGCGGGTGGAGACGGTTGCCGGCCGGACGGTGGGCACGGTGGCCGAGGTCGTCCCGCTCGCCCCCAACGACCTGCTCCTGGTGCGCACCGCGCGCGGCCAGCTCCTCATCCCCTACCACGCGCGCCTGGTGGTGGCGGTCCGCCCGGAGGAGGGCCGCCTGGTGGTGGACCCGCCGGACGGTCTGCTCGAGCTGGACGGCTGACGGTGCGCATCAACCTCGTCACGCTCTTCCCCGGCTTCTTCGAGGGGCCGCTCGGCTTGTCCATCCCGCGCCGGGCCGCAGAGATGGGACTGGTGCGCTACCGGGTCGTGGATCTGCGGGATTACACGCACGACCGCTACCGGACGGTGGACGACGTTCCGTACGGGGGCGGGGCGGGGATGGTGATGAAGCCCGAACCCTTCTTCGAGGCCGTCGACGACCTGGCCCCCGAGGGCCCCATCGTCCTGCTCTCGGCCCGCGGGCGCCCCTTCCGGCACGCGGACGCGGTGCGCTACGCCGTGCAGCCGGAGCTCACGCTGCTCTGCGGCCACTACAAGGACGTGGACCAGCGGGTGGGCGACCACCTGGCCAGCGAGGAGGTCTCGCTGGGCGACTTCGTGCTCTCGGGCGGCGAGGTGGCGGCGCTCGCCATCACCGATGCGGTGGTGCGCCTGCTGCCCGGCGCCATTTCGGACCACGACGCGGCGGCCACCGACTCCTTCTACGACGCCGGCGCCCTGAGCGCCCCCTCGTATACCCGTCCGCCGGTGTACCGCGGCTTGAAGGTCCCCGAAGTGCTCCGCAGCGGAGATCACGCCCGTATCGAGCGCTGGCGGCGGCAGCAGGCGGAGCGCCTGACCCGGGAGCGCCGGCCGGACCTGGCCGGTCCGGAGGAGGGCGGGGACGCCGTTTGACGGACAGCCTTCACCTGTCGCGCTCCCGGCATTATCTTACGCGTCTGACTTCAATTTCGGCCTGCGCGCCGATGGTCGTGGAGACGAGAGAACCATGTCCGATCTGCTTCGAGACGTCGTGAGTGAGCAGCTCCGGGGCGACGTCCCGGATTTCGCCCCCGGGGACACCATCAAGGTGTCCTACCGCATCCGTGAGGGCGACAAGGAGCGGATCCAGGCGTTCGAGGGGATCTGCATCAAGCGCCGGGGCGGGGGCGTCGCCGAGACGTTCACCGTCCGCAAGATCTCGTCCGGGATCGGCGTCGAGCGCGTCTTCCCGCTCCATGCCCCCACCGTGGAGGGGATCGAGGTGGTGCGCCGCGGCCGCGTGCGGCGGGCCAAGCTCTACTATCTGCGCGGGCTGCGCGGCAAGGCGGCCCGCATCCGGGAGCGGCGCTGACGTCCGACGCGCGGCCGGCTCCGTCGCCGGCGCCCGTGGCGCACGATTCCATGGAGCGGCCCCAGGACCCCTTGAGCTACGAGCGGGGGTGCTGGGGCCGCGGTGCGTCCAGGGTGGCCGGCGTGGACGAGGTGGGGCGGGGCCCGCTGGCCGGACCGGTGCTGGCGTGCGCGGTGGTCCTCCCGGTCGGGGTCCACATCGAGGGGGCCACCGACTCCAAGCGCCTCACCCGCCCGCGTCGGGAGGTGCTGGCGCGCGAGATCCTGGACCGGGCCGAGGCGGTCGCACTGGGCGCTGCCTCCGTGCGCGAGATCGACGCGCTCAACATCCTGTCCGCCACCCGGCTGGCCATGCGGCGGGCGCTCGTGGGGCTCCGCGTGGCCCCCGACCAGGTAGTGGTGGACGGTCTGCCGGTGAAGGGGCTCGGGTGGCGCCACGAAGCGATCGTGGGCGGGGACCTGCGGGTCCATTCCATCGCCTGCGCCTCGATCGTGGCCAAGGTCGCGCGCGACGGGCTCATGCGCCGGCTCGCCCGCCGCTACCCCGTCTATGGATGGGACAGCAACGTGGGCTACGGTTCGCGCGCGCACCTCGACGCCCTCGCGCGGCACGGGCCCACCCCCCACCACCGGCGCACCTTCCTGGGCTCCCAGCTGGAGCTGGGGCTCGGTTCCCCGGGGTGAGGCCGGCCCGCCCGGGAGCGACGGAGGGTAAAGGTGGGCCGGGGCGAGCGGGGCGAGCGGGGCGAGCGGGGCGAGGGAACACCGTGGCGCGGCCGGGCGTTGGGGCGTATGGTTCCAGCGCTCATTCACCCACTCCCATTCCCCTGGATCGGAGAGCACGATGGCAGCACTGAGCAAGGTCGGGCGATTTCTGTATGCGATCCCGATGGCGGTGTTCGGACTCCTTCACTTCATGAATGGCGCGGCCATGGCCGGGATGGTGCCCATCCCCGGCGGTGTCCTCTGGGTCTACGTCACCGGCGCGGCCCTGCTGGGCGCCGCGCTCGCGGTCCTCACCGGCAAGCAGGCCGAGCTGGCCACCCGCCTCCTCGGTCTCATGCTTCTGATCTTCGCGCTCACCATCCACCTTCCGGGCGTTATGGGCGCACCCGACCAGATGGCCATGATGGCGTCCATGTCCAACCTCCTGAAGGACACGGCGCTCGCGGGCGGGGCCTGGATCCTCTCCGGGGTCGTCGGCTCGGGCGCCGGCGGGGGCGGATCGGCCTGATCGCCGGACCCGGTTTCCGGGTCGTGAATCACGCGGGGGGGCCGGGCGGCCTCCCCGCGTTTTCGTTACCTTCCCTGCCCGCGACCCGGTAGCTCAGCTGGCAGAGCAACGGACTTTTAATCCGTAGGTCCTGGGTTCGATCCCCAGCCGGGTCATTCACCTGATTCTGCGCTCCCACCTGGGGATCTCACCCAGGCCCGTCCTGGGTTGACCTGCGGGCGCGCCGCGCCCTCGGTCCCCTCCGCCGCGCTGCGGCTCCGGGTCGATCCCCAGCCGGGTCATTCACCTGATTCTGCGCTCCCACCTGGGGATCTCAC
>JAVVFC010000081.1:0-12526 GCA_032250975.1 Longimicrobiales bacterium | reverse complement strand
GGCGCAGCCCGTCCATCGCCTCCTGCACTCCGACCTCGTCCGCCAGGTCCACGGCCCACCCGCGCCCCCCCGAGTCCCGCGCCAGCGCCTCCACCGGGGCCGGATCCCGCGCCAGCGCGTGCACGCGCGCGCCGGCCGCCGCGGCCGCGACGGCGACGGCGCGGCCGATCCCCCGGGAGGCCCCGGTGACCAGCACGGTCCGGCCGGTCAGCACGGGCTGGCCCCCACCCTCAACGGTGTCACCCCTCGGCACGGGCTCGCCGCCTACCCGAGCGGCTGGTGCGTGGCCATGGAGAGGCGCAGGAACTCGTCCCGGGTGGCGGGATCCTCCAGGAACGCCCCCCGCATGGCCGAGGTGATGGTCTTGGAGTTCTGCTTCTGCACGCCGCGCATCATCATGCACAGGTGGTAGGCCTCCACCACCACCCCCACCCCCTGCGGCTGCACGATGTCCCAGAGCGCCTGGGCGATCTGCTCGGTCATGCGCTCCTGCACCTGGAAGCGGCGGCTGAAGACCTCCACCAGCCGCGCCGCCTTGGACAGCCCCATGATCTGGCCGTCCGGGATGTAGGCGATGTGCACCTTGCCGAAGAAGGGCAGCAGGTGGTGCTCGCACAGGGAGTACATCTCGATGTCCTTGACCAGCACCATGTTGTGGTGGCGCTCCTCGAAGAGGGCCTCGCCGATGGCCTCCTCGGGGGTGACCCGGTACCCCTGGGTGAGGAAGTGCATGGCGCGCTCGACGCGCCGGGGGGTGTCCGCCATCCCCTCGCGCCCGGGGTCGTCGCCCAGCCGGCGGATCATCTCGGCGACCAGCGCCGGGTAGGGGACGCGGGAGAGGTCCGCCCCCGGGTCTTCGTTCTGCGGCATGCCGTCGCTCCGGCGTTGGGGCTCAGTCGCCCGTGTATTCGACATAGTTGCGGGGCGTCTCCCAGAGCACGATGCGCTCCAGGCGGATGCCCGCGGGCAGGTGGTCGCGCACGCGCGACCAGATGGCCACCACCAGGTTCTCGGTGGTGGGGTTGATCCCGTCCAGCCAGGGCACCTGCACGTTCAGGTTGCGGTGGTCCAGGTCGGACACCACCCGCGCCTCGAGCAGGTCGCGCAGGACCTTGAGGTCGAGCACGTACCCCGTCTCCGGGTCCACCGGACCCGAGACCGTGACGTCCATCTCGTAGTTGTGCCCGTGCCCGTGCGGGTTGCTGCACGCCCCGAACACGCGGGTGTTCTCGGCGTCGGACCAGTCCGGCCGGAAGAGGCGGTGCGCCGAATTCCAGTGGACCCGGCGGGTAACGCGCACGTGGGGCATGGGAAGCGAAGACGGGGTGAACGGGAGCGCGGGAGTACCCGTCGCCCGGGGGATGGATCCGGTCCGGAAGGGGGGGAAACAAAAAGAGGCCGGGACCGACTCGCGGCCCCGGCCCCAGTGCGCACCGGAGGGGAATTATTGAAGCCCGGGTTTAACTTGAGGTGACTTCCCCGGCGCTTCCGCAGTCCTCCTCGGAGGCGTTGCGTCGGCGACGAAAGTCAGTCCCGGCTTCACTTGTGTTGGCTCAATAAACGAGCCCTCCGGCACGCATCGGAACCTAAGACACGCCGGGGGGGCCTTGCAAGCGTGAGGCCCGGTAGCCGCGCAGCCGGGCCAGGGTCTCGCGGTCGGCAGCCTCCCCATCCCCCCCCTTGGGCGTCTCCAGGATCTTGGGCACACCCCGGAAGCGGGTGTCGTTCACGATGAGGCGGAAGGGCTCCGGACCGAGCGCGCCCTCCCCGATGGCGGCGTGGCGGTCCTTGTGCGACCCCAGCGGGTGGCGGGAGTCGTTCAGGTGGAAGAGCTCGAGCCGCCCCAGGCCGAGGGTGCGGTCGAACGCCTCCCACACCCCCTCGTACCCGTCCCGCAGGTCGTAGCCGGCGGCCCAGGCGTGGCAGGTGTCGAAGCAGACCCCCACCCGCCCCCGCACGGAGTCGGGGAGCGCGGCCCGGATGGCCGCCAGGTCCTCGAAGGTGCCCCCCACGCTGGTCCCGCTCCCGGCTGTGAGTTCCAGCAGCACACGGCACCCGTCCGGCACCGCCTCCAGCGCCCGTCCCAGCGCGCGGGCGTTGCGCTCTACACCGCCGGCGTGGTCCCCGTCGGTGGCATTGCCGGGGTGGGTGACCAGAAGGTCCACACCCAGCGCCCGGCATCGCTCGAGCTCCCCCCGGAAGCACTCCAGGGACCGGTTCCACAACTCCAGGTCCGGGGACGCCAGGTTGATCAGGTAGGAGTCGTGGCTCGCCACGCACACCACACCGTGCGCGGCCCGCTCCCGCCGGAAGGCGGCCGCCCGCTCGGGCGCGAGGTGCGGCTCCGCCCAGCGCGAGGGCTGCTTGGTGAAGAGCTGCAGGACCACCGAGTCGAGCGCCGCCGCTCGGGCGGGCGCGCGCTCCACCCCGCCCTGGACCGACACGTGCGCGCCGAATTCGTCCGGGCCGGACCGGCAAGGCTTCGCCGCCGACCGGCAGAGAGTGCCGCCTTCCGGCGGGAGAGGCGTCGCATCGTCGGCGCCGGGATCACGGCCGCAACTCATTGTCATTACATGATTTCCTGTTCCGGAGCCACCGGCCGGCAACCGCCCTCGCGGCCCCGGCACGGAGTTTGTCCCCACCATGGGGCCGAGAGCAGGCACACCCACGCGCCACCGGAGTGAACCGAGGATGCGCATCCACGCGGACGGCTACATCGACCTGAGGCGGACCATCAAGGTCCATATGCCCGGGTGCGCCGCCGAGGTGACGCCCTCGCCCGAGGACGAGGCGGTGGCATTCCTGTTGAGCCACGCCTTCCCCGGCCACCGCAAGGTGGTGCGTCCGCTCACTGAAGGCCACCGCCGGCGCATCCGGCTGGCGCGCTGGGCCGACTCGGTCTCGGAGCGCATGGCGCTGGTGGACCGGGTGTGGCGCGACATCACCCAGCCGGTCCTCCCCCCGGCCCGGGACGACGAGCCCCAGCTCATCCAGGTCGTCCGCTATGGGGAGCGGGAATACCCGCTCTACCTGGACGGTGGCGTGACGCGGGTGATCCCCCCGGGCGGCGTTCCCGCGGGGAGCTACCGGCGCATCGAGCAGGTGGATCTGAAGACGGCGTGACGTCGCCGCCCCGTGGGCAGGGGTGCCCCGGGGCGGTTTCGCGCGCCAGGAAGGGGGTCCGGCTCTGCCGGCCCCCTTCCGCTTTTCCGGTGATCGGCTGCGCGTGCCTGCTCCCGCGGGGTACAGGAGGGGTGCGACGCCCACAGGCGCCTCGACGCATGGAGCCGGCCGCTCACTTCGTCCAGATCACGACGCCGCCGCACCCCGGATACAGGGGCGCCATGCGGAAGCGTTCCGGGAGGGTCGGCCCGCCGACGCCCTGGGGAGGGTAGATCTCGATTCCGGCCACCTCCTTCGGCTTGAGGCTCCCCAGGTTCACGGCCCCTGCCGGCATCAACATACCGTCCAGGAAGATGGGCATGGAGCAGGTCCCGCCCCGGCTCCGGTGCTGGAGCTCGGGCCCGTTCGGGCTGGCCATGCGGAGCTCGGTGGACGGGACGTTGCGCAGCGCCCACGGGAGGTTTACGGAGTCGCGGGCCATGAGTTCCTCCCCCGTGAGGTAGGTGAAGCTCAGCGCCCGGTACCGCCGCATCCGCCGATAGTAGCCCTCATCCTCCAGTCGGGGTTGCAGGACGGTTACCGTGATCCCCTCCAGGTCGATGGCTTCCCTGGAGAAGCGGGCGTCCACCTGCAGGGTCCGGCTTCCGAGGACGACCTCCAGACGCTTCCGGCCGTAGGCGATGTGCTCCATCTCCAGCAGGTATTCGTCCTGCTCCACATCGGTGAAGCGGAACTCGCCGTTCGCGCCGGTCAGGGTCCTGAATCCCGTACCGGCCAACGTGACGACGGCCGATGCGATGGGCTCGCCGGTATCGGCGTCGGTGAGGATTCCCTGGATGGTCCCCGACCGGCCCAGGGCCGGCGTAAGCTCCCTGGCCTGCATGAAGCGCCCGTCGAGCCGGACCTCTTCGTCGGCAACGGTGTCACCCATGAAGCGCGCGATCAACCGTACCCGGCCGTCCGGAGGCGGTCCGCAGAGCGTGAAGGCCCCACCCGCATCCGTGCGGGTGCGGATCTCATCCTCTCGGCCGTCTGCGCCGATCCAGCGGGCCGTGACGTCCACGGCCGGTTGGGGCACCCCGGTCACGGCATCCAGCACCCGGCCGGAAAGAATGCTCGTGCCCGAACCGGGGGCGGAATCCTCCGGGCAGTACATACCCCAAAGGGTGCCACGCGACGGCGTGCTGATCACGACGCTCGACTCCACCCCTCCGGCGACCCGTTGGATGGTCAGCAGAGGGGTGAGCCCGAACTCCTCGAGGCGGACGTGCGTGAGAACCAGCCGGCGCTCCCCAGCGGCCACGCCGTGGAAGGCGAAGCGCCCCTCGGCATCCGTACGCGCCTCCGCCTCCACCCCGACGCCGTCCACCCCGATGAGCGTCACGCGCGCGCCGACCAGGGGCCCATCGGTGGTGCTGTCGAACGCCAGACCTCTGATGACCCCGGTCCGGCCTGTCGAGGCCCGGTCGGGCGCCGTCGAGTCCGGCACCTGCGCATGCCCCGCTCGCGCGGTCAAGCCCGCGATCCCCAACGCCAGGAGGATCGCCAGAAGCCGACCGAGGCCGGCGGAAAGGCGACATTCCATCAAGGAACCCATGACATCATGGCGCTGAAGTGGCAGTATGTCGAGCGAGGTGGGTGACCTTGCCCTCGTCCGCCGAGGTTTACCCTCCCCGGGGCATCACCTTCAGGAGGGCGATCACGTTGTCACCTTCGGCCGTCTCCCTGACCGTAAAGCTGTAATTCGAGCCACACACAGGGGCAATCACTTCGTCGAACCGCCCCGAGGCCAGGACCCGTCGAGACCCGAGATCGATGATCTCCACTCGCGTATCGTATGTTGCGGTCGCCCAACGAGGTCCACTTCTCCGGGATGGCCACGGCCGCCAAGCAGCGTCCGGGACGAGGATGTACACCCAGAGGTTTCCCGCGGCATCCGTGTGAAGGGCCCGTATCACCGGTGGAACCGGGTGGGTCTCCCCCATTCCCTCCAGGAATTCAGCATCGATGTTCTGCTTTGGCATCCACTTCGCGTCGCGCGCCACCGTCAGTATCGCCGAACCATCACGATCGAACACCGTAATCACATACTCCCACATCTGCGCCGCTACGAATGCCGCGTCGGGGAACGCCGCCATCTTCCATTCGTCCAAGTCGCGAAGTTCGGGCAACCGCGATACCACGACTCCATCGACGATCGGAAAAACCTCCCCTGTCTCAAGGTCCACGCGTGAAAAACGGACCACTGGGCCGGGCTCGGATGGATGCGGCTTCGAATGAACGAAAAGATCCCCCTCGCTTCCAATCACATGCGCATCGGGACGAGTCTCAAGATGGAATACACGTTCGACTTGCCAGTCAGCTCGAAACACCGTCACCCTACTGAGTGCCCGGTCCACCACCACCGCGCCGCCGGACTCCGTCGGGATCACTCTGAGATCCCGGCCGAATTCGCCCGGACCCTGCCCGGGTCGCCCTACAGATCGCAGCCAAACGCCGTCGAGCGTGAAGAGTTGTATCTCTCCACCACCCACGGGCCGAGCCGAGGCAAGAATCGTGTCACCAATCGCACTCACTCCGCACGGATGGAACATGGCGTCACCACTCGTGGAAGCGGTAACGCCAGAATCTCCCAACTCCCCCATCCGTTCCAGGACAAGTCCGCATGTATCACAGGGAGGCGCAATTGCTTCCTGGGCGAGACCGTCCCGTGTATCCTCTTCCTCAACCCCGATACACGCGTATGTCGCGAATACACCGCTTACCAGCGTGGCCATTGGAACCACTCGACGCACAGTCCATTCCTCCGGGTCAGCCTGATTACCGCCTGCTCTCAGTCATTCTCCGGCAAGCCTCCGCAGCGTTCGGACAAATGGGTCGAATCCAGGGTAGCCGAGAATTCCATGCCCATTCACAATGATGAAGGGAGTCCCACGGACACCAATCTGCTGCCCGAATCCCACATCGGCCTCTATTGACGACTGATATTCTCCAGATCGGATGCAGTTCTCGAAGGATTCAACGTTGGAAATCCCGAGACCATTTGCCACACCTTTCCAGTCCACCTGCGCCACCCGGGCTCTTCCGACAGCGAACAACTCCTCTCGGCCACCATGCACCCCGTCAACGGCCTCCGCACACCTTCCTGCCAGATGGAGTTCCCACGATAGTGCTGAGGACCCCGGATAATCATACCAGCGAATCCTAATTGGAGTCTCCACCTCCGCAATCAAGGGAGCCAGATCATCCGATAATTGCGAGCAGTGGGTACATGTATAGTCAAACACAATTCCGACACACAATGTATCTCCTTGACACGCAGAACTGCTATCACTCCATCCATTATGAATAGCCAAATTGTGCAGTTCAACAGCAGGCCGCCCTATGGGAATGACATAAATTCCCGTCATTCTTTGCGCCAGCAGAGTGGCGGCAACGACCGTCATCGCCCCCGCCACCCAACTGATCGCCGAGAATCGCGGTGGAGGATCCATCCCTTTCATTTTTAAGAAAGGTCAGTATACGCACTCACCAGGCAGGATTCGGTCGCCAGTGCAGAAGTCGCATAGCGGCGATCCTTTGTGGCAATCGAAGATTGACTTGCACTCGGAGATACAGTTGAACGATTGTGCTGGTTTCGGGTGTGCGGCAAGAACCGCAATCGTGGTTGCCAAGCCAAGCCAAATGATCCGGCGCATAGTCCACTCCCAGGACGCGAGACGTGCCGGCGAGACGTGCCGGCGAGACGTGCCGGCGAGACGCGCCGGTAAGGTAAGTCTTGTTTGGGGCGGTATCAACCCTGTCCGGATCCGCGACTCCTCGTACGCTGGATCGGTGGAGGGCACCGCCGTGGATACGGGTGGTCGATCGAACAATCGCTCGGGCACCATTGATCCATCGAGACGGGTAAGGAGGTCCCGCTGCAGCGGAAGGGAGCACATCGCGACGCCCCCCCCGCCAAGGACGATCCGGCCTTGCGAGCTCCGCGGCCGTTGCGCGTGAGCGCCGCGTGTTTCGCCTCGAGTGTCACCGGCTTCGGACTCACCGCCCACCCCTGATTGGTGTCCGCGACCGACTCGGGGGGCACGTTCCCGGTGGCGTCGACCAGATCCGGGGGGAGGCTCGGCCCCCGACCATCAGTGCGGCAGTCCGGGCTCGGTCATCGCGCGCACGTCCAGCGCCTCGTCCAGCTTCTCGGGGGGCAGAAGGCCGCGCTCCTGCACCACGTCCCGCACGGAGCGCTTCTCCTTCGCGGCCTGCTTGGCCACCTCCGCCGCCCGGTCGTACCCGATGTAGGGGTTGAGGGCGGTGGCGATGGAGGGGTTCTTCTCGAGCAGTTCCCGGCAGCGGTCCTCGTTGGCGGTGATCCCGGTCACGCACCGGTCGGTGAAGGCCCGCACCGCGCCCGCCATGACGGTGATGGACTCCAGCAGGGCGTGCGCCATGACCGGCATCATGACGTTCAGCTCGAAGTTGCCGCGCTGGCCGCCGATGGTGATGGTGGTGTGGTTCCCGGAGACGCGGGCGGCCATCATCATGACCGCCTCGCTCATGACCGGGTTGACCTTGCCGGGCATGATCGACGAGCCGGGCTGGATGGCCGGGAGCGAGATCTCGTGCAGCCCCGACGTGGGCCCCGAGGAGAGCCAGCGGATGTCGTCGGCGATCTTCATGAGCGAGGCGGCCACCGTGTTGAGGGCGCCCGACGCGCTGACCACGGCGTCCTTGGCGCCCTGGGCCTCGAAGTGGTCCTCCGCCTCCCGGAAGGGGATGCCGGTGGCCTCGGCGATGCGCGCGATGGCCCGGGCTGGAAAGTCGGGGTCGGTATTGATTCCGGTTCCGGTGGCGGTCCCGCCCAGCGCCAGCTCGTTGAGCTCCTCGGCGGCCCGATCGATCCGCCGGATGCCGTGGCGGATCTGCGTGGCGTACCCCTTGAACTCCTGCCCCAGCCGCACGGGGGTGGCGTCCATCAGGTGGGTGCGCCCCGACTTGACGATCCCATCGAACGCCTCGGCCCTGGCCTCGAGCGCCCCGGCCAGCCCCTCCAGGGCGGGGAGCAGCTCCTCGCGGATGGCCACTCCGGCCGAGACGTGCATGGCGGTGGGGATCACGTCGTTGGACGACTGGCCGAAGTTGACGTGGTCGTTGGGGTGCACGCGGGTTCCGCCCTCGATGAGCTGCGTGGCGCGGTGGGCGATCACCTCGTTGGCGTTCATGTTGGTCGAGGTGCCGGAGCCGGTCTGGTAGATGTCCAGGACGAACTCCGCGTCCCACACCCCCTCGGCCACCTCGGCCGCGGCCCGGGCCACGGCGCCCGCGACGGCGGTGTCCAGGTTCCCGAGGTCGGCGTTGGTCTCGGCGGCGGCCTTCTTGATGAGGCCCAGCGCCTGGATGAAGCGCCGCCCGAAGCGTTGGCCGCTGATGGGGAAGTTCTCGACAGCGCGCTGGGTCTGGGCGCCGTAGAGGGCGTCGGCGGGGACCTTGACCTCGCCCAGGGAATCCTTCTCGATGCGGAAGTCGCTCATGGTCTCGACGGGTTCGGGTTCGGGAGGGTCCCGAAAACTCCCGCGGCAGACGGCCACGGTAAAGGGGTGCGCCCCCCGGCGGGAGCGCACCCCTGAATCCGCGCCGCGGTGCGGCGTCGGTGGCGACCGATCAGAAGGCCACGCGGTACATCAGGCGCAGATCCCGCCCGGGCAGCGGGGCCACTTCCTTGAGCAGCGAGGCGTGCACGCGGGCGTCCTCGTCGGTGAGATTGCGCCCCTGCAGCACGATCTCGTGCACGGTGCGGCCGGCGAAGAGCCGGTACCCGAGCGAGGCGTCCAGCATGGTGTGCCCCGGAGTGGCCTCCTCGAAGTCCGCCACCCGGTCCTGCTCCGAGACCTGGCGCAGGGTGAAGCTCGCCTGCCAGGGCACGCCCTCGTAGCGCACGCCGGCGCTCAGACGGAACGGCGGGATCCGCGGAATGGGGGCGTCGTCGTCCTTGAGCGTGCCGCGCACGTAATCGGCGCCCAGTTCGAGACCCAGGTGCTGCTCGCCCTCGTGGAAGAGCTCCACCTCGGTGCGCGCCTCCAGCCCGCTGAAGCGGGCGTCGGCCTGCGTGAAGCGGACCTCCTGGAGCCCGTCGGTCACGTTTCCGGTGAAGGCCGGGAAGATGAAGTCGGAGAACTCGTTCAGGAAGCCCGTGATCTCGCCCCGGAAGCGCTCCAGGTGGAAGTGGACGGTACCATCCAGCGAGTAGGCGGTCTCCTTCTTGAGGTCCCGGCTCCCCAGCTCGAAGGAGCGGGTGGCGAGGTGTGGCCCGTTGGAGAAGAGCTCCTCCGCGGTCGGGAGCTTGACCGAGCGACCGGCGGAAAGCGACAGGGAGGCGGCGTCCGACGCGTCCCACCGCACCCCGGCCGAGAGGCTCACGCCGTCGAAGGACTCCGAGAATCCGTCGATCGACTCGGAAGACTCCTGGTACTCGTAGCGCGCCCCGAACTGGACCCGTGTGGCGCCCAGGTCGGCCTCCTCGTAGAGGAAGGCGGCGAAGAGGTCGGTCTCGTTGGGCGGCGTGAAGGCCTCCTCCCCGAAGGTGGAGAAGTCCCGCGCCGAGACCTGCACCCCCACCGCGCCGTGGATGCCGCCCAGTGGACGGTGGCGGCCCTCGATCCTCCCCTCCCACTGGTCGTTCTCGAAGATGGTCCCGATCTCCGGCCCCTCCAGCTCGAAGTGGCGGTAGTCGTTGGCCCCGAAGCGAAGGCGGAGCGCCTCGAAGGGGCCACTCGCCATGCGCAGCTCCCCGGCCAGGTCGAAGCGGCGCTGGCGGAGGTCGACGGTGACGATCTCCTCCTCTCCGGCGCCGCCCTCCTCCTCGTGGCCCGGCACCCCGTAGTCCTGATCGTACCCCGTGACCGCGGCGCCCAGGTACCCGCGCTCACCCAGCCAGGACGCGCCGAACGAGAAGGTGCGGTTCTCGGTGAAGGAGTTGGCCAGCGTACCCCGCTCCTCCTCCGGCGGCGGGGGCTCTCCCTCGTGCGCCAGTTCCGCGAAGCCCGGGATGTCGTAGTCCTCGGTGTCGCGCCAGCTGCCCGCACCCCGCAGCACCAGGGGGCCGGCGTTCACCAGCAGGTGTCCGCTGGTGGCCCGCTCCTCGGCGGCCGTGCCCCCCATGGCGAGCACTTCGCCGCTCACGGGGGCCGTGGGCCGCTCGGTGGGCACCCGGCCGTCCACGACGTTGACCACCCCCCCGATGGCGGAGCTGCCGTACAGGAGCGTGGCGGGCCCGCGCACCACCTCGATGCGCTCCGCCGTGCTGGGATCGACGGTCACGGCATGGTCCGGCGAGGTGTTGGCGGCGTCACCCGTGCCCACCCCGTTCTCGAGCACGCGCACCCGGTCGCCCCCCAGCCCCCGGATCAGGGGGCGCGAGGAACCCGGCCCGAAGTAGGTGGACGAGAGTCCGGGCTCGTTGGCGAGCGTCTCCCCCAGCGAGGGCTGGATGCGGTTGCGGAGTTCCCGGCCGCCCACCACGCGCGCGGCCTGGAAGAGTTCGTCCTGGCGGGAGGCGAGCGGGCCCGCGGTCACCACCAGCGCGTCCATGCGGAAGAGCGGGGAGAGGACGATCTCGACCTCCGCCGTCCCGCCCGCCGTCACCACCACCCGCGCGGACCCCTGCCCGCGCCGTTCGTCGTGCACCTCCAGGAGGTGCGTCCCCGCCGGCACCCCGTCGATGAGGAAGCGTCCCTGCGCATCCGACGTGGCGGATCGGTCCTGCCCGACCAGGCGAACCAGGACGCCCCCGGCCTCCCCGGTGGTCATGGTGGTCACCGTCCCGCGGATGGAGCCCGTGCCCTGCGCGTGCACGGGGAGGGCCGTCGCCAACGCGGCGGCCCAGAGGAGGACGATGCCCCCCAGGAATGAAATCACCGTCTTCATGTTCTGCCGACTCCCAGGCTGAAGTTCCGGCGGACGCGCCGCCGCCCCGCAGCGCGGGACCGGCGGCACGGCGAGCCGGGTCATGCTCGTGAACGGACGGGCACTTCAGCGGAGGGAGGGCGGACCGCGCACGGGGGGAAGACGGGTGTCGGGAGCCGCCGGGGGCCGGTCGGCCGCGCGGACGCCCTCCGGATGGAAGGAGGGGGGCGGCGGCGCGGCCGGCGTCGGCGTCGGAGTCGCGGCATGGATCTGACCCCAATGGCAGACGGCGCACTGCAGCGAATCGGGCCCGGCCGCGTGCGTGTGCTCCACCCCCTGCGCCAGCGACAGCACCCCCGCCAGCACCAGCGCGGCCACCGCCCGGAGCGAACGACCGGACGCCAGCGGAGAACGCCAGCTGCGGGAACGGGGCATGGTGCCGGTTCTGACGGTGGGAGGGATCGGGTTCACACCTGCGCCAGCGGGGAGTATACGCCGCCGAACCGGGCCGGTTCCAGCGGAGACGGAGCCCTCCCGGGCCGCCGCCCCCCGGCCCCGCATCAACCGAAGTAGCGGAAGCGGTTGCTGCGGATCTCGCCCAGCACCAGCCGGTACAGCTCGATCCCCAGCCACTTGAGGCTCATGCGCACGAAGCCCTGCTGCTCGAAGCGCCGGACCGCGATGCGCACCATGGGCCGGCGCAGGTATCCGTAGCGGCCCGCGCGGTTCAGCCGCAGGACGTAGTCCTGGTCCTCGGCCACCAGCACGCCCGGGTCGAACCCCCCCACCGCGTCGTGCAGACTCCGCCGCACCAGCAGGAACGCGCCGATGGAGTGGCACCACCCCACGCGCGAGGCCAGGTGGAAGTACTCCCAGGACAGCCGGTGGTGGAGCCGGGTGAGCGCCCCCCCGCGGTCGGGCGCGAAGGCGCAGGAGGCGGCGTCCAGACCCCGCCGGCGCACCTCCCGGAACGCCGTCTCGACCGCGTCCGGGGGGAGGACCACGTCGGCGTCCAGGAAGAGCAGCCACTCCCCGCGGGCCCACTCCGCACCGTAGTTGCGGCTCACCCCCGGCAGGCCCCCACCGAGAAGGACCCGCGCTCCCCACGCCCGGGCCAGCGCCACAGTGCGATCCCGCGAACCGGCGTCCACCACCAGCACATCGTCCACGGGGACGGTCTGCGCGGCCAGAGACTCCAGCAGGGCCGGCAGGTAGCCCTCCTCGTTCAGAACGGGAATGACGACGGTGAGGCCGGGGTGCCCAGGATCAGCCAGAGGAGTGCTCCGGTAGCGAGGGGAATGGTCAGGTTGTCGTCCACCGGAAGGGGGAGGATCTCGACGGCGGCCACCGCCACCGCGACCGGCAGGACCGCCAGAGGATCCGCCGTGAGCAGCGCCAGCGCCCCCCACGCCGCCACCAGGAAGGCCGCGCTCCCCTGCACGCTCCCTTTCCCGAGCGGCCGGGAGCCCCAGAGGCGGCCCACCACCCCCGCGGCCGGATCCGCCAC
>JAVVFC010000080.1:0-12572 GCA_032250975.1 Longimicrobiales bacterium | reverse complement strand
CTCGACCTCGTCTCCCCCGACCCCGACTGGACCGGCCCCGAGCACCTTGCCGGGCTGATCGACGGCGATACCGCCTGCGTCGTCGTCCAGAACCCCGACGTCTTCGGCCGCCTCGCCGACGCCGCCCCGCTGGCCGAGCCCGTCTTCGGCGCCTCTCTCGACGCCGCCGACGGACTCCCCTACGAGGTGCGCCTGCGTGCCGGCGACCGGGGCATCGAGGCGGCGGACGGCGACGCGCTCGTCCGCCTGGTGTCCCGCGTGGTGACCCGCGTGCTCGATCTCACACGGGAAGTGCACTTCTTCACGCTCGAGATGTCGGAGCGCTTCGAGGAGATCAACCTCCTCTACTCGATCGCGGAGACCCTCGGTTCGGTTCTGCAGATGGAGGAAGCGGGCCGCCTCATCCTCAAGGAGCTCTGTGACGTGCTGGGCGCGCACCGGAGCGCTCTGTGGGTGCTCGACCCGGAGCGCGCCGTCCTGGAGCTGACGGCCTCCGTGGGGGAGGACGGTCCCTGCGGACCGATCGCGGTCGATCACCCGCAGGCCGTCACCGCCCGCGTCTTCCGGGAGGGCCGGTCCACGATCACCACGTCCGGATTCAACGGGCACCCCGACGGGTTTTCAGGCGAGCCGGGGGAGGAGTCCCTGCTCTCGGTCCCCATTCGCTACACGCCCCCCGGCGGCGGGCCGCGCACGGTCGGCGTCATCAACCTGGTGGGCCGCCGCAACGGCGGGCGCTTCACGGCCGCCGACCAGAAGCTCCTGGCGGCCATCGCGTCGCAGGTGGGCGCCTCGCTCGAGAACAACCGTCTCATGCGGCAGAACGTCAACCGCGAGCGCATGGCGCGGGAGATGGAGCTGGCGCACAACCTCCAGCAGAAGCTCCTTCCCCCCGTCGAGGACGTACCGGGAGTGGTGGTCTCGGCCCGGGTCGAGCCGGCCGAGCAGGTGGGGGGCGACTTCTATCAGGTCTTTCGCCTGGGCGGGGACCGTGTGGGGGTGATGATCGGGGACGTCTCCACACACGGGTTTCCGGCCGCGCTCATCATGGCGCTGGCCATGAGCGCGGCCTCCATCTACGCCGCGGGCAGCAATTCTCCGGCCGCGGTGCTCCGGCGGCTGGACGACGCCCTGCGCGAGGAGCTCGAGACCACCGAGATGTACCTCTCGCTCTTCTACGGCGTGATCGATCCGGCCAGCGGCACGCTCGCCTTCAGCAACGCGGGCCATCCGCACGCGTTCCTGGTGCGGGCCGACCAGGAGCCGCGCCGGTTGGCCGCCACCGACCCGCCGGTGGGCTTCGCGGGCCCGGAGGCGTTCGGTGAATCGCGCGTTCCCTGGGATCCGGCGCGGGACCGGCTCTTCCTGTTCACCGACGGCCTCTCGGACACCCTCACCTCGCAGGCGCGCCCCAATGGTGAGGCCTTCGTGCTCCGCACCGTCCGAGACCACCACCACCTTCCCCCGAAGGCGGTGGTGGATCTCCTCTTCCGCCTGGCCCGCGACGCCCGGCCCACCATCCCCTCGGACGACCGAACCGCCGTTCTGGTGGCCGGAAGCTGAGCGATGCCCCCGGCGGCGCCTCCCCCCCCCGCCGACGGACCCGGGGGCACGCCCGCGTCCCGGGGGGATGCCGGCGCCCACCGGGCCAAGCGGTCGCTGGGCCAGAACTTCCTGGTGGACCCGACGCTGCAGCGCCGGATCGTGGCGGCCCTGGAGGCGGAGGCGCACGACGTGGTGGTGGAGATCGGCCCCGGCCGGGGCGCCCTCACCCGCCACCTTGCCGGGTGTGTGCGCCGGCTGGTGCTGGTCGAACTGGACGACGTGCTCGCGGGTGCCCTTGCCGGGCGCCATGCGGACGACCCCAGCGTAGACGTGATCCACGGCGACGTACTGAAGACCGACCTGCCCGCCGTGGTCGACCGCTGGGGTGAGGCGCGGGTCATCGGAAACATCCCCTACAACATCACCACCCCCATCCTCTTCCACCTGCTGCGCCGCCCCCGCCCGCGCGAGATCGTGGTCATGGTGCAGCGCGAGGTGGCGCAGCGGATCGTCGCCGCCCCGGGAACCCGCGCATACGGCGCCCTCGCGGTCGGCGTGCAGAGCGTGGCGTCCGCCCGGCTGCTGTTCGGCGTACCGCGCCGGGCCTTCCGTCCCACGCCCAGGGTGGAGTCCGCCGTGGTGCGCGTCACGCCGCACCAGCCTCCCCGTATCTCGGCGAGTGATGAGTTGCGCCTGCGGCACCTGACGCGGGCCGCCTTCCAATGGCGGCGCAAGCAGCTGGGCCGGATCCTGCGGTCCCACCCGGATCTTGCCGTGCCGGAGGGGGAGCTGGCGCGCGTCGCGGAGGCTCTGGACCTGGACCTCGAACGACGCCCCGAGACGCTCTCTCCCGGGGCGATGCTGGCGTTGGCGCGGGCGCTGCCGATCCCTGAGGGCGGGGGTGCCGGTGCCGATTGATCCGACCCGGGGAGAGGTTAGGTTTGTGACGGATTTCACAAGGCACCGCTCCAACACCCCGCCGCCCGTGCAGCGCAAGGTCTCAGACTCCACCATCCGCCGGCTTTCGCACTACCTCCGTTCGCTGGAGACGCGCACCGGACCCGGCCCGGTCACGGTATCCAGTGAGGATCTTGCGCTGGAGGCGGGCACCACAGCCGCCCAGGTCCGCAAGGACCTCTCACTCTTCGGGTCCTTCGGAAAGCGTGGCACCGGATACGGCGTCTCGGATCTCACCTTCCATCTGCGCGGGATTCTGGGGCTGGACCGGGTCTGGCGGGTGGCGTTGCTGGGGGCGGGCCGCATCGGATCCGCCCTCTTCGAATACACCGACTTCCGACGGCGCGGCTTCGAGATCGTGGCCGTCTTCGACCGTGACCCGGCCAAGATCGGTACCCCCTGGGGTGCGGTGACCATCCAGGACGTCGCCGGGATGGAAGCGGTGCTCGCACGCCAGGCGATCCGGGTCGCGATCCTGGCCGTGCCCGCAGCGGCGGCCCAGGATCTGGCGGAGCGGGCTGTGGCGGCCGGTGTGCGCGGCATCCTGAACTTCGCCCCCGCGCCGCTTCGCCTGCCGGAAGCGGTGGTGGTGCAGGAGGTGGACGTGGTCACCGAGTTGGAGTCTCTCTCCTTCCAGCTGACCCATCCGGACCGTAACGGGGCGGGCTGAGGTGGGTGCATCACTCGTCCGGCTGGTCGAGGAGCGCCTGCGGGCGGGTCCGACTCCCACGGATGCGCTGGCGAGAGAGGTGCTGGGCATCTCTGGGCACGCGGGTGCGGCGGCTGCGGCGGTTTACGCCCTGCTCGGCGACGATTCCCGCTTCCGGGTCGATCCGGCAGGGGTGTGGTCCCTCCGGGGAGATGCGGGGCTGGGGCCGCCGCTGGAGGCGCTGGACTTCGCGGTCGTGGATGTTGAGACCACGGGAGGGGGGCCGCACCGCGGGCACCGCATGACGGAGATCGCGATCGTCCATGTGGCCGGGGGTGAGATCCGGGACGAATTCACCACCCTCCTGAATCCCGGCCGGTCGATCCCTCCCTTCGTCGCCTCCCTGACCGGAATCACGGGCGACATGGTCTCCGGGGCTCCCTATTTCGAGCATGTCGCCGACGTGGTGGCCGACTGCCTGGAGGGGCGCATCTTCGTGGCGCACAACGCCCGCTTCGACGCCGGCTTCGTGCGGGCCGAACTGGCCGAGGCGCTGGGGGTGGTCCCGGTCCTGGAGACGCTCTGCACCGTCCAGCTGGCGCGCGCCCTGCTGCCCCGCCTGCGCCGCCGCAACCTGGACGCGCTCACGCAGCACTTCGGCATCCGCATCCACGGGCGCCACCGGGCGGCCGGGGACGCCCTGGCCACGGCCCGCGTGCTGCTGCGCCTCCTGGACGAGGCGCGCCTGCAGGGGGTGCACGACCTCGATGCGCTGAACACGCTGCTGGCGCGCCGGTCCCGGCGCAGGGGTCCACGCGACCGCCGGGCCGGGTCGGATCTGGGCCCGGACACCCCGGAGGAATCATGAGTGACCGGACGCCGGAGCTGCCGCTCGTCACCACCTCCGTGGGCGGGATCCGCATCCACGCCCTGGAGGCGGGGCTCCAGCGGCTCGACGGCGGCGCCATGTTCGGGGTCGTGCCTCGACCGCTGTGGGAGCGCCGCATCGCCCCGGACGACCGTAACCGCATCCCGCTCGCCTTGCGCTGCCTGCTGGTCGAGGCGCCGGAGGCGCTGGTGCTGGTGGACACGGGCGTCGGCGACAAGGAGGACGAGAGGTTCCACGAGATCTACGGCATCTCCAACGACGGCGAACCCACGCGGCTGGAGGACGCCATCCGCGCGGCGGGGCACGATCCGGCGGACGTGGATCTGGTGGTTTCGACCCACCTGCACTTCGACCATGCAGGCGGCAATACGCGGCGCGGGCCGGGCGGGGGCGCGGTGCCGGCGTTCCCCGGAGCCCGTTACGTGGTGCAGGCACGGGAGTTCGACTTCGCACACCGCGACAACGAGCGCATCCGGGCCAGCTACCTGGGGCACAACTTCGATCCGGTCGCCGAGGCCGGGCTCTGGGACTTCGTCGATGGTGAGGCGGTGCTCACGCGCGGGATCCGGCTGCTGCCCACACCCGGTCACACCCCCCACCATCAGTCGGTGCTGATTCAGGACGGCAGTGATACCGCCTGCTTCCTGGCCGACGTCTGCCCGACCTCGGCTCATCTCCCCCTGCCCTGGATCATGGGATACGACCTGGAGCCGCTCGTCACGCTGGAGAGCAAACGGGCGCTCTGGCGGCGGGCGCGGGACGAATCGTGGCTGCTGATCTTCGAGCATGACCCGGAGGTGCCCTGGGGGCGCCTGGACCCCGCCTCGGACCGGCCCCGGCTGGCCGATGATGGGGGGGGGCGAGGGTGACCGGGGTCGGGCATTTCGGTATTTTTCCATCGTTTGAACCCACACCCGACACGGGATCTTCATGACTGACAAGGCCACCACGCCGGTGATCGCCAGCGGCGTACGCACCCCCATCGGACGATACCTGGGCGGACTCTCGCCCCTGGCCGCCACCGACCTCGGCGCCCTCGCGGTGCGGGAGGCGGTCGCGCGCGCGGGCATCGACCCCCTGGCGGTGGACGAGGTGATCCTCGGGAACGTGGTGCAGGCGGGCGGGGGGCAGGCGCCGGCCCGCCAGGCGGCCATCCGTGGGGGCATTCCCGCCACGGTGCCGGCGCTGACGGTCAACAAGGTCTGCGGGTCGGGGCTCAAGGCCGTCATGCTGGCCGCGCAGGCGATCCGGGCGGGCGACATCCAGTCCGCGGTGGCCGGGGGCATGGAGTCCATGTCCAACGTGCCCTACTACCTGCGGGGGCTGCGCTCCGGGGTCAAGTTCGGGGACCAGCGGCTCCAGGACGGGCTCATCCACGACGGACTCTGGTGCTCCTTCGGCGCCTGTCACATGGGGGGGCACGCCGAGCACACCGCCACCAAGGCGGGCATCACCCGCGAGGAGGCGGACGCCTTCTCGTTGCGGTCCCACCAGAAGGCGGTCGCCGCAATTGCCGAGGGCCGCTTCCGGGGCGAGATCGTACCGGTCACCGTCCCGGGGCGCCGGGGCGACACGGTGGTGGACACCGACGAGGGTCCCCGCGCCGACACGTCGCTGGAGGCGCTCGCGCGCCTGCGGCCGGCCTTCCCCGACGACGCCCCCGAGCACGTCACCGAACTGGTGGTCACGGCGGGGAACGCACCCGGCCTCAACGACGGGGCCGCCGCCCTGGTGGTGTGCAGTCAGGCCTTCGCCGAAGCGCACGGCCTGAGCGTGCAGGCGGTGATCACCGGGTACGCCAGCGGCGGCACCGAGCCCGAGGATCTCTTCTTCGCGCCCATCGCTGCGGTCAGGAACCTCATGGCCCGCACCGGGGCTTCCATCGGGGACTACGATCTGATCGAGGTGAACGAGGCCTTCGCCGTACAGGCCCTCGCCGACATGCGCGAGCTGGGGATGGACGAGGAGCGGGTGAACGTGAACGGCGGGGCGGTCGCGCTGGGTCATCCCATCGGGGCGTCCGGAGGTCGCATCCTGGTGACCCTGCTGGCGGCGTTGGAGCAGCGCGACCGCGAGTCGGGGCTGGCGACGCTCTGTCTCGGGGGCGGGAACGCGGTGGCGCTTTCGGTCCGCAGGGTCTGAATTCCAAGGAGCCGGACATGACCGATATTTCGCGGGTGACCGTCATCGGCGGGGGCACCATGGGCAACGGGATCGCCCACGTGTGTGCCCAGGCGGGCCTCTCGGTGACGCTCGTGGACGTGGACGCGGCGGCGCTGGACCGGGCGCTGGCCACCATCTCGCGCAACCTGGACCGGCAGGTGGGCAAGGCGCTCATCTCGGACGAGGACAAGCTCGCCACCCTGGCGCGCATCCGCGGGGAGACCACGGTGGAGGGCGGGGTGGAGAACGCCGAACTGGTGGTGGAAGCCGTGCCGGAAAAGGCGGAGCTCAAGTACACGCTCTTCCGCACCCTGGACGAGCACGCTCCCGCGCAGGCGGTGCTGGCGTCCAACACCTCCTCGATCTCCATCACCGAGATCGCGGCCCGCACCGGGCGTCCCGGGCAGGTGATCGGCATGCACTTCATGAATCCGGTGCCGGTCATGAAGCTGGTGGAGGTGATCCGGGGGCTGGCCACCACCGACGAGACCACCGAGCGCGTGCTCACGCTCACACGCGCCCTCGGCAAGACACCGGTCGAGGTCAACGACTTCCCGGGGTTCGTCTCCAACCGGGTGCTCATGCCCATGATCAACGAGGCCGTCTTCGCGCTCATGGAAGGCGTGGCGACCGCCGAGGCCATCGACGAGGTCATGAAGCTGGGGATGGCGCACCCGATGGGCCCGCTCACTCTGGCGGACCTGATCGGCCTCGACACCTGCCTCAACATTCTCGAGGTGCTGCACCGCGAACTGGGCGACGACCGCTACCGTCCCTGCCCGCTGCTGCGCAAGTACGTGGCCGCCGGATGGCTGGGGCGCAAGTCCGGCCGCGGCTTCCACGTCTACGCGGCGTGACGGGCATGAGCTTCACATCCGAGCAGCTCGAGATTCGCTCGCTGGCCCGGGACTTCGCCCGGGGCGAGATCGCGCCCGCCGCCGAGCGGTGGGACGCCGAGCAGGCGATTCCGGACGAGGTGTTCGGCAAGCTGGCCGAGCTGGGCTTCCTGGGCATGCTCGTACCGGAGTCCCACGGCGGGTTGGCGCTCGATCTGACCACCTACCTGCTGGTCCTCGAGGAGCTGGCCCGCGCCGACGCCTCGCTCGCGCTCTCGGTGGCCATCCACAACGGTCCCGTGCCGGCGCTGCTGCTCGCCCACGGCAGCGATGCGCAGCGCCGGGAGTGGCTGCCCCGCCTGGCGGCGGGTGAGGTGCTGGGCGCCTTCGCCCTCTCGGAGGCCGACGCCGGCAGCGACGCCGCCGCCGTCACCTGCGCGGCGAGGGAAGTGGAGGACGGCTGGGTGCTCACCGGCAGGAAGGCGTGGGTCACCAACGGCGCCCGCGCCGGCGTGGTGCTGACGTTCGCCCGGACCGGCCCGGACGGTATCGGGTGCTTCCTGGTGGCGCCCTCCGCCCCCGGCTACCGGGTCACCCGGCGGGTCACCACCATGGGGCACCGGGCTTCGGAGACCGTGGACGTGGAACTGGACGAAGTGCACCTCCCCGCGGACGCGCTCGTGGGGGACCCGGGCCACGGGCTGGCCCTCGCACTGGAGTCGCTGGTGCTGGGACGGACCGGTGTGGCGGCGCTGGCGCTCGGTGTCGCCCAGTCGGCGCTCGATCACGCCACGCGCTACTCCCTGGAGCGGGAGCAGTTCGGGCGTCCGCTCGCCGACTTCGGCGCGACCCAGGCCAAACTCGCCAACATGGCGGCCCGCATCGCCGGCGCGCGCGCCGCGCTGCACGAGGTGGGCCGGCGGCTGCAGGGAGTCCGGGACGGGGTCCCGGACGAGGGGACGGGTGCGGATGCCCTGAGCGCACGCGTGGCCGGGACAAAGCTCCTGGCCAGCGAG
The DNA here is from genome assembly GCA_032250975.1 of Longimicrobiales bacterium. GTDB lineage: Bacteria > Gemmatimonadota > Gemmatimonadetes > Longimicrobiales > Gaopeijiaceae > Gaopeijia. The sequence continues at coordinate 4,517 of JAVVFC010000080.1, read as the reverse complement.
GCGGCCATGTACGCCGCCGACGAGGCCGTTCAGATCTTCGGCGGCTACGGCTACATGCGGGACTACCCCGTGGAGCGTCTCATGCGTGACGCCAAGGGGACGGAGATCTATGAGGGGACCAGCGAGGTCATGCGGGTGGTGATCGCGCGGGAAATCATCCGGGCGGCCAGGGAAGTCTGACCCCCGAATCACGAGAGCAATCAGGAGCCAGACGGATGGACATCTTCGATCGCATGTCGAAGCACCAGCACGAGCAGCTCGTCTTCTGGAATGACCCCGAACTGGGATACCGGGGCATCATCGCCATCCATGACACCACGCTGGGTCCGGCACTGGGCGGCACCCGGTTCTGGAGCTACGCCACCGACGAGGAGGCTGTGGTGGACGCGCTCCGCCTGGCCCGTGGCATGACGTACAAGGCGGCCGTGGCCGGCCTGAACCTCGGGGGTGGCAAGTCGGTGATCATCGGCGACAACCGGACCAAGTACCGCGAGATGGTCTTCCGTTCGCACGGTCGCGCGGTCGAGTCGCTGAACGGGCGCTACATCACGGCCGAGGACGTGGGGACGTCTCCGGACGACATGGAGTACGTCCTCATGGAGACCGATCACGTGGTGGGCATCTACGGCCGGTCGGGTGATCCGTCTCCGGTCACCGCCTACGGGGTCTACATGGGCATCAAGGCCGCTGCGCAGGCGCGCTACGGGGACGACTCTCTGGATGGGAAGCACGTGGCGGTGCAGGGCCTCGGGCACGTGGGCTACTTCCTCTGCCAGGACCTGCACGAAGAGGGCGCCCGTCTGACGGTGACCGACATCGACCCCGTGCGCGTGCGCCGCTGCGTGGACGACTTCGGCGCCACCGCGGTCGGAGCCGAGGAGATCTACGGCGTGGAGGCCGACATCTTCGCCCCCTGCGCCCTGGGTGCGGTCATCAACGACGACACGCTCAAGGTCCTGACGTGTGACATCATCGGCGGGGCGGCCAACAACCAGCTCGAGAGCTCCCGTCACGGCCAGGCGGTGTCCGATGCGGGCATCCTCTACGCCCCGGACTACGTCATCAACGCGGGGGGGCTGATCAACGTGTACGGAGAGCTGCAGGAGTGGAGCCCCGAGCGCAGCAAGCGCAAGGCCGGCGAGATCTACCACACGCTGCTGCAGATCTTCGAGCGGGCGGCGGACGAGGGGGTCCCCACGGCCATCGCCGCCGACCGGGTGGCGGAATACCGTATCGAGCGCGCCCGGCACCTGCAGCGCAGCTGGGTCTGAGGCGAGGGAAAGCACATCCCTGAGGGGGAAGGGGAAGGTCCATGCGTCACGAGCACCTGCGGGAGGTCGATCCCGAGATCCACGCCATCCTGGGCCGGGAGGCCCGGCGTCAGGCGGGTCAGCTCGAACTCATCGCGAGCGAGAACTTCGTGTCGGAGGCCGTCCTGGAAGCGGCCGGCTCGGTGCTGACCAACAAGTACGCCGAGGGGCTTCCCGGCAAGCGTTACTACGGCGGGTGCGAGATCGTGGACGAGGCGGAGGTGCTGGCCCGGGATCGGGCCAGGGTGCTCTTCGGTGCCGAGCACGCCAACGTCCAGCCGCACTCCGGGGCGCAGGCCAACATGGCCGCCTTCCTGGCGTTTCTGGAGCCGGGTGACCGCATCCTGGGCATGGACCTGAGCCACGGCGGACACCTCACGCACGGCTCCCCGGTCAACTTCTCGGGCCGGTACTTCGAAGTCAGCGCCTACGGCGTCGACGAGGTCACCGGTCGGCTGGACTACCAGGTGATCCGGGAGCAGGCCCACCGGGTTCGCCCCCGCCTGATCATCGCGGGGGCGAGCGCCTATCCCCGGACCATCGACTTCCAGGCCTTCGGCGAGATCGCGCGTGAGGTGGACGCCGTGCTGCTGGTCGACATGGCGCACATCGCCGGCCTGGTGGCGGCGGGTGTGCACCCCTCGCCCGTCCCCCACGCCGACGTGGTCACCACCACCACACACAAGACGCTGAGGGGTCCCCGCGGCGGACTGCTCCTGTCTCGGGAGGTGCATGCGCGTACGGTCGACAAGGCGGTGTTTCCCGGCGTCCAGGGCGGCCCGCTCATGCACGTGATCGCCGCCAAGGCGGTCGCCTTCCGCGAGGCGAGCGATCCCACCTTCCGGGACTACGCGGCCCGCGTGGTGGAGAACGCCCGCGCGCTCGCAGAGGCGTTGCTGGCCCGCGACTTCCATCCGGTCAGCGGGGGCACCGACAACCACCTGCTGCTGGTGGATCTGCGGCCCAGCCACCCGGACCTGACCGGCAAGGAGGCCGAACACGTGCTGGAGGCCGCCGGCATCACCGTCAACAAGAACACGGTGCCCGGCGAGACGCGGTCCCCCTTCGTCACCTCCGGACTCCGCATCGGTACCGCGGCCCTGACGACGCGGGGCATGGGGCCGGCCGAGATGCACCGGATCGGAGAGTGGATGGCGCGCGTCCTGGCGCAGCCGGGCGAGGAGACGCTCATCCGGCGCACGCGGGCCGAGGTGGAGGAGATGTGCGAGGTCTTTCCGCTCTACCCCCGTCTCTCGGCAGTCTGAGGCGTTCCCTGTCTGGCGGCGCCCCGCGACCCTCTGGCGCCGTCCTCTCCGGGGCATAACTTACCGCCCATGACGCAGGTCCAGTTCGCCGAAGAGATGCTCTCCCATCTGCAGGAGAGGAACCCCCGCTTCCATCCGCGGGCGTTCCTGCTCGTGCTCTCCGCCCTCAACCACGTCATCGAGAATCTTCCCCGCCGGCGGCACATCTCGGGGCGGGAGCTGGCCGAGGGGGTGCGGGAGGTGGCGCTCGAACGGTTCGGGCTCATGGCGCGCACGGTGTTGAACCACTTCGGCATCCGGAGCACCGGGGACGTGGGGGAGGTGGTGTTCGCCCTGGTCGAGAGCGGGGTGCTGGTGAAGCAGGAGGACGATCACCTGGAGGACTTCCAGGACGTCTACGACTTCGAAGAGGTCTTCGAGACGGCGTACCCCTGGGGGGCGCGCCCGTGAGAATCCGGGGTCCCGTGTGGCGACCCCGCTGACGGTCACTCAAACGACCCAACGCCCATGGGAGGGGTTGAACATGGCGGACGAAGGCGCATTTCCACGCTGCCAGAAGTGCGATGGGGGGCTGCTGCTGCCGCTTTCCGACTACGGCCGGGACGGGGCACCCATCCAGTACAAGGCATGGGTCTGCTCCAACCCCGAGTGCGGGTTCAACATCCGCATCGACAACGGCGAGATCACCTTCGGCCGGACCATCGGCCAGAGCTACAAGTAGCCGCGCCGCCACCTGCCGGCCGGCGTCCGGGTGATCCGGGCGGGGAGGCGCCGTGAGGTGCTTCGCCCCGGCGCACCTCGCGGTGCTTTCCGGCAGCCGCTCGGCACAGCTCGACGCCTGGGCGATGGAGCGGGCCGGCGTCCCCGGCTCGGCCCTCATGGAGCGGGCCGGTGCGGGCGCCGCCGCCCTGGTGGCGCACGCGGCGTCCCGGGGACCGGTGCTGGTGCTCGCGGGCGGCGGCAACAACGGCGGGGACGCTCTGGTGGTCGCGCGCACCCTGCGCGCCTGGGGGCGGGAGGTGGAGGTCCTGCTCACCGCCGAGCGGGCCTGGCCCGACCCCCTGCTGCACGGCTGGGACGTGCCCTGCCGGCCCTCGCGGACGCTGGCCGACGACGTGCTCTCGGCACACCTGCAGGCGGCGCTGGCGCGGGAGGGGGCCGTGGTGGACGGCGTGCTGGGGACGGGTGCGCGCGGCGCTCCGCGCGGAGAGGCTGAGCGGGTGGTGCGCCTGCTGGGCGTGGCCCGGGAGGCGGGCACGCTCCGGGGCCGGGTTGTGGCGCTGGATGTACCGTCGGGGGTGGACGCCGACACGGGCGAGGTGGCGGGCGCCGCCGTGCACGCGCACCTGACCGTGGCCTTCGGGTGGCCCAAGCTGGGCACGCTCCTGCACCCGGGCCGCGCCCGCGCCGGACGGCTGGTGGCGCTCGAGATCGGCTTTCCACCGCTGCCGGACGACTTCGCAGGCATCCGGCTGCTGACGCCGGCGTGGGCGGAGGCCCGCCTCCCACGCCGTCCCCCGGAGACCCACAAGAACGCCGTGGGCGCGGTGGCGGTGGTGGCGGGCAGCCCGGGTATGGCGGGTGCGGCCGTCCTGGCCGCTCGCGCCGCACTCCGCGCCGGGGCGGGTTTCGTTCGGGTGGTGAGCCCCGGGGCCAATCGTGAGATCGTGCAGTGTGCGCTCCCCGAGGCCGTATTCGTGGACGCGGGCGACGCCGACGCCGTGGCGGATGCGCTCCGGGCTTCCCGAGCCGTGCTGGCGGGTCCCGGCCTGGGGACCGCGCCGGAGGCGGCGGCGCTGCTCGAGCGCGTCCTGGCGCACGCCGCCCCGCTGGTGCTGGACGCGGACGCCCTCAACCTGCTGGCCGGGGACCCGGAGCGGCGGTTGCGCGCCCGTCCCGCGCCCACTGTGCTCACGCCCCACCCGGGCGAGGCTGCCCGACT